>CAZBKZ010000038.1:0-23474 GCA_964492615.1 uncultured Syntrophomonadaceae bacterium | reverse complement strand
TCAAACCTATCGCCTCCGTTTGGATATCTTATGGTAGGAATGTTGCAGGCTTTCTCCGATATTATAACGTAATGCCCCGGCAGGGTCAAGCATTTTAGCAACAGGATACAAGCAATTTAAGCCTTGGGCAACTTAATGCCGTCTCAGTTTTTCCAACGAATCGATAACCTTCCTGTGGAGGATCTCGTTTAACATTATTCCCCCCGGCGCATTTTGCTTATTAAGTCTTTCGCGATAGTTCTGCCGTTTCTCTGCCAGGCGCTCTTTCAGGGCTGATGCCGACATAACGTAGGCTCCAAGGTTCGAAGCCGCCCGGTATTCGGCAAAGTCAGAAATGGCCACCTCGACCCGGTTATATGCAGCCAGACCACCGGCCAACCTTTCAATCATGGTGTCTGCCGTTTCATGGTTGCCGGTAAAAACAACCTCCACTCCTTCGGTCTCGTCCCAGGCAAACTGCTGTCCGTCAAAAACTATAATAATTCGTTCCCAGCTCCAAGGATAATAAGCGGCAAGGATAGATACCAGTTGATCCCTGGCGCTGCCAAAGTCTTCTTCCTTTAACAGCTTCAGCTCTTCCCAGGAACCGATAATATTATAACCATCAACTATTAATATGGGCGCCGTCATGCGTTCCACCCTTCTCTCTGGCCTAGAACAGCATAAATTAATACTGCCGCGGCGGCAGATACATTTAAAGAACCGCCCACTATATTCGGCATCGGTATAGATAGAGTGAGATCACAATTCTCGCGCAGTAACCTGGATATGCCTTTTCCTTCAGAACCTAGCACCAAAACCAGGGGGCATTTGTAATCAGCAAGGTAGTACTCTTTTTCTCCGTCACCTTCCGCCCCGTAAATCCAAAACCCTTCTCTTTTTAAAGTTTCGGCCGCCTGGTTCAGGTTGCCGACCATGGCGACCCTGAGCCTTTCTGCAGCGCCACAGGCTACTTTCCTCACCGTTGAAGTAACACCGACGGCGCGATGCGAGGGAATAATAATCCCGTCTACCCCGGCTGCGTCAGCTGTACGCATTATTGCACCCAGGTTTTGCGGATCTTCAATATGGTCGAGCATTATCAGGAAAGGATCCCGAAGGGGAGAACGAGAAAGGGCAATCAGCTCATCCAGATCGATATATTCGAATGGAGATACCAGGGCGGCAACCCCCTGGTTACCGGTAATGTGCCCTGCCATTTCCTGAAATTCGTCGCGCGAAAGGCGCACCACCTGTACCCTGCCCTGACGCGCCAGCAGGGTAATTTCATTAATGATGGCGCCCTTCAGGCTTTCAGCCAGAATAATGCGCTGTGGTTTGCCCGAGCGAAGAGCCTCAAGCACTGCCTGGCGGCCGGCAATTAGCTCTTCTCCTGTCTCTTTAGCCTGATCACCATTTTCACTATCGTTAAAAGTATCATCCCTTTTCATGATTCATATCCCTCGCTTCAGCACTTATGCGCATTTAAGAGGTTAACAAGCGGAAAATACTGTTCGTAAATATGGGCACCGGATGAATAGGCGGTAATCTGACCATCCTCCACGGGAAACTTGAGCTGCATCAGGATATACTCTTTCAACAGCTGCAGCCCGCCGAGATTCTCCGGGAAGCCGACAAAAATATCCCAGGAGCGGAAAAATACTGTCATATTAAGACGTCCGTCAACTACTTTGAAATCAACCACCCTGAGGCAGGGAGGGTCATCAAGATCGATATTCTCCTGCCCGCCTATATTCATGCAGGCCTGGTTTGTCGCACCTTTTGACCGGTTCAGCAGGTCGATCACCTTGGGCAGCTGCGGAGCGATATGCTGTCCGTAGGTATAATCTTCCATATCGCACTTGGTATCGGTTGCCAGGTAATCATAAAAGTATTGCTGAATCCGTTCTTCAGAGGTGGGCGCCGGAATTCCGCAGTTCTCGGGCAGCCACACCGCAAGGGGTCGGGTATAGGGTTCTTCAATAACAACCGTCAGATGATCCAACTGCTTGCGAAGCTGTCCCTCGTAACTTCCTTTTTTTATCCTGTAGCTGTAGCCATAGCGGGCACAGTTCCAGAGAACCATCCGCCATGCTGATTCAATAGTTCTTTCGCGTACGTAAGCCATTTTTATCCCCTTTCCCATTGTTCCCCAAAGCATTTTTTTTGCTGTTTCGGGTTAAAAGCTATTTTCGTTTCCACCTGGTGCCATGCGGCGTATCTTCCAATATGATGCCCTGACCGGCAAGTTTATCACGGATTTGATCGGCGCTAACAAAGTCTTTGGCTGCACGGGCTTCATCACGCTTTTTTATCAACCCGGAAATCTGATCATCAAGCAAACGGGGCTCTTCAAGATCAAGTATTTCAAAAATTTCGTTGATTTCCCGGTAGAAAGCAATCACTTTATCAAGCAAATCGCGATTATATGGATGCCCTTCCCTTAGGTAAACATTACAACTTCTGGCCAGGTCAAAGATTACTCCCAGGCTGTCAGCCGTGTTAAAATCATCGTCCATGGCTTCGCTGAAACGTTTTTTCGCACTTTCCAGAGCGCTGTCCAGCTTATCCTCATATCCGGTTTCTGCATGGGAAGCGCCGTCGGCGGCATTCAGCATGTTAGCGATCATTTCCTGCAGCCTCTGCCGGCCGGCTCGGCTCTGTTCAACCAGGTCGGTGCTGAAATTAAGCGGACTGCGGTAGTGGGCAGATAAAATCAGGAATCGCAGGTCAAGCGGATCATGCCTTTTAACCAGTTCATGCACAGTTTTAACATTACCCAGTGATTTCGACATCTTACGATCTTCAATATTTAGATAACCGGCATGCATCCAGTAACGGGCAAGCGGTTTCTGTTCAGCTCCCCAGGTCTGGGCTATTTCGTTTTCATGATGAGGAAATATCAGGTCGGCTCCGCCGGCATGAATATCCAGGGTGCCATCAAGGTAGTGGGTTGACATGGCCGAACATTCAATATGCCAGCCGGGTCTGCCTTCACCCCAGGGACTTTCCCAGGATGGCTCTCCTTCTTTTTTCTGCTTCCAGAGAGCAAAATCCAGGGGACTGCGCTTCTTCTCTCCCGGTTCCACACGGGCTCCCGCCAGCAGCTCATCCTGTTTCTGGTGGGAAAGAGAGCCGTAACTCTCAAAACGTGAAGTATCATAATAAACATCACCGTCGCTGGTATAGGCATAACCATTTTCCAGCAGTTTTTCAATCAGCTCAATTATCTGGGGAATATGTTCCGTGGCTCGCGGTTTAATGTCGGCAGGCCTGACCCGCAGAGCGGCAACATCTTCCTCGTAAGCACCGATAAAGCGTTCAGCCAGTTCCGGAACAGTTATTTTCTGCTCGGCAGCGCGTTTAATCATTTTATCGTCGATATCAGTATAGTTCTGCACCAGGGTTACTTTATAGCCGCGGTGAGCCAGGTAACGCCTAACCACATCAAAAATAATAAAAACCCGGGCATTACCGATATGGATATAATCATAGACCGTGGGACCGCAAACATAAAAAGTCAGATCGGACGGGGCTCCGGGTTTCAGTTCTTCTTTCGAACGAGTCAGGGTGTTATAAATTTTTATGGCCACAGTTATTGCACACTCCGTTTTCAGATTCAACCCCCTGGCAACGAAGCTGATCAATCTGCTCCTGCAGGCGTTTCAGCGCTTCGGCTACCGGATCGGGCATATCACAGTGATTCAGGTTAATTGAAGGTACCTTTTCTCCATTAAAATATACGACACGGGCAGGGATACCAACCACGGTAGAATTGGATGGGGCAGGGCTGAGCACTACCGATCCGGCCCCCACCCGGCAATTATCACCAATTTCTATAGGCCCCAAAACTTTAGCGCCGGTGCCGATCACAACATTATTCCCAATAGTCGGGTGTCTCTTGCCCTGCTCTTTGCCTGTTCCACCAAGAGTTACTCCCTGGTAAATGGTTACATTAGAGCCGATCTCGGTTGTTTCGCCAATGACAACCCCCATGCCGTGGTCGATAAAAAACGAGTTGCCGATCCGGGCTCCGGGATGAATCTCAATTCCCGTAAAGAAACGGGAAAGGTGAGATAATATCCTCGGCAGCAGAACCAGCCCGTGACGATAGAGAAAATGGGCAAAACGGTGACAAAGCAAGGCATGAAGACCGGGATAACAGAGCAGAACCTCCAAAGTACTTTTCGCTGCCGGATCTCTCTCTTTAACAGCCTTTATATCTTCTTTAATTCGTCTGAACAATAATATAACGCTCCCAACATAAAAATATTTTAACCAGCCTCATGACCTCCCGGCCCGGGCAGGGCAACTTTTTCAATTAATACGACAGCCTGTGCCGCAATACCCTCTCCCCGCCCGCAGAACCCCAGCCCCTCGGTAGTAGTCGCCTTAACATTAAAGCAGCTAATGGGAACTTCAAGAACTGCAGCCAACTTTTCACAGATCTGCCCGGCAAAAGGAGAAAATGTGGGCGCCTCTGCAATCAAAACCAGGTCTGCGTTAACAAGCTTCCAGCGTCGGGCATCAAGCATTACTTTCACTTCTTCCAGCAGTTTAAGACTGCTGATGTTGCGATAGCTATCGTCTCCCGCCGGAAAATGGCAGCCCAGATCACCCAAACCTGCTGCCCCGAGCAGGGCATCGATCAAGGCGTGCGTTAAAACATCAGCATCGGAATGCCCTTCCAGGCCCAGGTGATAATCTATTTTCACTCCGCCAATGACCAGCTCTCTTCCCTTTACCAGCCGGTGAACATCATAACCGGTTCCAATCCGGATCACCGTCCTGTTTCCTCCTTCAGAAACCACTCTGCCAGTTCAAGCTGTTGAGGGGTGGTTATCTTAAAATTTCCCTCTTCGCCGGGAACGGTCATAACGGGAACACCTATCATCTCAACCAGCGCGGCATCATCTGTTGCGATTGTTCCTCTTTTTTCGGCCTCTTTATAGGCCTTTTCAATCAGCTCGCGCCTGAAAACCTGAGGGGTTTGCACCAGGCGGAGTTTGTCGCGGCAGGGCGTTCCTGTAATATAGCCGCGGTTGTCAACCTCTTTAACAGTATCAGCCGGTCTGATTACCGGAACAACAGCCCCGCAACCGGGAACGTTATTGAGCAGATCCAGCAGCAAAGCAGCCCCGGCCATCGGCCTTGCAGCATCATGAATACAAATATAATCGGCGCTCCCCGTGAGCGCCGCCAGGCCGCGGGCAACAGATTCCTGTCGGGTGCTGCCCCCTTCAACAAGAATAATCTCCCCAGGCCGGAAGTAAGGTTCAATCAGCAGGGCAACTGCCTTCTGATCTCCTGCGGGGATAACAGCAGCTATTTCATCCACCAGCGGGCATGAAGCAAATAACTGCAGGGAACGGACCAAAACAGGGACACCTGCAATTTCAAGATATTGCTTGCGGATTTCATTCCCCATGCGCAAACCTGCGCCGGCTGCAGCTACAATTGCTGCTGCTTTCATTTTTTATTTAACCCCACTCATTTTTTCAGTATCCTGCCCCGGCTTGGCGAAAATCATCCTTCCCGCAGCCGTCTGCAGAACGCTGGTCACTAAAACTTCAATTGTTTCACCAATAAAACGACGCCCGCCTTCGACCACGATCATCGTTCCGTCATCAAGATAGGCAACTCCCTGGCCGGCTTCTTTGCCGTCCTTGATAATCTGCACAACCATTTCTTCTCCGGGCAAAACTACCGGCTTTACAGCATTGGCCAGTTCATTTATATTGAGCACAGCTATATTTTGCAATTCACATACTTTATTCAGGTTAAAATCGTTGGTAATAATCTTGCCGTTTATCTTCTTGGCCAGCTTAACCAGTTTACTGTCGACTTCCGCGATATCTTCGAAATCGCCCTCGTAGATCTGAACCGGTATCTCCATCTCTTTCTGGATTTTGTTTAGCACGTCTAGACCGCGGCGGCCGCGGTTACGTTTGAGCAGATCAGGTGAATCTGCTATGTGCCGCAGTTCCTCGAGCACAAAACCGGCTACTACGATTACCCCTTCCATAAAACCTGTTTTACAGATATCAACGATTCTACCGTCAATTATGGCGCTGGTATCAAGTATTTTAAAAACTTCATTTTCACGGCCGGTATTTCGGACATTACGGTTAAAAAGGGAAGATAAAAAGGTGAATTCTTCCTTGCGGTTAAGAACGAACCGGACACCGATAAAAACCAGAAACAGGGTTAAAATGGGGGCGATAAAAACTCCAACAACAGGGATGCGGTAAATCGGGTAGCTTAACAGAAGCCCGATCAACAGGGTTATAATCAGGCTGAAAGCCACCAGGGCAATATCCTGAGTGGGGACGGTTTTAAGCGTTACATCAGCCCAGGTCACGATCTTAATGAAAAGGTTAATAAACACGGGAGTAATAAAATAAAAAATAAGTCCGAATAAAATACCGCCAAAAGCAAAATAACCGATACTGACCGGGGTTAGCTCAAAAACCGGCGGGACATTGATAACAAGTGATATTAGCGGAAGCAGAACAGAAAAAACATACACACCCAGAACCAACCCAACTATAGTTCCTGCTATGCGTAATATCTTTAGAGCCATTAACAACACCTCCTTCCGGATTAAAATAAACACCTGATCATTCGCTGACGATAAACAAAAAAACCCCGGGAGACCTTCATAATATTATATCTTAAAGCTTTCCCCGGAGGCAAGGCCGAAAGGCCGCCAAACATATATTAACTACTTCCTACTTGGGTGATTGTTCAAAGATATCGTCAAGGATACTGATAACCTCGGAGTGATCCATCCCCTGTACCAGAATAAGCTCGCTGATCAGGATCTGCCTGGCGGTATCAAGCATCTTGCTTTCACCTGTGGAAAGACCTTTTTCGCGATCTCTCAACATCAGGTTTCGCACCACTTCGGCAACCTCAAAAATGTCGCCGCTCTTGATTTTTTCAAGGTGGTTCCGGTAGCGCCTGTTCCAGTTGGTCGACATTTTCGGCTGTTCGCCCTGCAGAACAACAAATACTTCTTCAACTTTTTCCCTCTCAATAACCCCACGTAAACCGACTTGCGTAATATTATCTGTGGGAATGAGCACTTTCATTTCGCCAAGCGGCATCTTCATGACATAATACTTCTTTCGAGCGCCCAGGATTTCTTTCTCTTCTATTGCTTCAATAACACCTGCTCCGTGCATCGGGTAAACTACTCTGTCTCCTACGCTGAACAAAACCTCTCCTCCTCGAAAAAAATACCTAAAAATATAGTATCACAGCGCCCTGCAGGTGTCAATTAAACAATCAGTTTAACATATCCAAAACAATAATACAATAACGAATTTTTTATAAACTGAATATGCCAACGAATTACTGTTGAAGCCAAAAACAGACCTGCTGTAAGAAGGTTGACATGCTGTTAAACTAAAACGTATAATGACCATAACAGGGCTCTAATTAGAAAACGAGGTGACTTACCGGTGAAAGAGAACGAGGGTGTCGGCGAGTTTCAGGAACTGGTTTCAGAGGTATTGATCCGCCATCGAAGTGTCCTGGATTGCCTCTCAAAGTACCAGGAATCAACAGCAAGGGTTAACCGCAGTGTAATAAAAGCGGTGACAGATTGCGGCTGTATTTCAATCAACGCAAACAAGAGACAGTACCCTGCCAGGGATACCCTCAAGGATTGTGGCAAATATATGGATTCTCACCTCAAAGGGAAGCTGTGTGAACACTGCCGTGAAGTAGTAGCCGAAGAACTGGGCAAGCACCTGTTCTATCTTACCGCCCTGTGCAACACTCTCGATTTTAAACTGGAAGATTTAATTGACCTGGAGCATGAACGAATCAGCACCCTGGGTCATTTTTTGCTCTCCTGACAGTTTTCATTTTTCCGTTAGACTCAACTTATTTACTACAGCAACCTGCGCATGACGAACCAATTGATGCCGGCCCCGGCACCTGCCTGGATAAGCTAAATTAAGAGCAATCCCGTCTCGAGGCCAAATGCGAAAAACATTTCTGCACCTGCAGGCGAGTTTCATTACAAAGGAACGGTGAAGCTTTTCTATGGCCATCACGGTCAGAGATGCTCTCAGGATTGGCGGGCTTGTTGAAGCCCGGGTTCTCGCCGGTAAAAGAGGCCTGGATAATGTAATCAGGGCCGTTGACATAATTGATGTGCCTGATGCAGCAATCTGGTTCAGACGCGACTCCCTCCTCTCAACCACCTTCTACGCTTTAAAAGACAATATTGAAGCCCAGCTACAAATGCTGGAAGATATCGCATCATGCGGTGGGGCAGCACTGATCATTTTCTCCCCTGAACGCTACATATCGTATATTGATCATAAATTGATCGAAAAAGCAGACCAGCTTAATCTGCCCCTGCTACAAATGCCGGATTGCTCTTATATAGATGTAATTGTCCCTGTAATGAGCCAGATCCTTGATAAACAGGTCCAGGCCCTTGAATACGCCCACGAAGTGCATACCATGATGACAGACATAGTATTAAAAGGCAGCGGCCTGAAAGAGCTGCTCACGTCCCTGGCTGCCCTGCTCCGGCACCCGGTGATCATGGCTGATGCCGATCTGGCCATTCTGGATGTTGCTATTCCTGCCGGTTACAAAGGCAAGTTTCCTTCCATAATTAAAGCCATTGCCGGACAGGTTTCAAAACCGCACCTCGATTCATTTTACCCTCCTGGACTGATTACAGAACTGATTCGCAACAAGGTGCCGGCTTATTACGATTATGGTTCGGGAAAAGAAGACTTTATTGATTTCTTTTTCCCCATCTTTGCCGGCGACACCCTTTTCGGCATCCTGATTATCCCCCACCTTGAAGAACGGATGGACAAGTCAAAAACAGTCGCAACCGAAGCCGGCGCCATGGCTATTGCTCTTCACATCCTGAAAGAAAAAGCAATCAGGGATACACAGCGCAAAAACGCACTGGACTTTTATAATGAATTATTACTCGGCAACATTAAAAACCGTGAAAATATAATTTCCAGAGCCAGGCAATTCGGCCTTGATGCTACTGGCAGTTATTATGTGATTCTTGTTGAGTTAAACAAGGAGAGCGTTTACTGCGGCAGAGGACAGGGGAGCAATCGCACTGCAGCTATCGATGAGTTGGAAAGAAAGCTTTACCGGCTTCTGCACTATTCTCTTGAGGCAGAACAGGCAGACGGAGTTGTAGTTGAAGCCCTGGGCAGTCTTATAATCCTGGTTCATCTCTCAGAAAAATTATCTCCCCCTGCTGCCAGGGAATTTGGCAAAGAACTTATGCTGAAAATAAAAAAAACAGTCTCAACCCGTATGAACGGTATCCCTATATACATGGCTGCCGGAGACCACTGCCCGGATATTGAACGGATCAGCACCAGCTATCTTGAAGCCTGGGAGACCCTTGATCTGGGTAAAAAACTATACCAGGCCGACTTTGCCCTTACCCATATGGATATGATATCATACCACCTGGTCAAGCGCTTTTTAACCTCAATAAACAGGCCAAATCTCTACGAACAGGTTTACGCACCTCTTGTCAATTACGATACAGAAAAAAGCGGAGAACTGGTCCTAACCCTGGAAAAATACATAGAATGTAATTTTTCCCGGACCAGAACCGCCGAAAAGCTGCACATTCACCGCAATTCCCTTAATTACCGCCTGCAAAAAATAGAAGAACTGCTCGGTAAAAACCTCGAAGCTATTGATACCTTCCCCCTGCTGTTGGCTTCAATAAGCCATCGTCTCTCTACCTAAAGCTGCTAATAAGAGGCAAACTGATCTCCAAAATGGTTTTGTGCATTTTGCACCAATGTGTCGCAATATTTTTACTCATCTCACAAAGGTTATTTAGCGGAAATATTTAAATAACACTATGCTCTTAACAAATAATTTACATTATTTCAGGAGGTGTTGTTTAAAACATTAAAAGATGATATTAGGCAGGGATAAGTGGCGGATTATCCGCCAACAAATTTATCAGAAAGGAAGAAAAAATTATGGCGCAACCTGGTATGTTTGTCCGCAAGGCCAGCGGGCTGGTCCGATCCTGGTCGGTCTTCGACGGCTTTGTTTATGCTTTCTTTTCGATTAACCTGGTAACCCTCGGTTTCTATATTTTTGCCTTTGCCCCTTACCTGCCCGAAGCCAACCTCTTAACAGCAATTGTGATCAGTGCTATCTTTATTATATTTGAGATATTTGTATACGGGCTCTTGGTAGCGGTTATGCCCAGGGCCGGCGGTGACTATGTATGGCAAAGCCGTATTCTCGGCGGAGGGCTGGGATTTGTCCTCTCCATTACCGGCTGGGCCTGGATCCTGTGGCACTGGGTGCCTCTGTACGGAAACATGCTCGCCTTCAATGTTTTTGCTCCCATCCTGGGCATGCTCGGTGGCTGGACCGGGAGCACAGCACTAAGCAACGCCGCCGGCTGGTTTATATCCACCAACGGCTTTTTTGTTTCCTCTATAGTGGTTATCGCCCTTGCTTTTGTATTTGTCAGTCTCGGCATGAACTGGTATGCCCGTATTCAAAAATTCTGCTTTTACCTGGGCATGGCCGGTATAGTAACAATGATTATCATGATGCTGGTCAACTCACGGGCTGATTTCATTGCCCAGTTTAACCAGTATGCCAACAGCTTTTTTGCTTCCGGCGGGGGTGATGTATACCAACAGGTCCTTGCTACAGCAGCCGATGGGGGTTATACTGCCATCCCGATAAACAAGGTGGCTGTCGGAGCCAGCATGGCTTTAATCCCCATGGTAGTGTTTTTTAATCTGTGGCCAAACTGGGGAGCCACCCTCTATGGAGAAGTCCGCGGCGCTTCCGATTTTAAGCGCAACTTCTGGAGTATGGCTGCCGGTTTAATAGCTACTACTATTTTAGCCCTGATCGTTTTGGGCCTGATTGCCCGCGTTATTGGCTGGGATTTTTATAATGCCGCTAACTTTGCTTATTATGAGGGGACCTCTCCTTTCGGAGCCTACCCCTACCCTGCCCTTTTAGTCAGCTTTCTCACCAATAACCCCATCCTGCAGATGTGGTTGTTAATCTCAATGAGCGCCTGGTTCTTCGGCTGGTGCGGCACTGTCTTTCTTTCTTCGACCAGGGTAATTTTCGCCGCCGCTTTTGACCGTATCCTGCCCGAATGGATGGCCCGGGTATCAACCAAATTCCGTTCACCGGTCAATGCTCTCACTGTTATGGCTGTTGGTGGTGTAATTGTCAGCGCCGGAATGCACTACACCGAAAACCTGGAAACCCTGGCCCTCAACTCCACTGTGGTTATAGCCATTACCTATTTCGGAACTACTGTAGCAGCAATTATCCTGCCTTTTAAAGATCCAGAACTATACAAAGCCTCCCCGATCGCCAGGTTAAAGATATTCGGACTGCCCCTGATCACGGTAACCGGGGTCATTTTCGGAGGTTTCCTGGCCTTTCTTTTCTACATGTGGGCTACCGATTCAGTTTATGGGGTTAATGAACCAACATCTTATATTTACATGGCTATCCTCTACCTGATATCAATTGCCATCTATCTCGGTTCCAGGTGGTACCGCCGCAAGCAGGGGATAAACCTTGATGAAATTCATAAGAGTATACCGGTAGAATAAATGGTTTGGACGCGCTGGATTAACTCCTGAATAACCGGTTCCATTCCATCCCTTTCAATACTGTTTAAGGGATGGAATGGAGCGGTAACAGCATTCGTGCCCGGCGCTGTATGAACTGCCTGAAAGGAGGATGATTAATGACCACAATTTTCTTTGCCACAGACGTTCACGGGTCGGAAATATGCTGGAAAAAGTTTATTAACGCCGGTAAATTCTACGAGGCAGATATCATCATTCTCGGCGGCGACATGACCGGTAAAGCCTTGGTTCCTTTTATCAGGGACAGCAAAGGAATGTACAAAGTTAACTTTCTCGAGGAAGAAATGCTTCTTGATGAAGAAGGCAAGAACAGGATGTTAAAAAACATTTCCGACCGGGGCTATTATCCTATCGAAATGACTGATGATCGCTTTCAGGAACTGAGCGCCGCCCCGGAAAAAGTGGAAAAGCTATTTGTCGAAGAAGTTTTAAAAATGGCCGAGCGTTGGGTCGCTTTTGCTGATGATAAGCTGGCCGGTACCGGTATAAAATGCTTTGTTTGCCCCGGAAACGATGACATGTTCGAACTGGACGAGGTTCTGACCTCATCAAAAGCAATAACCATGGCCGAGGGACGCATCCTTGATTTAGACGGCTACTACAATATGCTCAGTTCCGGCTGGTCCAATCCTACTCCCTGGGACACTCACAGGGAATGCAGTGAAGAAATACTGGCCGGAAAGATAGAAACAATGGCCGTCCAGGTTAATGACCTGTCGCGATGCGTATTTAACCTGCATGCACCACCTTTTGGCTCGGGCCTTGATGAAGCCCCGGAACTGGATGAAAATCTGCGTCCAAAATACGCCGGCCGCTCTCTGATTCCTGTCGGCAGCACAGCTGTTCGCGATGCCATCATGAAATACCAGCCTCCCCTGGCCTTAACCGGCCACATTCATGAAGGCCGCGGCATAAAAAGAATGAAAAAAACCTTTGTTGTCAATCCCGGGAGTTCATATGAACAGAGCACCTTACTCGGGGCTATTATTGAAATGGATCAGAAAGGAGTAAAAAAATATGTTTTAACCTCCGGGTAGCCGGAATGGCAAGCGGGTTTATACTTGTGCCGGGAGGCTGACTGGATAGCTTGAAGCTATGGTTTGAAAACTACTTCCCCCTTGGGAGGTTTCTGCTTAACTATGTTGGTTTAGGCTACCTTGGGTCCTGTTTCCTACTCCGGGGAACCTGGACCGGATGAGGCAGAACCTTTAACAGAACGGGCGGGTAAGCCCGCCCGCAGCCTCATCCCCGAAACACAGCATTTAATTTTTAGCGAAAGGAGGAAAATAATGACCATTTACACCGGGAAGAATGCCGGCGAATTTATTGAAGAAGCTAAGAGAATAATCGATCGTACAGCAAGTAAGGGCGCACCGCTCCGCTTGATCGGAGCACTGGCCTTTCACCTGCGCTGCCCTGCATACAGCCATATCCATGAAAAGTGGGGCCGTATTTTTACCGATACCGATTTCGTAGCGAAGAGCGAGCACCGCGAGCTGATTATTGAGGCTTATGCCGAACTGGACTACAAGGATGATGAGATGATCACCACTTTATACGGCAGTGACCGCCTGGTTTTTGACAATCCGCAAACCGGCATGCACTCGGATATATTCTTTGATAAACTCGATTACTGCCATGTCCTTCCACTGCGCGACCGCCTGGATGTGGACGAACTAACCATACCCCTGGCTGAACTGTTCCTGGAAAAAATGCAGATAGTTCAAATTAACGAAAAAGATATAGTCGATACATTGATGCTGCTCGCTGAACATCCAATTGGCAGTGATGACAATGAAGCAATTAATGGCCTGGTAATAGCCGGAATTTTAGCCACGGAGTGGGGTTTTTGGAGAACAGTTACGGGTAACATGGATAAACTGCTTCTGGTTAACGAAAAAACAGAGCTGTTTGCCGATGATGAAAAAGCTCTGATCAAAAAACGAGTGAGTCAAATCTCTAAATATATTGAGGATAAACCCAAGTCGTTATCCTGGAAAATGCGTAGCAAGATCGGTGATAAAGTTAAGTGGTACAAAGAAGTCGATGAACTATAAGAACAGTTGAAACGAGGAATTGCCATGCTGTATATCAGAGGCGAGTTTGACTTATGCACCGGGTGCGGAGCCTGCATGCTGGTCTGTGCAAACCGGGCTGCAGGCGGCTACAATCCCAGGGCGGCCCGTCTAAAAGTATTAAGCAAGAATGAAAACCTGGTCAACAGGCCGGTTCTCTGCACCCAGTGCGAGAATCCTTTCTGCCTGAATGCCTGCCCCTTCGAAGCAATCAGCCGCAACCCGGAAACAGGTGTTGTCCTGGTTGATAAAGATACCTGCACGGGTTGCGGAATATGTGTTGAAGCCTGCCCGGACAGGATGATTCGAATCGGCCCCGATAAAAAAGCCGATAAGTGCGACATGTGCAGCGGTGACCCGCTCTGTGTAAAATATTGCGTGCCCCGGGCCCTGCAGCTGGTTGAAAAAAAGGGGGCGGTTATAAAATGAGCGCTTACATGGGTAAGCTACTCTATATTGATTTAACCTCCGGTAAAAGCAAAGAAATCAGCCCTAGCCCGGCCCTGGTTAAAAATTTTATAGGCGGAAAGGGATTCGGCGCAAAGATTCTTTACGACCTTCTGCCGGCCGGAACCGACCCCCTGTCCCCCCAAAACCTGCTGATGTTCATGCCCGGTCCGTTAACCGGCACCCTGGCCCCGGCTATGCGCGGCTGCGTGGTGACCAAATCACCATTAACCGGAACATTTGCTGATTCCTATTTTGGCGGCCATTTCGCCCAGGAAATTCGCTACTGCGGCTACGACGGGTTAATTATCAACGGAGCAGCGAAACAGCCGAGCTACATCGTAATAGATGACGGTAAAGTTGAAGTGAGACCGGCCGGTAGCACCTGGGGTCTTGATACTTTCAGCACGGTGGAGGCGCTCCGCCGCGAAATGGGCGACGATTCAGTAAAAATTGCCTGTATCGGCCCGGCAGGAGAGAAACTGGTCTCTTTCGCCCTGATCAACTGCGAATACAACCGTCATGCCGGACGGGCTGGCACCGGGGCGGTAATGGGTTCAAAAAACCTGAAAGCGCTGGTTCTGCGGGGAATGAAAACTGTCAAGCCGGCTGACCCCCGTAAATTTATTTCAGCTGTCGACCGGGCTTACCAGGAGTTGGCTGAAGAAGAAACCATTGCCGGCTTTACTACTGACGGCACCCCCGCTTCAATAGATTTTGCCAATGATGAACAACTGCTCCCGACCCTCAACTATTCCAACGGTACTTTCGAGGGAGCAGCCGGGTTAAATGCCGTTGCCCAACGCCGCGAACTGTGGTTTCGTAATACAGCCTGCGCAGGTTGCCCCATTGCCTGCGGCAAGGTGGGGAAAATAAGCAGGGGTCGCCACCGCGGCCTGATTTCTGATGTAGTGGAGTATGAGACGGCAGCAATGATGGGCAGCAACCTCGGCTTGAGCGACATTCGCGAGGTGGCTTACCTGGTGAAAAAATGTGATGCTCTTGGCCTGGACGGCATGTCGGCCGGCGGGGTAGCAGGGTTTGCTATTGAAGCCTTCGAAAACGGTTTAATAAACGCTGAAGATACCGGAGGCCTTAACCTTAAATTTGGCGATGCCGCTTCGGTTGACTACCTGCTCGAGGCAATTGCTTTACGCCGCGGCATCGGCGACCTGTTGGCCCGGGGAGTAAAAAAGGCAGCCGCTGATCTGGGTGGGAAAGCAGCTGATTTTGCCGTTCACATAAAAGGACTGGAAAGCCCGGCCTGGGGTCCGCGCAGTGTACCCGGTATGGGACTGGCCCTGGCCACTGCCGACCGCGGTGGCTGTCACCAGCGTGCGTTCCCTATTCTCTATGAATGCGGAGGCGAATGGAACGGCGAAGCGGTGGACAGATTGGGGCTGAAAGGTAAAGGAGAAATTGTTACCTATTTACAGAATTACCTTGCCGCTCTCGATACTTTCGTCAAGTGCGACTTTGCCACTTACGGTATAAGCAAGGAAACATACTGCAGTATGCTGGAAGCAGCACTGGGAGAAACATGGAATGTAGAAAAATTGCTCCTGCTTGGTGAAAGGGTATGGAACCAAATCCGCCTCTTTAACCTGCGGGAGGGATTTACCCGCGCCGATGACACCCTGCCGAAACGCTTTACAGAGGAACCTCTGCCTGAAGGACCTTATGGCGGGGCTAAAATAACCGCGGTAGACCTGGATCAGCTGCTTGATGATTACTACCGGGAACGTGGCTGGGACAGTGAAGGCCGCCCGTCAGAAGAAAAGCTTAAAGAGCTTGCCCTTGCGAATATGCCGGTGCTGGTGCAAAAACCATAACAGGCCTCTCCCCGGGGAGAGAGTCAGGGTGAGGGGGCGGATAATCCGTTAAGGTCTGTAACATTGTAACTCCAGGGGCTATTTGTTTGTCACAGCAGAGCTAATCCTCCGCCCCTGCGGCGGAGCATAAATATAAAAGGAGGAAATCCCCCGTGAAAGATTTAAACAAACTGCACTATTTCGAGGTTCCCACGATAATGAAACATGCGCTCGGCGCGGTAAACCACCTGCCGAACGAACTGGCCGGTCTGGGGGTAAAAAAACCGCTAGTTGTTACCGACCAGGGTGTAGTTAAGGCAGGTCTTTTGGATGCAGTCCTCAAACCGCTTAAAGATGCAAATACCAGTTATGTGCTTTACGACCAGGTAGTGTTCAATCCTCCCTTGGCCACAGTAGCAGCAGGAACGGAGCTATACCGGAAAAATGATTGCGACGGATTGGTTGCTGTCGGTGGGGGCAGTTCGATGGACTGCGCCAAGGCTATCGGCGTGGAAATTGCCCACGGTGAACCTGTTCTTGAATATGAATGCGCCGAAGGGAAGAAAGAACTCAGCAAGCGCATCCCTCCGCTGGCCTGCATCCCCACCACTGCCGGAACAGGAAGTGAAGTGACCCTGTGGGCTGTAATAACTGACCCGGTCCGGGAATATAAGTTTAACGTTGGAGGCCCCCTGATTGCTGCTCACCTGGCCCTGGTCGACCCGCTGCTGCACCTTTCCCTACCGGCGGAGATAACTGCAGGCACCGGAATGGACGCTCTCTGCCACGCCATCGAATGTTACACCTGCGCTTATGCCCAGCCGGCAACCGATGCTGTTGCTTTGCTGGCGATCGAGTATGCCGGCAAGTACCTGCGTCGTGCAGTAGCCTACGGCCAGGATCTTGAAGCCCGGTATTACATGGCCATGTGCGCCATGCTGGCCGGGCTTTCCTACGGAGCTGAAAGCGCCGGGGCAGTGCACGCCATGACCCAGACGATGGGCGGAATTTTCCCCGTGCATCACGGCATAGCCGTCGGCTCCACCCTGGTGCCGGTAATGGAGTATAACTGGATGGGCGAACCGGCAAAATATGCCCGGATAGCCCTGGCTCTTGGAGTGCCAACTTACGGGATGAGCGAACGGGAAGCAGCCCTGGCCGCAGTTGAAGATGTACGCGAGCTGGCCGGCGATATCGGTATTCCAAGGCTGAGCGCCCTCGGCATAAAAGAATCAGATATCCCCCGCCTGGCCCGGGAAGCTTTCAATGACCCCCAGACAATCGGTAATCCGCGTGATTTAACTGTAGAGGCCTATGAACAGATCTATCGCCGGGCTCTGTAAGTAAAAACTTTTTCTTTATATATAGTAAGTTAACAGCAGAAGGACGGTAAAATATCCCGTTCTTCTGCTGTCTCGCCGTTGTGATACCATTTTTTCCTTAAGATAACTACCGCATTACCGGTTTATTATTAGAATAAATGTTTTCTGTAGGGGCGCAGCGCTGCTGCGCCCGGGTGTTAACAACATACATCGTGCAAAGGGCAAACGTATTTTATAACATATACTTTTTCAGTTTGCGGGTTCAGCACGCTGAACCCCTACAATAAATAATGGTATGCCAACATATATTCAAACCAATCGTTTGTATTTGCGGGTTCAGCACGCTGAACCCCTACATTCAGGAGGCAAGAAGCAAAAAGCAGGTTGTAACCTGATTACTTATCTTTTTGCAGCAACCCGATTCCAATCGCTTCCTTTATATTATCCACCCCGACCAGCTGCATTTTTTTATATTTTGGTGCTTCCTTCTTAATTTCATCTAGATTGGCCTGGGGCAGCACAAAACGTTTAAAACCTAGCTTAAGCGCTTCATTCAGGCGCTGACTAATACGGCTGACCGGGCGAATCTCACCCGTTAAACCTACTTCACCTACCGCTACCGTCTCACTGTTCAGACTGACCCCCCGCAGGCTTGAAGTAAGACTGTAAGCCAGGGCAAGGTCTGCTGCCGTTTCATAAAGACGCACGCCCCCAACCACATTAACAAAAGTATCAAGGCCAAAAAATGAAGTGCCGGCGTGTTTTTCCAATACAGCCATGACCAGGGCAACCCGGTTTGAATCTATACCGGCAGTTGTGCGCCGCGGCGTGGGGTAGGCAGTCGGCGCAACGAGAGATTGAATCTCAACCAGAAGCGGCCTCGTGCCTTCCATGCTTGCCGTAATCATTGCCCCCGGAGACTGCTCCCTCTGGTGCGATATAAAGAGGTGTGAAGGGTTGGCAACTTCAACCATCCCTTCTGCTTCCATCATAAATACACCGATTTCGTTTGTTGAACCAAAGCGGTTCTTTACCCCGCGCAGGATACGGAAGCTGTGATAACGGTCGCCCTCCAGGTAAAGCACTGTATCAACCATGTGCTCCAGCAAACGCGGCCCGGCCATTACTCCCTCCTTGGTGACATGCCCCACCAGGAATACGGCAATATTATGTTCCTTGGCCATGCGTACCAGCTCACCAGTCACCTCGCGCACCTGGCTGACAGAGCCCGGAACACTGTCAAGATCAGCACGGTAGATAGACTGCACCGAATCGACAACCAGGATATCCGGTTTCTGCCGGGCAGTCAGCTCAAGCAGCGCTTCCAGTTCGGTAACAGCTGCCGTGGTAAAATCTTCGGTAATCAGCAGCCTGTCAGCCCGCATTTTAAGCTGGCGCAGTGATTCTTCACCGCTTGCGTAAAACACGTTCCGGGCACCTGCCAGTTTAGCTGCAACCTGCAGAAGAAGGGTAGATTTGCCAATTCCCGGGTCACCGCCCAGCAGCACCACGGAACCGGAGACAGTTCCCCCGCCCAGAACCCGGTCAAATTCGCCAATACCGCTGGCCATCCGCTCTTCATTAACAGCAGGCACACTTTTCAGCGACACTGCTTCTGCTCTTGATTCCTGGCCCATCAGCGATTTACGTTTGTTAACCGGCGCAGGTTTGAACTCAGCCATAGTGTTCCACTCGTTACAGCCTGGGCAGCGCCCCAGCCATTTCTGGGTTTCATAGCCGCAGTTATTACAACAAAAAAGAGTTGCCGGTTTTTTAGCCATAATCTGCACCTCCGTTTCAAACCTGTCCGCTGATTAGTTCTGCGGGTTCAGCACGCTGAACCCCTACATTAATGATGAATAAACAAATACAGCTGAACCCCTACACTACTGAAAAATAAACTGAATAGATACTATTATTACTGCCTGCCAGCCGATTCAGGGTTCGAAAAGTACTTCCAAATGGTAAGAAAAGCAAACTTTACTTATCAACCAGGCCCTTCAGCTTTTCAAGGTTTATCTTATCCCATTCGCTGCCGTTTTCCGGGGTTTCCAGGATAAAGGGCAGATCATCGGACCAGCCGAAATTAACCAGGGTGGCCAGCCCTTCCAGGGCGATGTTGCCTTCGCCCAGGTGGGCATGACGGTCAACCCGTGAGCCGAGCTTAACTTTTGTATCATTAATATGAACTACCTTCAGCTGTTCAAGCCCCACGTATTGATCAAGCTCATCAAGCGCTTTTTTAACCCCGCTGCTGCAGCCGAAATCGTAACCGGCCGCCCAACTGTGCGCCGTATCGATGCAGACACCAAGTTTACCGGGAGGGAAAGCCTTTAAAATCTGGCCCAGTTCCCTGTAATCCGCTCCCAGGGCAGTGCCGCTGCCGGCGGTATTTTCAAGCAGCAGCTGCACCGATTCGGGCCACCCGGGAAGCATCTCTTCAAGGCTTTGAATAATCTGGGCCAGCCCCTGTTCCACCCCTGTGCCGCCATGGTTGCCGGTATGCAAAATCACGTAAGGCGCCCGGTGCAGGGCAGCCCGCTTCATGGTTTCGTTAAGCAAATTTTTTGATTTAACCAGGAACTCTTCCTTGTTGGTGGCCAGGTTTATCAGGTAAGCGCTGTGCACCACCAGGGGATGAACTTCACTTTCCTCCAGCAAGGCAACCCTTTTTTCTATTTCCTCCTGGTCCAGTTTACCCATCTTCCACCCGGTCGGGTTGCCGGGAAAAATCTGGATCGTGTTGCAACCAATGCCGGTTACCCGTTTCAGGTTCTTTGTAAAGCCCCCGCTTTGAGGCATATGAACGCCAAATCGCAAATTAATTCCTCCGTTCTAATCTTTAGTGATCAGCTGTCAGTCAACCCACAGTTTAACCTGGCGGGTGCGCGGCCCGTCAAACTCGGCCAGGAAAACCCCCTGCCAGGTTCCCAGTTCAAGGATGTTGTTACGGATGATCAAGTGCAGTGAGCATCCGAGCAGGCCGGCCTTGATATGGGCGTCGCTGTTCCCTTCCCGGTGGGTATATTCACCCCGCAGGGGGACCATCTTCTGCAGAAAAGAGAGCATATCGCTCATTACACAGGGGTCAGCATCCTCGTTAACAGTAACCGCCGCCGTGGTGTGGGATACAAATACGGTGCAGCAGCCTTCCCTGATTGCACTGCCGGCCAGGGCCGCATTGATCTTCTCGGTAATATTAACAAACTGTTCGCGCTCGGTTGTTTTTATACTTAGTTCAATATACAGGGCTATCCCTCCCTTTTCCGTATCCGCCCTGCAGCGCCGTCCTGTAAACCCGGGACAGTTTGGCTGAACGGAAAAACAACAGCGGCTATATTTAGCAGGCTCTCCATATGAGCTGCCTGCTAAAAACGCCCCTCTCAACAGGGGCGTTTTCGTTTCGATTCTTTAAGGCTGGCCTTTTTCCCTTTCGGTCAAAAAGGTGAGCATGTTGCGGTAAGCCTTGCGATCGATCTGCAGCACCCGATTGATTTCTGAAAACTTACGCTGCACGCTGGAGGGCGACACACCGTAAGCCCTGGCCAGTTCATTCTGGGTCAGGCCGAGAAAGTGAAAACGGGCCAGGCAGTATTCAAGCCCGGCTGCCCAGGTTTCGGCCTGCCGCACAGAAGGCCCGTGCGGGTAAACCTGGTTGATATAATCGATCCAGATTGCCTCGACATCATTATAGAACTCTTCACTATATATAGTACTGTTCTGCATGTTGGCGTAGGTTCGCTCGAGAACCAGCTGCCAGCCGCTCTCCCAGACCGGGGACGGGGGTGTGCATTCGCGGAAGTGAACCCGGCGGAAACGACCGCCGAGAAAAGTACGCCCTTCACCGGAGGGATCAATTCTTTTCAGCTCCTGCAGGGCTACCTGGCGCAAGCGCTCGTTAACCCAGGGGTTTGCGGCATATTCGGCCAGGCAGTCGCGCGATACCGGGCAGGCAGTTTGCCCGTAAAGCCTTAAAATAGCCTCTTTTAGCAGGTCCGACCCCTGGTAAAGCCCCCAGCGCAGCGCTTTACGGAAGGATTTTTCCTCTAACATGTGCTTCCTGAACTGAACCCGGCTCAAGTCGGCTATCAGCTCCAGCATTTCTTCAGTTTCAGCCGCACTGAGCTCGTTGTTGAAAATTTCGAAATCATCGTCATCTTCCAGGGCCATCAAAAGGTCTTCGGCCTCTTCGGCCATGTCGCCCTCGGGCGCCACGTGCAGGTACTTTAGCAGGCAGCGCTTGGCTTCGGGCAATTCCTCCATCAGCCCGTAATTAACCGCCATGTAAAAGTAACACTCGTTCAGTTCATGGTCCATATTCTGGACTATATGGCGAAAGATGCTGTTCGCCTCCCTGAGCCGGTCGATCCTGCTCAGCAGGCAAGCCAGGTTGTAGTGGTTCAGGGGGTCTTCCTGGTCGGCTTCAACCGCCTTCTGAAAAAAAAGCAGGGCCTTTTCAGGCTTGTTTTTCAGGCTGTAATATGCCCCCTTACGGGAAAAATACGAAGCTTCCTGGGCAAAGGGGATAATGTTTTTTCGCTTGCCTTCCGCCCTGATAATACCTTTCGGTCTGTCTGCTCTACCCAATCCGGTCACCATCTCTCTGCTGCTGTTGCTGTATTGTTCGGCCTCTTCAGCTGCCGTAACCTCAACTACCAACTATTTACTTAACTCTTAAGTTCAAAACCGGCAGTCACCGGACTGCCCTCTATAATAATTTCTGCAAAAGGGAGGTCCACTCCTGCCGGGTTTGGTTATTATCATTTTTAATAAGTATTTTACTGCTGGTCTTCATCGGCCGGACGAACAAAAATGCTGCGCTCCAGAAAGCGGTCCCACTCCGTCCATTCGCCGTTTTCCACCATGTGCCTGTTCATCACATTTATAAACTGGTTCATACGCGCGCTGACCAAGTCGGCATGGAACAGGGCAAAGGCATGGATTGTTTTCGGCACCTCGGGCGAGCCCCACTCGCGCATGCCGTGGTGGGTAAGCAGCATATGCTCCAGCTCCAGCCTGAGGCCGGGAGGAAATTCACCGAGTTTGGCCAGGCGCTGATCAAACATTTCCTTGCCAATGCTGATATGGCCCACCAGCTTACCCCGGTCGGTGAAATCAAAACTGATGCTCTCCTGGTTATATTCTTCCACCTTGCCGATATCGTGCAGCAGGGCTCCGGTTAATAGCAGGTCGGGGTTGAGCTTCTGCGGGTAGAGCTTAACCAGTTCGCGGCAGATTGAAGCCACCTCCAGGGTGTGCTCCAGCAGGCCGCCCACGTTATTGTGGTGAACAGTGCGCGCTGCCGGCGAGCGGGCAAAGTGGCGGGCAAAGCTTTCCTCGTCAAAAAATGCCTTCAGCAGGGCGCGCAGATGCTGATCCTTGATCTCTTCATTAATAATAGCGCCCAGCTCTTCCTTCATTTCGGCAGCATCGCGCTCCGAAACAGGCTGGAAAAAAGCCCGGTTGACCTTGTCTGGGTCGAGCCGGCGCATCTGGCTGACTACCAACTGAGGGCCGTGATAATCGGTAACCGAACCGCGAATAAAGACAACATCGTCCTGGCCGATCTCCTCGCCTTCCTGCGGCGGGTCCCACATCACGCCCCTGACCCGCCCGCTCACATCGCCCAGGGTCAGGCGCAGAAAATGTTCTCCCGAACGATGGGACGAAGTAAAAGCCGAACGGTTCATTTCTATAACAATAGCCTGCGTTTCAACCTCATCGCCGATGCGCAGGTCGCTGATCATCTGTTTCTTCATTATTATCAGATCTCCAATCGCCATATTTTATTAAAAGCCGGCAATCCGCTTCAAATATCATTTTACACTGAAGCTTAATTTAACACAAAGGAGACCCGCTGTGAAGGGTGTGGCGCATTCCAGTAGTTGTTAATAATGTGTGAGCGCAATTAATGAAGATTGTTAAGTTCTTTATTGGGGAGAAAAATACTTTTAATGATATAATTACAGCATAAATCACTCGATCAACCTTTAATTAAAGCCTCTTTGCCTTAATACATTCTTAACATTTCTACACAATTCCCTAAAATAACTATTGACAAATTAACAGCTTGGTGATAAATTAACCGTTAGCGAGGTGCTTTTTTAAGCATGAAAGAAATTATTAAAAATTTGAAAGGAAGTGTTCTAAGCGTGAAAAGAACATTAGTAGCAGTAG
>CAZBKZ010000037.1:0-23634 GCA_964492615.1 uncultured Syntrophomonadaceae bacterium | reverse complement strand
TTGTAACGACCTTTCCTGCCAGGGCTGCGGCTGCTGCGCCTGTTGAGAATGCTGGCCGTCCTTGTAAACGCGTAATTTTTTTAACATAGCCCGCCCGAGACGATTGTGAGGTAACATCCCGCGAACGGCATGATATAAAATCTTCTCTGGCTGCTTTTCAAGCATAGTTCCATAATTAATCTTTTTTAATCCACCGGGAAATCCCGAATGGCGGTAAAAGAATTTCTGTTCCAGTTTGCGTCCTGTAAGAACTACATCTTTTGCATTAATAATTATAACATGATCGCCCGTATCAATATGCGGTGTAAACTCAGGTTTATGTTTACCTCTTAATATTCGGGCCGCCTCAGTTGCGACTTTGCCCAGGGGGCGTCCGGCAGCATCTATAACATACCAGCTCCGTTTAATATCCTGGGGTTTCGCCATATATGTGGTGCGCATCTATACCCTCTCCTTTAAACTCTTCCATAAAGCCACAAACTACATTTTAATATACAAGACCGCCCCTGTCAAGCTGGTTAAAGTTGATTTTTCAACATAAATGCTCTGTCAGGATTTATTTATAAAAATATACTATTGATCATATACAATATATTCCAGGCAGAGTCCGTGGGCAGGTGCTGTTGGCCCAACAGCAAGCTTTTTTTGCCCTTTTAAAGCTTCTGTTGCGTCATCAACAGTTAACTTATTACGCCCGACCCTGACCAGGGTTCCGGTGATCAAGCGAACCATCCGGTAGAGAAAACCGCCACCCTTAAACGTTATTGTTAAAAGCTGTTCTTCCGGACTATTTATAACATGCACATAATCAATTGTCCGGACAGTATCGGTTATTGTATTGCCCGCTGCCTGAAATGCCTTGAAATCGTGAGTTCCTTCAAAAACTCTTGCCGCAGCTTCAAGTGATTCGAGATTTAGAGGCTCCGGCATATGCCAGCTGTAAAGCCGCTTTAAGACCTGCGGGTGCAGCGCCCTGTCAATGTAATAGCTGTACAGTTTTCCCCTGGCATCGAAACGAGCATGAAAGCTATCCTCAGCCTCATAAGCCGAGGTGACAACAATATCGGCCGGCAACAGGCAGTTTAAAGCATGAGGCAGTTTATCACTATCGATACTGAAAGGCGCGTTAAAATTGGCTACCTGTCCGCGGGCATGGACGCCTGTATCAGTGCGTCCGGCCCCGTTTATACGCACCGGTTCCTTGTAGATTATCGCCAACGCCCGCTCAAGCTCTGCCTGAACAGTGTTTGCATTGGCCTGAATCTGGAAGCCACTGTAGGCGGTGCCGTCGTAACTGATTTTAATTACTGTATTGTTCATCTGTAACTCCTTATAATCAGAACTGACTTAAATTAGATACATTTAGCTCAGGAAAATTAAACAGCTTTTGATTTTCGGTAATAAAAACTTTTGACTCTCTATACAATGCTGAGGCAAGTAAAAGGGTATCAGGAACAGCATAACTATACAAGGCTCGAATTCTGGCTGCTTCAACTGCTATATCCAGGTTAATATCAATAATTTTTAAATTTGGAAAATAGTAAAGCAGGGCATGGTATTCAAGAGTTAACAGATCATCTTTTGTCCGGTATGGCCCGGTTAGCAGTTCTGTCATGGTTAACACTGACATTTCAGCCTGAACCAGACCTTCTTCAATTTGTTCAAAAATCTTTTTTGCCGGCTGGCCAAAATCTTTGTGATTTTCAAGAAAGTAGATTAAGATGCAGGTGTCTAAAAATACTTTTTTTTGTGGAAAGACAGGTCTCACTTCTCCCAGCTCTCCCTTTCCGCAACCAGGTAATTACCGCTATAGATATCTTTAGCGGAGCCATAAAGTTTTTCCACGTAACTATCAGGTTCTTTCACCAGGCAAATTGATTCGCCTTTGATTAAAACTTTTAACCTGTCACCCGGTTTAAGGTTTAATCTTTGCCTTGCATCTAGAGGGATAACTACCTGGTTTTTTGAGCTCATCTTTACGGTAGGCATAAGATATCACCCTTTCTGCTTTACATTTTACAACGATGTAAAGCAATAGTAAAGATTGAGCAAATAACCAACTATTGTTTGATGAAGATTCGATCACTGCAATATGAAGTTTTTATAACACTGATTAAAATTCGCATGACCTGTTGAACTTACTGCTTTTAATAATTTATTTGTTGATTACAAATTTTTAACTTATAATATTCATAAATGATATAAACCTAATGCAAACCTGCCATAAAGAGGTATAAAATGAACCGTAACGCAGAACTTGAAAAATTGTCAAGAAATAATAAGATCAATCTCATCTATCTTTATGGATCACAGGCTCAAAAAGGCCTTGCACTGCTTAACGGTGCTTCTGTAAAGGCTGATGATAATCTGGAAGATTTAGATATCGGCATTGTACTGCGTGATGAATTACCTGCAGCAGAAAAGATGCCTGCTTTTTATAGCAAACTCTACAACCAAATTAGCACTTTATTTGAACCACTGAAACTTGATCTGGTTTTGCTCCAGGAGCAGCATTCTGTCTTTCAAGCTGAAGCTGTTTACGGCATCTGCATATATGCTGAAAGCAAACTTATTCAAGAAGAATACGAAGAAAATATTCTCAGGAGAGCCGCTGACTTCAGACCAGTCTTAGAAAAATTTTACGAGGAACGCCTGGAGGAGCTAGCCAAATGATTAACCGACTGCTTTTAAAGCAAAGGCTAAGCATGATAAACGACTACTGCAATGAATTAGAACATTTAAAAACGCTGCCCAAAGAAGTTTTTTTAGAAAAGGTTAACAGTGCGGCTGCGGAAAGTTTTCTAAGAAGATCTCTTGAAGCAATATTTGATATAGGACGTCATATCCTTGCAAAATCTGGACAGGTAGAACTTGCCGGAGAATATAAAAGCATCGCCTCAGGCCTTGTTAAAACTGAAACCGTTTCTAATGAATTAGGAGAAACCTTGATCGAAATGGCAGGTTACCGCAACCGTCTTGTTCATCTTTACCATATGGTTGAAGCCGAGGAGCTATATTATATAGTCCATCACAACACCTCTGACTTAACTGAATTTGTTCGACAGATAAACAAATTTATTGATCAAAAAGCTTAGTCCAAAAACATTCAACCATAAACGGGAGCACAAAGCCTATAAAAGCGCCAGTGCTCCCGCTTATTTTTTTACTGCCCCGGTCTGTCTTTCCGGCAGTTTACGACCGGGGTTGTTTTAATCAAAACTACTAATTGATGCGACCGCCAAGACCATTTATCGCCTCGGCAATGGTGCTTAATACCAGAAGCGCATAAGCACGCTGGTAACCGGTTAACTGGTTAGCGTTAACGGTAACCAGGTTAAGCGCACTACGGTAAGCGCTGATCGCAGCGTTTAGATCGTAACCCTGACCGGCTTGAGCAGCAAGAGCAACCTCAAGGGCGCGAATTGCGGCCAAAGCAACAGCCAGTTCAACCTGCTGACGGGCATATTCACGGGCACTTAAGCTATCCTTATTCGCTTCAAATGCCTGCCGCAGCTGTTCATAAGCCTCAAGGGCGGCAGCCAGCTTTTCAGCGTCGCCACTCTGAGCAAACCAGGGAGTGATCCGCGAAGAAGCGCCATAAATCACTCCACCCCTTCTTGCAGTTGAAGGCTGGGCAAAGATCATGCCTGGAAATTCAAAAGGCCCATCGTCAGTCAAATTAGTTGATGGTTCCGGGGCTGGATCTATGATAGGCTCATCGTCTTCTTCTTCACCAAAACCAGCAATCAAGATTCGATCTGCTTCAGCAGTGAAAGCAAAAACATCTTCAATAGAAACTGCCACATCGCTTTCTGTCCAGCTGCCGAAGAGGTAGCCCTCTTTAGCCGTAGCGGTCACGGTAACCAGGTCTCCATGGGTATAAGTTCCGCCCCCGGTGATGGTGCCGCCAGCTTCTGGGTCAGCTGCGATGATGATTTCATATTGCTTTAGCGCGAAGTTTGCCACTAAGTTGCGAGCTGATTCAGCGTTAAAGGTAATGGTTGTATCAGTTGAGTTGTCTCCGGTCCAGTTGATAAAGTCATAACCATCCACTTCGGCTGCCGTAGCGGTCACGGTAACCAGGTCTCCATGGGTATAAGTTCCGCCCCCGGTGATGGTGCCGCCATCTTCAGGGTCAGCTGCGACGGTGATTTCATACTGCCTCAGCGCGAAGAAAGCTGTAACGGTTATATCCTCAGTTACATTAGGATCTTGGCGCACTGCAGTATCTAATCCATCACTCCAACCAGTAAAATCATAACCGCTTGCTCCGTCGGGCTCCGCATTTATTGCCGGTCCATCAGAGCCATGAGTGACCTGTTCTACGATCTCAGCCTGCCCGTTTAACAGCCCACCCTCTCCGGCAGTATAGGTTACCGTATAGGAGACCACCATAACGCCAAGTTGATATATCGTGAAGATTCGCTCTAAACCGCTGCCGCTTACAGTAATAGTGCCCTCTCTGGGGTCTGTTGAAGAATTTGCTTCCAGATTGTAGATAATTTCACCATCGTTTCTACTGGCAGAATCACCGGATATTTCAATCCAATTCTGGTTTGAAGTTGCGGTCCAAACAGCATTGGAAATGATCTGGAAGCTGTTATCTGTAGCTTCAGCATTGCCATGGAGCTGCACAGCAGGATTAAGAGCGATGGAGCGGGCAGTTTGCACAAGGTTTGGATAATTAGCACCTTCAACAATGCTCCAAACGGCAGGGTCACCTGCAAAGTCCCAACCTATAAAAGTTTCCTGCTGTTGCATTTCTGCAGTAATCTTACCGGTGCCGCCGGCGCCGTTTGCCTGACCAGAGGTCTGGGTATCCCAGTAGCAGCTTTCAACTACAACTGCAGAACCACTAGACTTATAACCTAGTAACCCACCAACGCTGGGAGCTCCTTCCGGTGCGCTAACCTGGCCGGTACTATAGCAGCGATAAGCTTTTGACCTGAAATCTCCGACAAGCCCACCTACTTCTTGTAATCCACTAACCGATGATCTGCTGTAGCAATCGGAAACTATTGTATTATTACCTAGTACTCCCCCGATTAACCCGCCGACCTTATCTTTACCTGCCACTGAGCCCAGACTATAGGAGTAATAGATATTAGCATTGTTTGTTGCCCAGCCGACAAGCCCACCTGTGTAACCCCCAAGGCCTATTACCGCACCGTTAAATGAGCTGTAATCTATTCTGCCATCCATAAACCAGCCAACTATGCCTCCGGTTTGATCTCTTAAACCTGTTACTTCCCCGGTTACATGCACGTTTTCAAAACCACTATTATCTGCATAGCCAACCATGGCTCCTGTATCAGAGTTAGCCTGTATGCTAACGTTGACAAGAGTTACGTTGCTAATTGCCGCGCTATTTGTTCCACCAAAGAAGCCCTGTCGAGATGTTCCAGGCCGATTAATGGTAAGGTTATGGATCGTATAGTCGTTACCGTCAAAGCTGCCGCTGAAGCGGTCAAGGTAATCGCCAATCGGTTCCCAACCCAAACCATAATTCCAGGCAACTGTTGCTGACAGGTCGATATCATTTGCCAGCTGATAATAGGCTGTCAAGTCTTCCTGCATGGCCGCCAGCTGGTCAGCATTGTTAATGATATAGGGATTACCTTCTGTCCCCTCACCTTCCAGGTCAGCTAAAGTAACAGCCTGCTGCACGGCATAAACACTGAGGTCTTGAAAAACTGGGTAACTGCTACCCTCGTTAATTTGCCACAGGGTATAGAAGTTCCAGTTTGCATAAGTGTCCTGCAGCATCATTTCGGTGGTAGACTTACCCGTACCTTCAACGCTGCTTGTCTGTCCGGATGTTTCAGCGTCCCAATAGCTAAAATTAACAGAGCCACCAACCTTTTCCCCAAGCAAACCTCCAATGTCAGAAGCTCCATCCGGTGCACTAACCAAGCCGTTACTGAAACTGCGAACAATTCTACCGCTGCTCAAATAGCCTACCAGCCCGCCAGCTTCTTTAGAACCGCTAACCAGCGCCTGGCTGTAACAATCAGATAACACTGCACTATTATCCTGCAGTAAGCCAATTAGCCCGCCAACTTTATCATTGCCTTCAACTGAGCCCATACTGAAAGAATGGTAGATTTTAGGGCTGCCGGGGGCGTAACCAACAAGTCCACCTGTATAGCCGCCTAAGCCAGCTACCGAACCATTAAAAGAACAGTAGTGAACATTACCTCCTGAGAGGTAACCGACCAATCCGCCGGTATAATCCCTGGAGCCAATTACTTCTCCGGCTACATGCACGTTTTCAAGAGAAATACTTTGAGCATAGCCAGCCAGAAGGCCAGTATATTTATCGCCCTGCACGCTAGCATTGACCAGAGCTATGTTTCTGATTTCGGCGCTTTCGGCATAACCAAACAAACCCTGATAATGGGTAGTGGACCGATTGATAGTCAGGTTGCTGATTTCATAACTATTTCCGTCAAAGCTGCCGCTGAACTTATTCGTCCAATCACCCAGAGGCTCCCAGCCTTCGTCATCAGCCCATCCATCTACGCCGAGATCGATATCAGCTGTCTGAATAAAATGCTTATCTTCACCCAGATAGCTGCGAACGTCATCAAGCTGATAGGCGTTGCCAATTTCAAAGGGTGATGCTGCACTTCCATCGCGCACATTTACCATGGGCTGCGAACTGCTGGCATCCATATCATTGTTATTACCATCAGCATTTTTTACTGTCGTGGCAAATTCATGTCCGTCACTGGCGGAAGCGGGAGTAATCACGCTGAACAGTATGATGATCGGATCATTAGCACTAAATATAGCATCGACTCCACTATTTCGGCTAACGTTAACTGTACCGCTATCATATGATCCGATCCAATATGCAGCATAAGGAGCACCAACAGTTATACTGTCAGCAACGTATGTAAAACCATCTGGAATTTCAATATCGATTTCACCGATGCTGGATTCTCCAACTTCGGAGAAGGTAAACTGCAGATTGATCTCAGAATCAACATCGGCAATATCAAGCACATCCAGCTCAACCACATAACAGTCGCCATCTGCACCCGAAGCAGATTCATCATCAGCTTGCTCTTCATTTAATTGCACAGGATTAGCATTCTCGGCAGTGTCATCATCACTTTCTGAGGCGGGCGCCTCGGTTGAGGTTGGCTCTGGATCGGAATCCAGGGAAGTGCTACTTTCGGGGGAAGAAGAGCTTTCTGTTGAATCATCATCAGCCGACAAATCTTCGGAGGGTTGTTCGGCCGAGGTTGTTTCAGTATCAGGGGAGGATAAATCCGCGGAAGACGATTCAGGGATTGGTTCAGATGAAACTGAATCTGGAGAGGTTGAGGAGCCGGCGCATTCCAGGTTGGTTACAGTATCTCCACTTTCGGAGGAACTGCTATCACCATCATTAGCTGTGGCATCTGCCGGATTACTTTCAGCAAAGGCTGCTGCCGGAAGTAACACCAACAGAGCAATCAGGACCGTAGTAATAAAAGCAGTTTGTTTAAAACAAGTTTTTCTAAAAGTTGTCATTTTTGTTGTCACCTCCTCCCCCAACAGAATCACTGACAGGTAAAAAGGTGCGGCCGGTTTCACTACTGACTCCACCGGGTTCAAGTGACCAGTTATAAACCAGGCTTCATCGCGCTCCTGCACCACTAAAACCAATGTTTAGGCAATAGGCAAGCCTCCCTGATAGTTAAAGTTTTTGATAACTGAAAACTGCCAATCAGCTGCACGGCAGATATTTTTGGTTAGAATAAGGAATTATTATTTTAAGAGTAGGGCAGAATAAAAAGGCTGTCTATCATCCCCAGGGGTGATTTTAGCCAATTTTCGATAATAAAATTGGAATTGTTTAAGATTCGTGGAGCTTATTTTAAAATGGAGGCATTTTTTTGGTTGAGATTAGCGCCAGGAGTTCACTTCTCTTGCTTACCCCATACTTGCGATAGATTTTACGCAGGTGGGTTTTTAAAGTATTAGGGCTAATCCCCAGGGCAGTAGCCATGGACTGGTTATCAGATCCCTGCATTAAGAGTTCTACCACCTCACACTCTCTAGGCGTCAGGCCCGCTGCTGAGTAAAAAAGAGCAAGGTATTCCTGATCATTTGCAAGAAGCAGATCATCAACCAATGGTTTAGTTACCGATTTTTCAACCAGGTGAGGGGTCACCAGAAGCGCAGCGAACAGGGCTGCAATTGAAGCCAGCGCTGTTGACAGGACAGGTGAATCACCGAATTTAAGCAGATAATCACCGCATGCGCCACCAAAAAATGACCCGAGTAGTATGGCAAACAGACCGAACCCAAAGTAACGAAAAGGGGTTGCATAACGGGTTGATAAATCTCCAAGTAATACCCATATAAAGATGGAATAAAGGGCTTGACCAATCTGCACTGCGCTAATAGTAAAATAAAAGCCGGTTACGCTGTCACCCATTACGATCAATAATATTAATGCTAAACCCATAAGAGATACAGAATAATAGGCCATTCTTTTATCGACAGTTAGCCTGAATATGATGATAACTACATTAATCAAAATGTAGGGAATGTACTTGAAGTAGCGCAGGGCAAAATCACACCCACTCATTACAGTGTAAGAATCAAATATAACAGAAAAGGCGAGCCCAAGGGTAAAGTTAAGCAAAGTTATAAAAGCTACCATTAATATAATATAAAGAGCAGTTGGCGGCTGCTCTGACTTAGATCTTCTCTCACTAGCTGCTATAACAGGCGGACTATAAAAGAACATTAAGAGTAAAGCAGCGATGAGGGGAATGATTTTGGCCATAAGCAATGCTTGAAGATTTAAGACATAGGAAAGGTAAATAAGCAAAATCGTGATCAGATTAGCGATAATGACGAAGGTAAGAATCAGCCTCGGTTTTTGATGTGATGGGTAGGTGGCAATCAAACAACTCCACCCCAGGATATAGAAGGGCGAAAAAAAACCGCTTAGTGCCATCAGGGGCATCCACAGTTGAGGCGAAACAAGTAACTTCAAAATACCAACAAAAAGGACTATAACAAGGCTGAAAAACATCAGTTCTTTCCATCGCCTGGTATTCTTTAGAAATAAGGCACCGCAGAGAAAACCCAAAGCATGAAAAATCAAAAATATAAGGGTAAGTGCATTAGGATCAACGCCTATGGCAATAGACACGGTTCTTAAAACATAGCCAAAGTAGGGGAATGACAAGATCCAGCCAAAATAAAGGCCCATTGACCAGATGATGAAATGTTCTTTTTTACCGATCATTTTTCAGCTACTGCCCCCTATATTTCAACCATCTTTTTGGACTCACTCTCTCAGATGCTATTGATCATAAGGGTTCGTTATTAATAATTCATAAGTTCTTCAAGTTGTCAGTGAGTTCCTTCATTTAGAGGGTTCGTTGGCAGGGCATTAAAGATAAGCAAAACTTGTTATAAGTATAAAAAAGATATCGCTGAAATTAAAGCTTGAAGTAAAGAGCAAAGGCAAGCAGACCAATCACCAGGGCCAAAGCAGACCAATCCAGGATGGTAATTTTATCCTCATGCAGGCGAGTTCTTTTTGCGCCAAGGCGATAACCCCGTGCCTCCATAGCCAGGGCCAGGTCATCTGCCCGGCGAAAAGCACTGATAAAGAGGGGCACTATTAATGGAATCAGGTTTCTGGCTCGCCTGAAGATAGAACCGGTTTCAAAATCGGCACCCCGTGACACCTGGGCCCGCATCAGGCGCTGGCTTTCTTCCATCAGGGTTGGTATAAAACGCAGGGCTATAGCCATAACCATGGCAATTTCCTCAGTAGGCAGGCCTACTTTGTTGAGAGGTTTTAAATAATAACCCATGCCGTGAGTAAGGGAAAGAGGTGTGGTCGTCAGGGTTACCAGTAGTGAAAGAATTATCAGAACAAGCAGGCGGGCAATTACAAACAAACCCTGCCTGAGCCCTGCCGATTCGATGGTAAACGAACCGATACGCAGCAGCACTATTCCTCCCTTGGTAAAGAATACATATATGATTAGGGCAAACAACACAATAAATAGAATGGGGCGAAGCCCCTTAATGAAATAGCGAAAGGGTATGCGTGAAGCAGCCAGCAGCATCAGGGCCAGGGCAAACATAACTGCTAAGGCGATAAAGTTCTGCAGGCTGAAAAGAAGGATTAAAAGGATGATGAGCACAGCAATTTTTACACGTGGGCTCAAGCGATGCACCAGGCTGTTGCCGGGGAGGTATTGACCCAGGGTAATGCTACGACTCATTTGTGCCAGATCCTTTCAGCTTATTTATTTCAGTTCGGGCTTCTTCAAAGTTGTAAATATCCTTATTCAGCGGAAGACCTGAATCAGCAAGGTCATGCATTATTTCTGTAACCGGAGGCAGGGCAAGGCCCAGTTTTTCCAGTGCCTCCCGGTTGGAAAATATTTTACTTCTGGTTCCATCCATGACCATTTTCCCATGGTATAAAACCAGTACCTGGTCTGCCAACGCCGCCGCTTCATCATAGTGATGGGTAGCTATCAACAGGGTTATTTTTTCTTTTTTATTTAAATCAGCGAGTAATGCATACAGCCTGCGACGACCGACCGGATCTAAACCTGCCGTAGGCTCATCGAGGATTAAAACCTCCGGTTCCAGGGATAATACTGCTGCCAGGGCAATAAGGCGCTTCTGACCCGAACTAAGGTGAAACGGGTGGCGGTGCCTGAAACGGTCCGGCTCAAGGCCAACACGGGCTAAAGCTTTATCCACCCGGAGGTCCAGTTCACGATCGGCGAGGCCAAGGTTACGCGGGGCAAAAGCAATTTCATCGTATACTGTTTCAGAAAAAAACTGCTCTTCCGGCATCTGAAAGACAAGGCCAATTCTTCTGCGAAGCTTCAGCAGTTCTACCTTACTGCCACCAACGGGCCTGCCATCAAAATATACCCGCCCGGAGGTAGGTTTCAGTAGACCATTAAGGTGCTGGACAAGGGTAGATTTACCGGAACCACTTGGCCCAATCAGCAGGACAACCTGCCCTTTTGCCAGGGTAAAATTAATATCATTTAAAGCTTCAGCTGCAAAAGGGGTTCCAGGCATGTAAATGTGGGTTAGTTTTTCGGTCTGAATGAACAAAGGCTTTTCACCAACTCCCTGTTATATAGCGTTCCAGGTGGGATTTTAAAACCATCTGTTCTTAACAAATCAGCCAGCTCAACAGCCGGAGTTCCGACCAGGCCGAGGCCGTGCAGTAGTTTAAGATCAGTAAGAATAAGTTCCGGGGGGCCATCTTTAACCAGGCAGCCGTCATTGATTACCACGACACGATCAGCCATGGCCGCTTCTTCCGGAAAATGGGTGATGTGAACTATGGCAATCCCTTCATTCTTATTTAAATCAGATACTGTTTGCAGTACTTCTTTTCTGCCTGCAGGGTCAAGCATTGCAGTAGGTTCATCCATCAGAATACAGCGTGGATGCATAGCCAGGATACCGGCTATAGCCACGCGCTGTTTTTCCCCGCCGGAAAGCAGGTGCGGCGGGTGAAGCAGCAGCTGCTCAAGGCCAAGCCTGCTGGCAACCTCTACTACCCTCTGCCGCATCTCGGCAGAGGGTATGGTCAGGTTTTCCAACCCAAAGGCAATATCTTCTTCAACTGTGGTAGCAACAAGCTGATTATCAGGATTTTGAAATATCATCCCGCATATCTGACGAATCATGGGGATTTTATCATGGTCAACTGTTGAAATGCCCTCAACCAGAACCTCTCCTTCGGAAGGGTCCAGCAGGGCATTAAATAGTTTAAGTAAAGTTGTTTTGCCTGAACCGTTGGAACCAATTATAGCCAGGTACTCTCCCTGGTGCACATCAAGGTTTATACCTTTCAGGGCAGGGAATATATTTTCACCATCACCTGTATAGTGGTAGTTCAGATCCCTGGCTTTAATCAATATTTCTGATGGTTTACCCATAACCAATTATTCGGAAACAAGCTCCAAAATCACCATGGGCGCTGCGTCGCCACGCCGGGGGCCAATCGGGATTACCCGGGTGTAACCGCCTTCACGATCTTCCATTTTGGGGCCAATTTTTTCAAAAAGATTGGTAACTACATCTTCTTCCAGCAAAAAGGCCAGGGCCTGACGGCGGGCATGAAGATCACCTTTCTTAGCCAGGGTAATCATTTTTTCAGTAAGTGAACGAATAGCCGCGGCTTTTGCTTCTGTTGTTTCTATACGACCGGCTTTTAAAAAAGACGTAACCAGGCCGCGCAGCAGGGCTCGTCTGGGGCCGCTTTTTCGACTCAGCTTCTGGTAAGGCATTATAAATTCCTCCTTGAAAACTTACTCTCCGCTCCTGTTGAAGCCGAACCCAAGCTCTGTCAGCTTTTGCTCCACTTCTTCCAGCGATTTCTTGCCCAGGTTGCGAACTTTCATCATTTCTTCTTCCGTTTTACGAACCAGCTCACCAACAGTGTTGATGCTGGCACGTTTCAGACAGTTGTATGAACGAACTGAGAGATCGAGTTCTTCGATAGTCATATCAAGGATCCGTTCACGATCTTCTTCTGGCTTATCAGAAGTGATTTCTACTTTGTCTGATGTTTCAGTCAGGTTGGTGAAAAGAGCAATATGTGTGCTCAGTATGTTGGCAGAAAGACTGATCGCTTCATCTGGGCCGATACTTCCGTCAGTCCAGACTTCGAGGGTCAGCTTGTCATAGTCAGTTATCTGCCCGACCCTGGTGTTTTCTACCTGGTAATTTACTTTCTTTATCGGCGAAAACATCGAGTCAACCGGAATAACCCCTATCGGCTGCTGCGACATTTTGTTACGCTCAGCCGGGATATAGCCTCGCCCGTTAATTGCTGTCATCTCCATGTAGAGCCTTGATTTTTCTTCAAGGGTACATATATGATGATCAGGGTTAAGGACTTCAACATCTGAGGGAGCTTTAATGTGTCCGGCATTAACCTCTCCGGCTTCCTCGGTTTCGATGATTAATGTTTGAGGCTCATCACTGTGAATCATCAATGATACTGCTTTCAGGTTGAGGATTATTTCAATTGTATCCTCGAGAACTCCCGGCAGGTTTGAAAATTCGTGCAGAGCACCGTCAAACTTAACACTTGTTATTGCTGCCCCTGGCAATGAAGATAAAAGGATCCTGCGCAGGGCATTGCCTAGCGTTGTTCCATATCCCCGCTCCAGCGGTTCAACAACAAAACGTCCGTAATTATTCTGTTCATCTCTTTCAACACATTCAATTTTCGGCTTTTCAATTTCTATCATTTTATCCGATTTACCCTCCTCGTTTGATTTATTGAGGGTTAACTTTTCACTTAGCGGGAATAAAGCTCGACGATAAGGTGCTCAGTGACAGGCACATCGATCTCTTCGCGCTGAGGAATCCTCATGACCCGGCCTTCCATTTTTTCATGGTCCACTTCCAGCCAGTCCACTACTCCCTGCTGTCCTCTATCTTCGGCTATTGACTTAAAAACAGGCTTGCTTTTTCTGTTTTCACGGACGGCGATTACATCACCAACCTTGGTCAGGTAAGAAGGAATATCCACCTTGCGACCATTAACCTCAAAATGCCCGTGGTTTATAAGCTGCCTTGACTCGGCACGCGAACGTCCCAGACCCATGCGAAAAACGACATTATCAAGACGGCTCTCCAGGAGCTGCAGGAGGGTTTCACCGGTTACTCCTTTACGGCGGTCAGCTTCTTTAAAATAACGGCGGAACTGCCTTTCCATAACCCCGTAAATTCGGCGCGCCTTCTGCTTTTCACGCAGCTGTAAACCGTACTCTGAAAACTTCTGGCGTCCCTGACCATGTTCTCCTGGGGGATAAGCATGACGGACTACAGCACATTTATCTGAATAGCAACGGTCTCCTTTAAGATAAAGCTTATCATTTTCTCTGCGGCATAAACGACATACTGCTTCAGTGTGGCGTCCCATATCAGTGTATGTTACACCTCCTTGTTTATATAATTATACTCTGCGCCTCTTGGGCGGACGACATCCATTATGCGGGATCGGTGTTACATCTTTAATGGCATTTACTTCCAGTCCGGCAGCCTGAAGTGAGCGTATAGCCGCTTCACGACCGGCACCCGGCCCCTTAACAAATACTTCCACCTGTCTCATGCCATGATCCATGGCAACCTTGGCTGCCGATTCAGCTGCCAGCTGGGCTGCATAAGGAGTAGATTTTCTCGAGCCCTTATAGCCTACGTTGCCGGCGCTGGACCATGAAATTGCATTACCGTTTACATCAGTAATGCTGATGAATGTATTATTAAAGGTTGACTTAATATGAGCAACCCCGCGTTCAATATTTTTTCTTTCCCGACGTTTGGTGCGGGTAACCTTTTTCTTGACCAATTTTTGTTACTTCCTCCCTTCTCCAAGGTTACTACTTCTTGCGGCGGATACCAACAGTTTTACGCGGGCCCTTACGGGTACGGGCATTATTCTTGGTTTTCTGCCCCCGAACAGGCATTCCGCGACGGTGTCTTATGCCGCGATAGCAGCCGATTTCCACCAGGCGCTTAATATTTAAAGCAACCTCACGGCGCAAATCTCCCTCAACGTTATAATTTTTGTCAATAAATTCACGAAGCCGTCCGAGCTCATCTTCAGTTAAATCTTTAATCCTGGTATCGGGGCTGACCCCGGTATGCTGAAGAATCTCGAGCGCCCGGTTTCTGCCGATTCCATAAATATAGCTCAGCGCAACCTCAACTCTTTTGTCACGCGGTAAGTCTACACCTGCGATTCTGGCCAATCGATTAGCACCTCCTTATAGTTAATCCCTTTTACAACCAGGGATCGGCATAAAATAATAAGATTGCCGGTTAACCCTGCCTTTGTTTATGCTTCGGATTCTGGCAGATTACCACAACCCTGCCTTTACGCCGGATAATCTTACATTTTTCACACATTTTTTTTACTGAAGGCCTTACCTTCATAGTCACAGACCTCCTTACTTATAACGATAGGTAATACGACCCCGGGTTAAATCGTAAGGTGAAAGCTCAACCAAAACCCTGTCACCCGGCAAAATACGAATAAAATTCATTCTTATTTTCCCGGACACATGAGCCAGAACCTTATGCCCATTCTTAAGCTCAACCCGGAACATGGCATTTGGCAGCGGTTCTACCACTGTTCCTTCAACCTCTACTACGTCTTTCTTTTTGCTCATGTTACCAGTTAAACCTCCTCTTCAGTAACCCCGCTATCAGATATCAGCTCTTTTATGGCCCTGATTACCTGGCTGTCATCAAGCGTTTCATCCAGTTTCACCCTGCGGTCGTAATGCTGAAGATGGGCTTTATTCTTTTTCTTCGGCCGGCTTACAGGGCGGCTCTGCCCATCGACCAGAAACACATACTTTTGGTCGAGCTCACCAAGGATTAAATAATGTTTTCCTCTGTCACGACCTGCCAGAGAGCGGACCAGCTGTCCCGGTTTTAGTTCCACCATCATTCCCCCCTTAATTCAGGTCGGAAGAGGTTAGTATTTCAGGCCCGTTTTCCCCCAGCGCAACCGTATGTTCAAAATGAGCTGACAGACTGCCATCAGCAGTTACCACAGTCCATTGATCATCAAGGACCTTTACCTGCCAACCGCCGATATTGACCATTGGCTCAATTGCCAGGACTATACCGCGCTCAAGCTTTGGCCCTCGTCCAGGCAAACCAAAGTTAGGAACCTGCGGTTCTTCATGCATCTCGTCGCCAATACCATGCCCCACATATGTTCGGACAACTGAAAAATGATTTTTTTCCACAAATACCTGCACAGCATGCGAAATATCAGATAGCCTGTTACCCTCCAGCACTTTTTCGATTCCCTTCTGAAGAGACATTCTGGTCACGTCAATTAACTTCTGCGCTTTTGGCGAAATATTTCCAACCGGAAATGTCGCCGCTGCGTCACCATAATAACCGTTCAACCGGGTACCGACATCAATGCTGATTATATCGCCCTCTTTAAGCTTGCGCAAGCCGGGAATACCATGAACAACTTCATTATTGACAGATGCACAAATTGATGCCGGAAAATTATGATAACCGAGAAAAGCCGGTTCAGCGCCATACCTGCGAATGATCTTCTCGGCAATCTTGTCCAGCATAGCGGTGGTTATACCTTCCTTGACTGCCCTGCCCATTTCCGCAAGAACTTCACCAACAATTTTGCCGGCTTCCCGCATCATTTCAATTTCCCTGGCTGATTTAAGCTTTATCATATACTATCTCACTACTTCATGAAGCCCCGATAGCTGCGCATCAGCATGTGGCTTTCAATTTGTTTAAATGTTTCCAGAACAACACCGACAACAATAACCAGGCCAATCCCTGTGAATACAATGCTCATGCCGGTTAATCGCTCAAGGATTATCGGGAAAACTGCTATAAACGCCAGAGCAAATGCTCCAACTGTAGTCAGCCTTGAGGTTACCCTGGCCAGGTAATCGGCAGTTGGCCTGCCCGGACGTAAACCGGGTATAAATCCGCCATATTTCTTAATATTACCCGCGACCTGAAATGGGTCAAACTGAACCGCGGTGTAAAAATAAGTAAACAGTATGATTAATAGCGCATATAGAAACAGGTTAAGGTTGCTGCCCCAGCCTAACATATCGGCAAGTCTCTGCGCCCAGGGTTGCTGTATAAAGCTAACCAGGGTCTGCGGAAAACTTAACAGCACCGAAGCAAAGATAACCGGAATAACACCTGCCTGGTTAACTTTCATCGGGATATGTGTTGCCTGGCCCCCATACATTTTACGGCCAACTACACGCTTGCTATACTGCACGTTAACCCTTCTCTGCCCCTGATCGAGTAAGATAATCCCAATGATCAGGGCAAGCATGATAACAATAACAAGAAGTATGGTTAACATATTAATTTGTCCAAAGCGATATTGTTCTGCTGCCATCGCCAGACCGAGCGGAAAACCGGAAACAATACTGGCGAAAATCAACAGTGAAATACCGTTACCAATACCTCTTTCGGTAATTAACTCCCCAATCCACATTAAAAAGGCTGTGCCTGCAGTCAGGGAAATAATAATTGTCACGTATGACAGAATCGTCTTGTCCATTACAGCTGCACTGGCAATTGTAGTGGAAAGGCCAAGCGCCTGAATAATCGCGATAACAACAGTGCCATACCTGGTTATCTGGGTTATTTTCTTACGCCCCTCGGGCCCTTCCTGACTCCATTCCTTCAGCTTCGGAATAACTATAGTCAACAGGTTCATAATAATGGAAGCGTTAATGTAGGGCATAATGCCCAGCGCAAAAATGGTGAAATTGCTCAAGTTCCCGCCGCCGATTATGTTGATGAAACCGAAGATTGTATCCTCCAGAAAAAATTCGGCCAGTTTAGATGGATCCGTCCCCGGAATGGGAATAGCAGAACCAACCCTGTAAACAACAAACATGGCCAGGGTGAAGAGGATACGCTGCCTGAGTTCTTTAATCCGCCAAGCGGTACGAACTGTTTCCAGCAATTTAAATCACCTCTGCCTTTCCCCCGGCTGCTTCGATTTTTTCCCGGGCCTGTTTACTAAAGTGGTTAGCTTTTACTTCAAGACTTTGCTTGATGTCACCGTTCCCCAATACTTTCAGTGGATCCCGCATGTTTCTGATTAAACCGGCTTCAACCAGCATTTCCTGGGTAATCACGGTTCCTGCTTCAAAAACGTTAAGATCACTCACATTAACAATATTCCACTTCTGCTTATGAATATTAGTAAATCCGCGCTTCGGTAGCCGCTGGAAGTATGGCATCTGACCACCTTCAAACCCACGGCGGATACCTGATCCCGAACGGGACTTTTGTCCTTTTTGTCCACGGCCTGCTGTTTTACCCAGGCCGGAAGACATACCTCTTCCTTTGCGTTTAGCCGCTTTCCTGGCTCCCTCAGGAGGCCTTAATTCGTGTAAGCGCATTGGCTACACCTCCCTCTATGCCGCTTCTCAATTCACTTACTCTCTTCAATGTTTACCAGATAATCAATTGTATTGGCCATTCCCCTGATCACATCAGTATCATCATGAATAACTGTCTGACCAATTTTCTTTAAACCGAGCGCCTTCACAGTGCGACGGTGTTTCGGTTTACAGGTCAGCGGACTGCGAACCAGGGTAATTTGAATTTTTTTTGCCATATCTTTAACTCTCCTTAACCAAGCAGCTTCTCAACTTCAATTCCGCGCAACCTGCTAACATCTTCAGCCTTTTTAAGCGATTTTAGCCCCTCTAAGGTTGCGCTGACAATATTGATCGCATTTGAAGAGCCGAGAGATTTGGTGAGGATATCCCTTACTCCGGCCAGTTCAAGGACTGCACGAACTGGTCCACCGGCTATAACTCCGGTACCTTCTGAAGCAGGCTTAAGTAAAACTTCTCCTGCGCCAAAACGTCCGATCACCGGGTGAGTAATAGTTGTCCCAACCATTGGTACACGAATCAGGTTTTTCTTTGCATCTTCTATACCCTTACGAATAGCCTCGGGTACTTCCCCGGCTTTTCCCATTCCTGCGCCGACAACTCCATTCTGATCGCCGACAACAACCAGGGCGCTAAAACTAAACCGGCGTCCGCCTTTAACAACCTTGGCTACACGGTTGACTTTTACTACTTTTTCAACTAACTCCTGTGTTGGTTCGATTTTCGACACCCCTGCCATTCCCCCTTTCTAGAAGTTTAACCCGCCTTCACGGGCTCCTTCGGCCAATTCTTTTACTCGGCCGTGGTACAGGTAACCACCCCGATCAAAAACTACATCTTTTATGCCTTTATCAACAGCCCTGCGGCCAAGAAGTTCTCCTACTTTCCGGGCTGCATCTTTATTCCCCCCGTAAGGAGAACTGGCGCGCAGATCCGGATCCAGGCTGGAGGCAGCAACCAGGGTCTCTCCGGTATAGTCATTGATCACCTGGGCATAAATATTCTTGCTGCTGCGAAATACATTTAACCGGGGCCTTTCCGGTGTACCGCTTACTTTTTTTCTCACTCTGCGGTGACGCCGTTTCCGGCTATGTAGACGAGATTTTGCTTTAAGCACTTATTACACCTCCAGGCGATTATTTGCCCGCTTTGCCAACTTTCTGGCGGACGTATTCATTCTCATAACGTATGCCCTTGCCTTTATATGGTTCGGGCGGATAAGTTTTGCGGATAACTGCAGCAAGGTTACCCACTTTTTGCTTATCGATACCTTTAACGGTAATCTTGGTCGGGCTGGGCACTTCGATTTCCACGTTTTCACCTGGTTCAAACTCCACCGGGTGTGAAAAACCGATATTGAGAACAAGTTTTTTGCCCTGCATTGCCGCTTTATAGCCGACACCAACCAGCTCGAGGTTACGGCTGTAACCTTCGGTTACTCCGACTACCATGTTATCGATCAGCGTTCTGGTCAAACCATGCAGTGCCCTGTGCTGCGGGCTGTCTGAAGGTCTTTTGACCAGGATTTGATCTTTCTCCTGTTCAATAATCATCTCCTGGGGCAGTTCTTGTGAAAGCTGACCCCTGGGACCTTTTACCTTAATATTGCTCCCGTCAAGCTGTACCTCAACATTCGCAGGTACAATAACGGGCTTTTTACCGGTTCGGGACATCGGTAAACCTCCTCGCTATGCTACCAGATATAGCATAAAACTTCTCCGCCTTTACCGGTTTCCCGGGCCTGACGGTCACTCATCAACCCCTGAGAAGTGGAAATAACTGCTATTCCCAATCCTCCCAGAACTTTGGGTAGTTCATCTTTTTTAACATAAACCCGCAAACCGGGCTTGCTGATTCTTTTCAGACCGCTGATAATTTTTTCGTCATGCGGACCATATTTAAGATGAACACGTAGTACACCCTGCTTGGTATCCTTGATAAACTCAAAATCCTTAATGAAACCTTCCTGCTTCATGATCGCCGCAATAGAGCGCTTCACATTGGAAGCAGGGATTTCCACAGTTTTATGCCGTACATTATTGGCATTACGCACACGTGTCAGCATATCGGCAATAGGATCTGTCATCATTGGCAATCACAACCTCCTCTCATTCTTTCATCATCTTACCAGCTGGCTTTTTTAACTCCCGGTATTTTTCCCTCGTTGGCCAGATGACGAAAGCAAAGGCGGCACAAGCCGAATTTACGTAAATAAGCCCTTGGGCGGCCGCAGATGTAACACCGGTTATAGCGGCGAACCGAAAATTTAGGCTCTCTTTTGGCCTTGGCTATTAATGATTTCTTGGCCATCCTTTTCCTCCTTAAACTTACGCGATAATTTTCTCTCAGGCTGCCTTAAAGGGCAGGCCCATTAAAGTGAGAAGTTCGCGCGCTTCTTCGTCAGTCCCGGCAGAGGTGACAATAGTTATGTCCATGCCGAGCACTCTTTCTACTTGACTGTATTCGATCTCGGGAAAAATCAACTGCTCTTTAATACCAATTGTAAAGTTCCCTCGCCCATCAAAAGAATGCGGCGAGATACCCCGGAAATCCCGGACCCTGGGCAAAGCTATATTAAACAGCTTATCCAGAAAATCATACATACGGACTCCACGCAAAGTCAGTTTGCAGCCGATAGGCATGCCTTCACGAACTTTAAAACTGGCCACTGACACACGCGCTCTGGTTATAATCGGCTTCTGGCCGGTTATAATCGAGAGATCGTTTACCGCTGCATCCAGTATTTTCGGGTTTTCTTTTCCTTCACCCAACCCCATATTAATAACTACCTTTTCTATCCGCGGCGCCTGCATAATATTATTATAGGAAAACCGCTTAACAAGGGCGGGCCTTACTTCATCTAGGTATTTCTGTTTCATTCGTGACATTGTTACGCATTAACCCTCCTTACTTATCCAGCGATTCGCCGCACTTCCGGCATACTCGAACCCGGCGATCATCAGGTAGTACCTTCTTTCCTACCCGGGACGGCTTGTTGCAAGCCGGGCAGACAATCATCACTTTTGATGCCGGAAATGCCGCTTCCATCTCCCGGATACCCCCCTGGGGGACTTTTCGGGTCGGCTTGGCATGTTTTTTAATCATGTTGACCCCTTCCACCTTTACCCGGCCTAGGCGGGGAAAAGTGGCGATCACTTTACCTTTTTTACCTTTGTCCTTCCCGGAGAGAACCAGAACTTTATCTCCTCGGCGGACAGACATTTTTTTTACTTCCACCGGATTTCGCCACCTCCAAAATGAACAGTTAAATCACTTCCGGTGCAAGGGAGACGATTTTCATAAAATCTTTTTCCCTCAGCTCACGGGCAACAGGACCAAAAATACGGGTTCCGCGCGGATTATTTTGTTCATTGATAATAACTGCCGCGTTCTCATCAAAATGAATATGAGAACCGTCTTTACGATTAAGCGGGCTTTTTGTCCGCACTATCACGGCCCTGACTACTTCGCCTTTTTTTACTACACCACCCGGGGTTGCCTCTTTAACCGAAGCAACAATAATATCGCCAATATGGCCTGATTTGCGCTTCGATCCTCCAAGGACCTTGATACAAAGGACCTTTTTAGCTCCCGAGTTATCGGCTACGTTTAAGATAGTTTCGTTTTGAATCATCGATGCCTCTCCTTTCATTCTCCGGCCGGCAGGCTATCCGGCGGAGAATCTGCCTATAGCTTCGACCGTTGAACGATCTCCACCAGGCGCCACCTTTTATCCTTACTAAGCGGCCTGGTTTCCATGATCCTTACTATATCGCCTACTCGGGATTCGTTTGCTTCATCATGAAATTTATACTTTTTCGACCGGCGTATAATTTTGCCATACAACGGGTGTCGGGTTGTTCTTTCAACCAAAGCCACCCTGGTTTTATCCATCTTGTCGCTTACGACCCGGCCGCTGCGCACTTTACGATTTACAGTTTCCAAATCGATGGGCCTCCCTTCCTATTTAAGCTCAGCTTAGGGCCCGTTCCCTGAGCACGGTTTTAACCCGGGCAATACTACGGCGGACCTCTTGAATACGCATACAATTTTCCAACTGACCGGTGGCTTCCTGAAAACGAAGATTAAAAAGCTCTTCTTTCAGTTCTTTAACTTTTTCTTCAAGTTCCTGTTCGTTAAATTCACGTATTTCTTTCACTTTCATTCTGCTCCACCACCCGCTTCAGTTCTTTTCACAAACTTGGTTTTAATAGGCAGCTTGTTTGATGCCAGGCGCATGGCCTCTTTGGCAATCTCTTCGCTAACTCCGGCCAGTTCAAACATAACCCGTCCCGGTTTAACAACTGCCACCCAGTATTCCGGCGAACCTTTACCTTTACCCATCCTGGTTTCAGCCGGTTTTTCAGTAACAGGTTTATCAGGGAATATACGGATCCAAACCTTTCCGCCCCTCTTTATAAACCTGGTCATCGCAATACGAGCTGCTTCAATCTGCTGGCTGCTAATCCAGGAAGGCTCAAGCGCCTGCATACCATATTCGCCAAACTGAACAACTGTGCCGCCCTTAGCTTTACCCTTCATGCGGCCGCGATGCTGACGACGGAATTTTACCCGCTTAGGCATTAACATTGGCGTCTACCTCCTCTGCAGGCTTTTCATTTTTACCCGGCTTTGAGGGCAATATTTCTCCTTTGTAAATCCATACTTTTACGCCGATTCTTCCATAGGTAGTTTTGGCTTCAGTAAAACCATAGTCAATATCGGCACGCAATGTTTGCAGAGGCACAGTTCCTTCATAGTAGCTCTCGTTACGAGCCATTTCGGAACCACCAAGTCTACCGCTGCAAGCAATTCTAACACCCTGGGCGCCATTGCGCATTGTACGGAAAACAGCCTGCTTCATCGCCCTTCTGAACGCAATTCTTCTTTCAAGCTGAGAAGCAACACTCTCAGCTACCAGAAAAGCATCAAGTTCGGGCTTTTTAATTTCAATAATATTTAAATGCACTTTCTTATCAGTCAATGCTTCAAGTTTTTTCCTCAGTTCTTCTACTCCGGCACCACCACGGCCGATAACCATTCCCGGCTTGGCAGTATGAATGTTAATTCTCAGGTTGTTTGCCGCCCGCTCTATTTCTATCCGCGAAACCGAAGCACTCTGAAGCGAAGACTGGATATATTCCCTGATTTGCAAATCTTCGTGAAGAAGATTTTTATAATCCTTTGCGGCAAACCAGCGGGCATCCCAATCACGGATTACTCCGATGCGGAATCCGATGGGGCTAACTTTTTGTCCCACAACTAGACCCCCTTTCTCTCTTTGACTACAACCGTAATATGGCTGGTCCTTTTTAGAATCATAAATCTTCTACCCCTGGCTCGCGGCTGAACCCTTTTCATTGTAGGGCCTTCATCGACATAAGCCTGATCGATGTAAAGATTACCGCGATTCATTTCCAGGTTGTTCTCGGCATTTGCTGCCGCAGAATTAACTACTTTTGTAACCGCTTCGGCAGCACGGCGCGGCGTATAACGCAGTATACTGATCGCTTCATCAAGATTTTTATTACGGATCAGGTCAACTACTTCTCTCACTTTCCGCGGCGCAAGGCGCACGTAGCGGGCTTGTGCTTTTGCTTCCATTTAATATTCGTGCCTCCTCTGCCCTACTTCAACGAGGTAGAGCGTTCGGTATGGTGCCCGTGCCCCCTGAAGGTTCGGGTCGGAGCAA
>CAZBKZ010000036.1:0-24041 GCA_964492615.1 uncultured Syntrophomonadaceae bacterium | reverse complement strand
AGGTTGAATAAATGGCGTTAATGCAGTGCCAATACCACTTACTAAAGCATTATAAGCAGGCAAAGTTACATTATTAAACCACCATCCACTGCCAGTTGGCGGAGGACCAACTAGATAAACTATAATCTGATCTAACACAGTTCCAATACTACCACTGGCCGCCAGTAATAATTCAATTTCAAGCGGTACATTGTAAGTATAGCTTCCAACAAGTGGTATTAATATACTAACCTCTCGCTCTGTGTACTCATATCCGTCATACGTCGGCAGCTGGTTCTGTTTGATAGTGAGGTTGTTGATGAATACATCATTACCAGCACCTGAAATAATGACACCGGGGCCGCCGTCTACAACCCCCAGGAGAGTTATTGTAGGGGCAGGTTTATCAAATTCACCTCTTAAATAAAGGCTCTTATAAAGGTTAATCTGGTCCTCGGTGCGGTTGCTGGTAAGCGTGACCACGTCATAAGGGTTAGCGCTATCGATAGCTGCCTGAACACCGAGGGAACCAACTGTAACCTCATTCCCCGCTACCCAGAGGGTGGGCTGATCGTGACCGACAGCGAGGTTGTTATCCCTGTAGCGCATGGTGCCGGTAGCATGGCCATGTTCATCAATATCAGTGATGTCGTAAATCGGGCTGCCGTCACTGAATGTTTCAATGGCCTGCACTGAAGTTTCGAATTCGTAGATACCGGGAGTATCCGGAGTGGTAATTCCCAGCAGGATTGCCGAAACCCAGCCGCCCTTGAAGAGGGCATCGCCATAGAGGCTAAGGGTTCTGGTGCTATCGTCATAACTGTCAAAATACCAGTTGGCTTCAGTTCTGCCTGTTTCATCGAGACTTCCCAAATCTGCCTTAATCTCGAGGTCAACAGGATTCCATAAGAAACCACCGGGAATTTTTACCGATAAAGTGGCAATGTTGGAGTTGCCAACCTCTTCGAACCTGATATCAAGGTTGGTTTCTTTGCCCTCCGTCCCTCCGTTTATCACCAGGCCGGAGGTTTCGATCGGGTCAAAATCATCGTCAACCTCGGTAATAGTAACAACGTAGCAGTCTCCATCCTGCTCGTCTACATCGCCTGGTTCTTCACCATCCAGCTCTGCTTCTTCATCATCCAGGTCTGCTTCGGAGTCAGGTTCAACGGCTTCTTCGTCGCCTGGATCAGCTTGATCTTCTGCAGGTTCGGGAGCTTCGTCATCTCCGTTTTCCTGGCCTTGATCATCTCCTGTTTCTGCAGGTGCGGGATCTTCTGACCCGGGTTCTTCTGCATCACCGGAACCATCGTTACTACCCGGCTCCGTCTGATTGGTGTCATTGCCTGCCGAAGGGGCATCACCATTGTCACCGGAAGGAGTTTCGGCTCCCCCGTTACCGCCGCTACCGGCACCTGCATCTGAACTTCCACCGCTGTCGGCCGGGGTTCCTGAATCATCCCCTCCGCTTCCACCGGAACCGGAGTCGGAGGACACATCGGCACTTTCTCCGCCTCCACCGCCTTCAGGCGCTTCGGCAAAGGCAGCCAGCGGCATCAGCAGCATTCCGGCTACGATAAGTAAAACTATGAATGACCTTAAACTATTCCTGTACTTCTTTTTCATGATTTCACCTCTCTTTCAAGTATTGAAGAATCTCTTCAACCTTAAAAGGCGAGGCCGGTTTCACTAATTACTCCACCCGCTTCAAGTGACCAGATACAAAACGGGTTTCATTGCATCCTTCACCTCATAGTTTAAATTTCTATTAAATCTACCTCCTTTAATTAAATTGGGGTAACCGATTTTGAAGCCTAATAAATACGGAACAGCTTTGTGCCGAACCGTTTCTACTTAAGCTCAGAAGCTGCCGGTTAACCGGCTAATAATTAAAACTGCCTCCTTGTATCCAGATGTATGTCTCAGGTGTTGGAATAATTAGGGGGCCGAACCCCACATGATGTAAGTTTGTTAACCATTTAATATTATACTCGTGTTCCGTTACAAATCCGTTACAAATTAGCGGTTTAGATTACAAATTATCAATATTCGGAACTATTATTAATTATGTAGGCTATCCTCCGCAGAGGTAGGGAATTATGGAGACTTCATCTTGATCGGAAAGGGAGAAAGATAGAGGTTGATGAGCGCCGTTAACCATAAATTCAGCTGTTAATACCCGGCGTTCATCAATCAGGGGGTAGTCAAACCTGTCTTTATATTTTTGATCGAGATAATAGGCAAGCTGTTCGAGGTTTAGTGAATGCTGTTTTAAATCCAAGCTGAATTCGCCGGATTCATTCATTTTGCGGTAGGGTGGGAAAAGCCTGATGGTGAGCTGCATAATTTTATGTTCGCGATAAAATTCATAAATTCCTTCCAGCCTGTGCAAACTTGCATTATAAGTTTATTGGTGTAGACTGAGTAAGGAAAACCTCTAATTTAAACAGTGAATGGAGCAGATAGTGCAGATGGTTTATATTTACCTGGCTTACCTGATCTCGATCATGAATATTAACTCGATAAAAATACTTTTACCCGAAATAATGGTTGACCTTTCGGTGAGCATTAACTGGCTGACCTGGGTCGTTAACTCCTATACCCTGCCCCTGGCCGCCTTGATACCGGTAGCCGGGAAGATTGGCGACCTTTACGGGCCGCGTAAGTTCTTCCTGGCCGGAATATTTATCCTGGGGGCCGGCTCCTTGATCTGCGGAACCGCTTTTTCGCTCGGCTGGCTGATTTCTGGCCGGGTGATTCAGGCAGTGGGGGCAGCACTGCTGGTTCCCAATTCGCTGGCAATTTTGATGGCCAAAACGGAAGAGTCCGAACGGGGCAAGGTGCTGGGGCTGTGGAGCGGGATCGGCGCATCGGGTGCCGTTATCGGCCCGGTACTCTCAGGCCTGCTGGCCGACTTTGTCTCCTGGAGGGGAGCTTTTATTTTCCTTTCCCTGCTGGCCATGCTGATCACCGCCTTGGCAGTAAAAAAGATGAATGTCGGCATGGAACAGGGCAAGCGGCTGAAAAAAAGAAAGGTGAATTTCGACGGGCCGGGCGCAGTCACCCTGATGAGTTCTACCGCTATTTTGCTGCTGGCCATTACTGTATTGCCAGACTGGGGTTGGGACGACACCCGGGTTAAGGCAGCGGCGGCTGCAGTTATAGTTCTTTTTTACCTCTTTTACCGCTTTGAAAAGAAAGCTGCAGACCCGTTGATCAACCCTCTTTTGCTGAAAAACCCCCGCTTCAGCCTGGGGCTGCTGGCAGGTTTTATTGAACAGGTGGGCATATCGGGAACGCTATTTGTTCTGCCGATCTATTTCGGCACAGCACTCGGTTACGGGCCGGCCAGGACCGCCCTTTTGCTTTTACCCGCCGCTACCGTTGTATCCCTGCTCTCGCCTCTCGGCGGAAAGCTGTCAGACCGTTTTGGGCAGGGTAAACCGATTATTGTCGGGATGGCCCTGCGCGCTTTTTCATTCTACATGTTCTCGCGTATTGCCATGGATACCAGTTACCTTTACATAGCTCTGGGGCTGGCTTTAAACGGGCTTGGTTTCGCCATGACGGCTACACCCGCCCTGCACTCGGTACTTTCCACGGTTGACAGCACCCGCAACGGTGTTGCCTCGGGGGTACACAACATGGTGCGTTTTACCGGTTCGGCAGCGGGCACAACTATTGCCGGAATCATTTTGTATGCCCTGATTCCTTCTGTTTTCGAGGGAGTTACCGGGCCATTACCCGGTTTTCGGGAAGCCTTTTTATTCGGGGCGGCAGCCTGCCTGCCCGGAATTGGAGCAGGTGTTTATCTGGCCCTGCTCAATAACAGGCATAAAGTAATGGAAGAAGAAATAACGGGTTAAGAAAAAACAGCAGAGATTTATGAGGCCGGTTCTTTGCTGCCCCTGACCGCCCGGAAACCGGAAATAATATCAAGCAGCTCTTCGGTTATCGCCGCCTGGCGCTCGTGCTGGTAAGCGGTTTTCAGCTCGGTCAGCCTTTCACCGATATTTTTCTCGGCTGCCTGCATGGCTGCAAGGCGGCTGGTGTTTTCGGCAGCCAGGGAGAGCGCGCAGGCACGATAAAGAGAAACAAAGAAATATTGGCGCAGCAGGGAAGAAAGCAGCTTTCCGGTAGGCATGGTGTATGTGGGCAGTGAACGCGACTGCCACTGGAGCCTGGCCCGACGCAGCTGCTGCAGGTCAACTGGCAGCAGGGTTTCCACATTGGCCTTAAAGCCACCGGCTTCGGGGCGGTTATAATAGAGCAGCACCTTTTCAATACCTTCTTCAAAACGCCACTCTTCAATTTTTAAAAGCAGTTGTTGAATAAAAGGAGTTATAGCGCTGATCGAAGACGGCATGTTGAAAACTCCTTTTGGGGTAATTCCTTCGGCAGCAACCCTGCTGATTACCTGTTCGCCGATAGCAGCAACAGCCTGATCAGGCCGGGAAGCGGCTTCATCCTTTTCGGCGTTGGGGGAGTATTTTTCCAGGGCATAGCTGACAATCTGTTCGTTAAAGCGGCCGGCCAGGCCGTGATCGGAACCGAAAATGAGCAGCAGTTCGCCCTGGTGGTGACGTGAAGAGGCAGCGGGAGCGTTTTCTTCATAACCGGTCAGAACAACGGAAAGGCCCAGTTCTACCGTATGGTAATAATCGTCGAGCGATTCAGCAGCCTTTTCGTACTGGCGTACGCTGGTCGCGGCCAGGGCCTTCATGGTTCTGACAATAGAAGAGAGGTCTTCCCCGCTGGATATTTGTTTCTGCAGTTGTTCAAGGTTCCCGCTCAAAATATTCCTCCCTTTTATGCGGGTTCAGCACGCTGAACCCCTACAACAAACAATGATAAACCCTTACATTAAATAATAGACCCTACCCCTACATATGAAGATGATAAACCTTACCCCTACTGTTCTTTTTGCCCGTTGCCGACAGGTTTGTAATCTTCCAGCGCTTTTTTGGCTGTTTCAACAATAGCGGCCTGGTCTTCTTCTGTCAGTAGTTCGCCGTCTTCAATTTTCCTGCTGATAGCGTTCAGTTCACCGGTTACTGCCTGGCGCACCGCCTCTTCTGCGCCGGGGATCTGTTCCACTTCAATCTGATCAAATAAACCTTCGGTTACTGCAATTAGAACGGCAATTTGCTCCGGTATGGTCAGGGGCAGCAGCTCGGGCTGGGTCAAAACCTTACGCACCCGGCGGCCCCTTTCAATAGTCTCACGGGTTTTTTCATCAAGTCTGGTTCCAAAACGGGCAAACATCTCCAGTTCTTCAAACTGGGCATAGGACAGGCGCAGATCACCGGTAACACTGCGATAGACAGGTAACTGTGTTTTACCGCCGACACGGGAAACTGACTTACCTACATCAACGGCAGGCAGGTGATTAAGCTGAAACAGTTCCGGAGACAGATAGATCTGACCGTCTGTGATCGAGATCAGGTTAGTCGGTATGTAGGCCGACAGGTTCTGGGCCTGGGTTTCGATAATCGGCAGGGCAGTAAGCGAGCCTCCCCCGTATTCGTCACGCAGGCGGGTTGACCTCTCAAGAAGCCGCGAATGAAGGTAGAATATATCTCCCGGGTATGCCTCGCGCCCGGGCGGCCGCTCCAGGAGCAGCGAAAGTTCACGGTAGGAACGGGCGTGCAGGGTAAGGTCATCGTAAACGATGAGCACATCGCGGCCCTGCTCCATAAAATATTCGGCTATGGTGGTGGCAGCAAAAGGCGCTATAAAGCGCAGGCCGGGAGGCCCGTCGCCTGAAGCAACAACCACGGTTGTGTATGTCATGGCATCATATTTGCGCAGGCGGGCAATAAACTTGGCCACATCGGCACCTTGCTGGCCGATAGAGCAGTAAATGCAGATTACATCCTTATCGGCCTGGTTAATAATTGTATCAAGAGCAATGGCTGTTTTACCGATCTGACGGTCGCCCAGGATCAGTTCACGCTGGCCGCGCCCGACGGGAATAAGGGCATCGACCACTTTTAAGCCGGTTTGCAGCGGTTCGGTAACCGGGGCACGGGCCATTATTGGCGGAGCTTCCCGTTCAACCGGGCGGCGCTCGGTATAGTTGACCGGGCCGCGGTTATCAAGCGGGTTGGCAGCAGCATCGATAACCCGGCCGAGCAGCGCTTCCCCTACGGGAACATCAACCACCCGCCCGGTGCGTTTAACCCGTGTGCCCGAAGATACTTTTTCATCGCTGCCTAGCATAATTACCCCGACTTCGTTTTGGTCCAGGTTATAAGCTATGCCGGTAACCCCTCCGGGAAACTGAACCAGCTCTTCTGAACGCACACCGGTTAAGCCGGAAACCCGGGCAATACCGTTACCGATTGAAACCACTGTGCCACTTTCTTCAACCTTCGGCACAGCGGGGCTCTCCCCGAGAACTTTACTTACAGCCCGGTCGGCCTGGTCGATAGTATCCTGCAGGTAAGAATGAATAGAGTGATCAGTTGTCTTCTTTATGTTCAACCCCGGGCACCTCCTCAACCCCTTCCCCGGCAGGCCGGTTCTGGTCCAGTTCCCTGAGGATATCAGCCTCAATCGCCTCAAGGTAGCTGTCGATATTCCAGGCTACCCTAAAACCGCCGGCTTCAAGTTCCAGACCGCAGATCAGGTCATCCTGTTTCTTCCAGGATAACTGCGGCTCGCTTTCAGCAGGAGGCAAAATATTCTTTAATGCCTGCAGCACCTGATTCTGCTGCTTATCGTCCAGATCAAATGCGCTGCGCAGGTTTATGCTGCCCTGATCTTTTTTGATACCACCGTTCAATTCAACGCGGTCTTCCTCGGAAAGTTGATCAACTTTAGCAGTGAAGTGCTTTAATACAAGCTCTTCCAGGTGGGCATCGGCCAGGTCTTGCAGGCAGCGGCGAGCCAGTGATGAAGCCTGCAGACCGATCCGGCGGCGCAGTTCTGCCGCAAATGCTTCCTGCTCCCTTTCCAGAGCTTCTTCCCAGCGGCGCCTGGTTTGATCGACATCCTGGCGGGCTTCGCTGAGCAGCCTGTTTTTTTCTTCCTCAGCAGCTGACCTGGCTTCATCCAGCATCTCTTCCCGCTTATTCTCCAGCTCCTCGCTCTTTTCACGCAGGGCTTCACCCTGCATTTCGGCTTCCCTGCACTTAACTTCAGCTTCTTCTTCACGTTCCACTATTTTTCTTTCCCGCTCTTCCATTGTTCTGGTTATCGGGCCGTAAAGAAAACGCCACAGCAGGAAGACGAGGATCAAAAAGTTTATGATTTGAAATATAATTGTATACCAGTCTATTATCATCTCGACTCTCCCGTTTTTAAGGCTTCTACTGCCGCTCTTCCGTTACTGGACAAAGTGGTTCCAAAATGGGTTGGCAAAGATTAAAATCATTGTGACAACAAAGCAGTAGATAGCCGTTGATTCGATCATGGCCAAACCGACGAAGAGGGTGCGGGTGATCGTATTGGCTTCGTCGGGCTGCTGGGCTATAGAAGATAGAGCCTGCGACACGGCACGGCCCTGCCCCAGCGCCGGCCCTACAGAACCAATGGCGATGGTTAATCCGGCGGTAATAATTGATATTGCACCGATTGTACTTAAACCTTCCATAATAATCTTCTCTCCTTCTCTTTTTTATGCCGTCAGGAATCAAGCAGCCCGTGATAGAAGGCCGTTTCCAATCAGGCTTGTCTGGATTAATTGTTTTTCTTCTCCTGCATTTCCCGGTGGGCCTGGCTGGCCGAAGCTATATAGACCATGGCCAAAATGGCAAAAATATAGGCCTGGATCAACCCGGTGAGCAGACCGAGAACCTGCATTACAATAGGAAAGACCAGGGGCACTATAGTGAGCAGGATGGCCACGATCACCGTTCCGCTCATCATGTTACCGTATAGACGGACGGCCAGGGCCAGGGTGCGGCTCAGCTCGCCGATTATATTAAAGGGCAGCATAAAAAAGGTTGGCTGCAGGTACTGTTTCAGGTAGTTTCCGATGCCGATGCCGGCGATGCCAAAGACTGGCACGGCAACAAAAACGCTGATGGCCAGGGCTGCCGTTGTTGAAAGCGAACTGGTTGGCGGCATGTAACCGGGTATGATAGTCAGGATGTTCGAAACGGCTATAAAAAGAAACAGGGTTCCGACAAAGGGCAGGTAAGGCCCAGGTTCCTGGCGGCTCACTTCGTAAATTTGGTTTTTGATCATGTTGACAACAACTTCAAGCAAATTCTGCCAGCGGCTGATCGGCCCTTCGCTGGAAAGCCTGCGGGTTACCAGCCACGAACCGAGGGTCATCAGGATGATAATAATCCAGGTAAATAAGATTGTGGCATTAATTTTAAACCAGCCGTATTGAAAAATAATAATTTCATCGGGGGTGATTGTCATCTGTTTGAGCGGGCCTCCTTTCGGGTTTAAGCTTGAAGGTTAATACCGTCCGGCTTATGATAAACGCAGCCAGGGCAGCCAGCAGGTAAGGCCAGCCAACCCGGAGCAACAGGTAAAACCCAAGTAATATCACAGCCGTGCGAACGATAAAACTGATAATCGCGATCAGGTAAGGCCGTTCACTGCCGGCAATTCGCTGCACCGTCCACCACAGGCCGCCGAAAAAGAACAGCGCGAGCAGGCCGCCGATCAAAATAGATAATATTAGATAAAACCAGTTCAATTGAAAGGCCTCCACTTTTTATAACATAAACTGTTTGTGTTGCGGGTTCAGCACGCTGAACCCCTACAATAAATAATAGACCCTACTCCTACATTAATAACAGGGATCAGGCAAACAAAAATATTTATTTTCCCTTTTCGTCATAATCATCATCGTCATCCAGGCGGCTTTCCCTGTTCACCCAGTACCAGGCATTCATGCAACCGATAACCAGGCCTATAATCAGCAGCATCAGGGTCCAGGAATAACGGCTGGGCCAGGTGCGGTCAATCCATATTCCGATAATAACACCGAGCAGGGTGGTGATAGCCACAGTCCAACCAACCATGCCAAAGAGGCCGAGCCCGAACCAGACCCCCTGATCGCGGGTGCGACGGGCTTTAATGCGCCGGGCAGCTTTTCTGCCAACTTGATCGGGCAAGCTTTTCCCCTTTTGCTCCTTGTCTTTGCTGCTCATTAACGTTCTCCTCCCAGCCTGGTAAAGCGGCGTAAGGTATCAGCCTCAAGGCGGGCCATAACCGTGCGGGCCTTCTTCTCACCCTCATCAAGCGCTTTTAGCTCACTGGCTACCATTTCTTCAAGCTGTTCGAGATCATCGCCCGGTATAGCCCGGGCAGCTGAAATATAAACTTGATCCCCCTGCTTAACAAGAATACCATCGTCAATAGCCAGGTAATGTTCTGAACCGTCTGCCGTCTGGTAGTAACAGATACCGGGAACCAGGGCTGAAACAAAATCAATATGGCGGGGCAGCAGGGTGAAATGGCCGTTTTCGGCTTCCGCCGAAAGCTTATTTATTTCAGTTTCAACTTCCACCCCGGCCGGCAAGAGAATTTTTAAATGCAAACCGAAACCTCCACTTCGCCTTTATCCAGGCTCTTTATTATCATTAATCTGCCCCTTCTTTAACGGCAGCTTCAGTTTCACTCTCCGTATCATCCGGCTCATCGGCGCTCTCACTTTTTTGCCCGCTGCCACCCCCGGCTTTTATTTCGCCGATTTTTCCGAGCATATAAAGGTCAGATTCGGAACGGTCTGCAAACTCATCATTAAGAATTCTCTCACAGCCATCAATGGCGTCTTCAAGGTTAACCACCCGCCCGCTCATACCGGTAAACTGCTCGGTAGTTACAAAAGGCTGGGTAAGAAAACGTTCGAGGCGGCGAGCCCGGTTAACTATCTGGCGGTCATCCTGAGAAAGTTCTTCCAGCCCGAGCATGGCGATAATATCTTTAAGTTCATCGTACTCGGCCAGGGTACGGCGAACCTCCTGGGCAACATGATAATGTCTCTCCCCGACAATGAGAGGAGTTAGCATCTTCGACCATGAACGCAGTGGATCAACAGCCGGGTATAGACCCTCGCTGGCCCTTTTCCGCGACAGGATTATCGAAGCTGAAAGGTGGGCAAAAGTATGTGTAGCCGATGGATCTGTAAAATCATCGGCAGGAACATACACAGCCTGGATAGAAGTAATCGCCCCGGTAGCAGTATTGGAAATACGCTCCTGTAGTTCGGCAATTTCTGTCGAGAGGGTGGGCTGGTAGCCAACCCTTGAAGGCATATTGCCCAGCAGGCCGGACATTTCCGAACCGGCCTGGACAAAGCGGAATATGTTATCAATCAGCAGCAGAACATCCTGCCTCGCTTCATCACGGAAATGCTCAGCCATGGTCAGGGCCGAATGGCCAACCAGGTAGCGTGCCCCGGGCGGTTCGTTCATCTGGCCAAAAATCATTACCGTATTGTCCAGCACCCCGGCCTCCTGGATATCACGATAGAGCTCTTCTGCTTCACGGGAGCGTTCGCCGATACCGCAGAAAATGCTCACTCCTTCATGCTTGCCCACTGTATTGTTGATTAATTCAGTAATTAACACAGTCTTTCCAACCCCGGCCCCACCAAACAGGCCGGCCTTCCCGCCTCTTTCTAGGGGGGTGAGCAGGTCGATAGCTTTTATTCCTGTTTCAAAAATTTCCGAAGCGGTTACCCGGCGGTTAATCGGTGCCGGTTCGCGGTGTATGCCCCATCTGTCGGCAGTAGTAATCGGTTCTTTATCATCAATGGTATCGCCAAAAACATTAAACATTCTGCCCAGGACCTGTTTACCCACAGGCACTCGGATCATATCGCCACTATCTTCAGCAGGATCACCCCGCTTCAAACCCCTGGTCGGGGAAAGGGCTATGCCGCGGGCAATATCATTACCCTGGTGGGAAACCACCTCGACAACTATATCGCTATCCGGGCCGACCCGGAGCATATTGTGCAGCGGCGGCAAATTTCCCGGGAAATAGACATCAACCACACTACCCCTGATTGCCGCAACAGTGCCCATGCTTTTTGCTGTTTCTTTGATTTCTGACATTTTGTAGCTCCCCTTATCTTGTGGAATGCCTTGCCATTAAGTCAACATCCACGTTTACTATAATTGGCCAAAAAGTTCTTTTTCCCTTTTAAAAATAAAAAAAGGGCATAATTACCACCCTGTGAAAGCATTTATTCCGCAAAAAGATCCAATAAATTTTCTTTATAAAATATTGAAAAAACTATTGACAAGTTACAGACACCATGCTAATATAATTTTACCAGGTTCCGAGAGACTGAAAGGTGAACCAGGCTCGGGTCAAAGGGAAAAACCGGAAGATAATAAAGGTGAAAGCCTTGATTGGAAACCGGGACTATCCAAAAGAAACGGGCAGCTGAAAGGAACGGCAGCCGAAAGGAAAAGGGAAGGGTGAAAACCGGAACTGGACCGGGAAGCGTCGGAAAACCACAGCACAGGATCTGAATGAACGGACGGAGGCCGAAGGAGATTGCCTGTAGGGGCAAAGGAAAACGGCTGTAGATACCCGGGAAGGAAGGTTCTGAGGGGAAAACCGCAGGTCTGTTGGGGCCTGGTTTATTTATGTACTTTTTCTTTTAATACTCAACTATTTCGTGACCACCAACCAGAATTAAAAGTATCTGTCCATCGTGCCACTGCCAGATAATACGCAAGGAAACCGAAGCCCTGCTTTCATACATATCATTTAAAGCCTTTATTTTTTTCGTTCTCAAAGCATTATGACGAGGATCATTTTGCATTTTTCCCAGAGCGAGCTTAATTCTTTTTTGATCTTCCCCGGACATCTTAGACAGGGCTTTAATAAATTTTTGGGAAGGAATTAGATCGGGCATTTATTCTTCCTCCACGACCCAATCATTAGTTTTGAAAAGTTCTTCAGCATTTTTATACTGCTTAAGCTTACCCGCTTGATAATCGCTTATAGCTTCAGTTGCTGCCTGTTTAAGATCTTCAGCGGTTATATATTGATCATCAGAACCAACTTCGTAATAAAGTGCATCCCGGGGAACTATCTTCACCGGTTCAATTATAATTTGACCCTTTTCCCTGACCATGCTGACCTGGTCACCTTCTTTAAGCTGCAGATAATCGACAATATCTTTGGGAATAGTCACCTGTGAACGCGCACCTAATTTGCGAATATAGCGCTCATTCGAAGCAGATCCCCTGCCGGAAGAAGGACGAGACATATTAACCACCATCTTTCATATTTTCTTATTTTCATATTAACGGATATTATGGATATGATCAACACAACAGCAGGGTATATTTTATATTTGTCTATCACCCAAATAGGTGAATCTTATTTAAGCTTTAAAAATAAGGGGTTTTGATGTATTAATAAGGGGGTTTATACCAGCATTACCGAAATCTTGAACGCTCAATCAAAGCTTATCTCTATAAAATGGAGGTCCATCCCTACATAAAGGGGTAAGGCCCAGCGGCCATCAGGCCTGATAGCTTTTGTGCTATAAAAAAACTCATCAGGTGGCATAAGGCCTGTTGCTGAAATTCTGTTTGCCTCATTGAGGCTACTGTCAAGCAGAGCAAAGTATCCCCGGTTATCTATGCCCCGGCCTTTAAAGAGCATCAAACCCTGGTCGTCCAGAATATAACCTGCCGGCAGATAATCATTGCTTTCCAAGAGCACGGCGCCGCTTTGCCTCTCTACAAAGGTAAGCGACAGGTTATCCAAACCATACCCTGAGCTGGTAGGGCCATCTTCCAGCACCAGGTAACTGCCGTTAAAAAGATACTCAAGACCGGCAATATAGTCATCACCGGGATCAACGATAATTGTTTCGGGGTTGCCAACCTTGTTGGTCAGGGAAACAATGTATATTACACCATCATTATAGTAGGCCAGCTCTTTATGCTCGCCATCCAGGTAAAAAGCATGGGGGGCCAGCTGACCATCCCGGATCACGCCGGGCAGATCAGCAGACGGGTAGATCAGGGTCTTCTTACGCTCTTCTGTGGAATAGCGATAAACACCGTAAAGGGTGAGAAAGTATATGTTATCTGTACCGGCTTCCCAGACCGGCTTGATACCTGCACCGCCAAAGGAATAAGGCACTTCGTCACCAACCAGTTCAAGCTGGTGATCAACATCCGGGGGGAAATCCGGGCGGCTGAAATAGATTATTGTTTTTTCACCGTATTCAGTTTCATCCCACTGAATTTCACTGGTTGCATAAAGCAGGCTACTGCCATCACCAGCTATCTGGAGATGATAGGTCTCCCCCATGACAGACGTGGTTTGCAGGGGTTCTGCAGCTTCAAATTCTATTTCAGCAGCTGGTTCTGAACCAATTTCAACTGCCGATAAGTCGATTACATGAAAAAGTGTACCCGGGGCTGAAGGCATGGTGAAATATAAAAGCTTACCGTCGGGAGACAGGATAAAATCTCCGGCCGGAAATGAAAAGGTTAGTAAAACCTGCGGGCTGGTTTCCTGATCATCTGTTTGAACCCCATTTTCTGCTTCTTCTGGCACTTCTTCATCTTCCGGATCAACAGCTTCGTTTTCCTGGATAGCATTTTCATAATCAGGAAGGCCGGTATCCGGTGATGTGCCTGAAGACTGACAACCAGATAATGATAATAAAAGCACAAACAGAATTAACATTATATGCAGTTGTGAATATACCTTGGCGTTATACATAGCCTCGCCCCATTTCGAATGGCTTACAGAATGTGAAAGATCCAATCATCGACCACATTTAACTTGTATATAATCATATCTATATTTCCACTGATAGTTGTATTTTCCTTGCCGTCGGGACGGATCTTGCTTTGGACCATCGTATCAGTTGACTGGTAATAAATCCATCAATATCTAAACAACCGGCAACCATAATTGTGTAACCACGAATATTTTTGTTCGGCATAAGCCAAACTCCTCCCGGGTATTGATAAAAATTGTTACAAAAAGGTCAGCTGGAAAGATATTAACAGGAGCATATTAAATAAATATTTGCTTTAAAAAAGGGCGGGGATTCCCCCGCCCTCTGTCTTTCCCGGTAGACTAATTAAATATTATAGAATAGAGCATACCGGCAATTTCTTCATCATCCTCATGATCAGGGCCGGTAAGACCAATTTCAACAATGGCTCCATCCCTGACTGCAAACATCTTACTCTGTTCAGTTCCTGAATACTCAAAATAAGTATGGTAGAAGGTAAGCCCCAATAAATCCAGCTCCATGATCATTGTTCCATCATAGCTGTCTGCCACCTGTTCCGCCCTTGCCTGAGCATCATCATCGCTTTGCCCCGAACCCTGGACTTTGACCTCAATTGCTGCTACATTGCCTTTGTATGCCTGAAGACCGCCGGGGATATCCATGACATCCCAACCGTCTGCAATGATCATCGAAACAGTATCTGTTTCGTGACGCTCCCCATCAACTTCCGGGACATCTGCTGCCGGTGGGGCTTCTGCAGGGTCATCTGCAGCATCTCCTGCTGGTGCAGGCGCTGCAGCATCGTCAGATCCACCACAGCCTGCCATTAACAACATAGCTGCCAGTCCTATAATAACCAGCAAAGTTTTCCAGTTTTCTTTTCTGTTGAACATTTTTCCCTCTCCTTTTTTGTATTTATTGACCACAGTTATACTGGTATTACACAAACTTTTGTAAACTATGCTCGTTATGAAACCATTAGTTTATTTGCTGTGTTAACAAATGTTTCAATATCCTCGGGCTTTTCCAGGGACCATTCAACTCTCATCTTGCAGCCCTGGGAAGTTGCGGCCAGGGCAATACCCTTTTTATCACGGGGGTATTTCTTGCCCCATTCAATCAGGGCGGGGGCTATCGCCTGAACATATTTCATATCGTTCGGGTCATCTGAATATACATCAAAAGATCCGACCAGTTCTTTCGGTAATTCTTCATCTTCAAGGCGGGGAACATTAGAAGGGAAACCAAGTCTGCTGAATATTTCTCCCATGGCAAAACCGGGTATATTAAAACCGGCAGATCGCATGATCAGAAAATTGCCTTTAATTGACTTTTTGAAGACCAGTTCTGTCGATGGCAAAAGTTCGCGTGTAGTTGTAGTATTCCGGGTTTTCGATTTACTGCTGATCTTCTTATGGTAACGAGCAGTAATCTCCCAGGAGGTTCCATCATCTGCCTTACCCTCCATGCGGTAACGGATATTGCGATCATTAAAAGGCACATTCCAAACAAGTTTTGAGGTGACCGGCTTATAAACCCAGCCTTTTTTTTCTGCAAGTTCGGCCCGCTTTTTGTGTGCTTCCTTGGTCGCTTTATTAAGAAAGTAGACCATAGCACCAAGACCGATAACAACCAGGGCAAGTATTATATATTCAAGCATGTTTGCTCTCCTTTACCTGTTTTCGAATTTCCACTCAATATCAAGCAGGTTTTTCAAGGGCTTCAAGAATGGCATTAATGGACAACATGCCATAATCAATGATATATTCTTCATTGTTTTCGGTCTGCAGGGTTACTCTCTTGTTCAACATGCTTTTTTTCGGAATAATTTTGGTTATCTTGTCGCGCGGGATGATCATGAACTGCTCGTCTTCAAAGGTTTCGAAAAAAGCCATGTTGATCACTGAATCAAGAGATGTGTCAAATTTGCTTAGAAAAATAATTCTTTTATTGGTAATGGTCAGGTCGCCAAGATAGCGGCCCATGTTGGGGATTAAAAAATTTGTAGTCCAGGTACCCAGTTCTGTTTCCGAATTATCCAGCGGCAATCTGCATTTTGGCATTATAACAACTCCCTTCCCGAAGCGGTATGATAGTGCACAACATTATGAAGCAATGGTGCGGATAACAAAGGCCATAAAGGGCCTATAAGCCAGCTTGCAGTAAATACTTTTTATTTTTTTAAAGTAAAGGGTTTCTTATAAAGAAAGTTTACGGTGAAATGAATGGTGCTGTCTATCACCCAAAAGGGTGATATTATTAAAAGCCTTGCATACTGCCTGTTTATAGCTGTTTCTCAAACATACTTTTCGAGGGGACTTCAGGGAGTGAACGGTTAGCCAGTTTTGAAATCAATTCGCTTTTTCTGCGCACACCTAGCTTGCTGTAGATTTTTTTCAGGTGAGTCTTGAGAGTATTTTCTGTAATATAGAGGGTTTCTGCAATTTTTCTGTTTGTATGACCCTGGCAAAGCTGATTTGCAATCTCTATTTCTCTTTCTGTCAAACCGGCTTTTTTATAAATAGCATCTAATTCTGCTAGAGGATCCAGTGGTGGAGGAAGACTGTCTTTTTCCATTATTGCCGGCAGCACTTTACCAATGTTATCTAAAAGCCAGGGAAATGCGAGCAGGGCAACAAAAATGATCGCGATTGCGGCGAGGGCAGCAGTAAGTACGGGTATCGCGCCTGTGGCCAGCAGGTAAGAACCTAGAGCCCCACCGGCAAAAACTCCAAGCAGGGTTGTAAACAAACCAAAACCGAAAAAGCGATACGGCACCTTGTGATCAAAGGAAAGATCACCCAAAGCGACCCAGACACAAACACTTAAAATCACCACTGCTGACTCAACCATGGAAGAGGTAAGAAAAAAACCTGCAGGCGCTTGATCGAAGAGAGCGAAAAATGCGTAGGCCAAACCAAATAATGATATGGCTGCGTAGACAAGGTAGCGAAGTTTAACTAACGATGCGCTCAGGCAAATAAGAATACAGGTTAACAAATAGGGGATATACCTGAAATAGGTAGAGGCAAAGGTATTGTATTCCATGAAAGAAAAAGAGCTGTCGACTACTGCAAACATAAAACCAAAAGAGAAATGCAGCAGAAATGTAACGATAAAAAGCAGGCTGACCAGCCTGGTCGGGAAAAACTCTTTAACGCTATCCCAGCCATAGATATCTTTTTTAATAACTGGTTTTTTATACAAAAACAGAATAAACGCAACGGCAAGCGGCAGGTTAATCGTAAGCAACAAAACTTCAGCACTGAAGTGATTGGAAAAGAAAAGCAGGGAAAGGTTGAAAAGATTGGCGCCAAAAAGAGAGGCAGCGTAGAGCTGAATTTTTTCCAGCGTTGAAAAAGTACTGAATAAAACGCTCCAACCTAATATAAACAATGATGATATTAAACCGATTAGGGCCATTAACGGAATCCACAGAATCGAGGGCAATAATAGCAGCATCATATTTAAAGTAATCAGCATCGCAAGGCTAAAGATTATGCAACTTTTCCACAGGGAGTTATTCTTCAGAAACAGGGCGCCGCTCAGGAAACCGAGAGCATGGAAGAGGGTAAAAGTTAAAGTTACCTGGTTACCATCAATAACATAAGAACCTGATACAAAAGTCAGAATAGACCCGAAGTAAGGGAAAGATAGAAACCAACTGAAGTACATGGTCATTAAAGCAGCTGTGAGGAAAAAATATTTCTTCATTATAGTTGCTCCTGGTTGTTATTAACCAATATAGTGGCTGGTTTTTATATATAGATTGTCTTGTTGCCTTTGTTTTTATGGCTTATCAAATTCGGCTATAAACTGCAGGTTGCGGTATTTTTCATTGTAATCTAGGCCGTAACCGACAAAAAAGTAGTTTGGCAGATCAAAACCTTTGTATTCCACCGGCACCTCAACGATGCGCCGCGCTTCAACGTTCAGCAGAGTGCATACTCTGAGATCAGCCGGGTTGCGCGTTTTAAGGTTGCGCAGCAGGTAGCCAAGACTCAGACCGGTATCGACAATATCTTCAACAATCAGCACATGTTTGCCGGAAATACTTAAATCAAGATCCTTCGTAATGCGCACTACCCCGGCTGCGCCGGCCGGGTCGCTGTACTGTGAAATGCTGATAAAATCAGTGGCAAAAGGAATATGCATATTACGGGTTAAGTCTACCAGGAAGTATACACTTCCGCGCAAAACTCCGACCAGCACAAGGTCTTTCCCGGCATAATCTTTTGATATGGCCTTCCCCAACTCGGCTATTTTGGCCTCGATCTCTTCCCGGGTAAGAACAATTTTCAGCTGGTCAGCCGAAACTGGTCTCTCTTCGCTCAATTTGCTTCCCCTTTCTTACTCCTGGTCCTGCTCAATATGGTGTTTTTTAAGCAGGCTCTCAAATCCTCTTTTATCGATCAACCTTACATTAACATCCGGGTAGAGTTCTTTCATTCTCCTGATCTTGCGGTTTTTCTTCCAGGCTTGTTTCGGTTTCTGGGTTGTCAGCTCAATAAACAGGTCCTGGTCGGGCAAATAAAAATCAGGAGAAAAAGCCTCCAGAACATTGCCTTCGCTGTCCCACTCGAGCAGAAAAGTTTTCGGTTCATACTCCCAGCGTATCCGGTAAAAATCAAGCATGTGCGAAAATTCTTCCTCGCTCGGATGCATAAATTTTTCTACATCTTCTTCCCCGGGAGCGCCGATCATCTTTTCCCCGATATCAATACTGAGCGGGGCATCTTTAACCTCACGCGGCCCGGCATGAATGTGATACGCACTGATAATCATGTCTGCTGCATCTTCAAGAACCATATTTTCAGTATTAACTACCACGTTATAAGAGCGCAAATTTGTCCAGTTGACGTTAAAAACCTGCCTGTAGTAAATGCGTTTATCGCTATCCTGTTCCTTAATCAGCTTAACTGCAGTGCGGGCATTGATATCATAGAGTTTCATTACTCTTTTAACCCGGTGAGTAAACTGGGCGATGATTCTGACGTGAAGAGCAGGTGGGTAATCGTGAAAGAGAATGCTACCACCCCTGCCCAGGATGACCAGATTGTTGCGGATAGCCAGGTCGTAAATATAGTCGTGCATGGCTTCAATATAATTTTTTACTGCTTCTTCAGCCTTTTCGTTACCGATTTTTTTCTCAATGCTGGGCAGGGGCTTCTCTATCCCAAACCCGGCCAGGCCGGCAGTAATTGTTTTCTTGTTAACCAGTTTAAAGCCGGTCTTTTCGGCAACAATACGGGCAACTGTCTCGCCTCCGCTGCCAAACTCGCGGGATATCGTAATAATACCCAAGGCGTTCCTCCATTCAGTTATTCCGGATCATTTATTTTAGAAAGCCGCTGATGATTGCTTCTTCTGCTTCTTCCTCGGTCAGGCCGAGAGTCATCAGCTTGATCAGCTGATCGCCGGCTATTCTGCCGATAGCCGCCTCGTGAACCAGCTCGGCATCGGCGTTTTCCGCCCAGATTTCAGGAATGGAACGCACTACTGCATTATCCATGATGATCGAGTCGCATTCAACATGGCCCCTTCCGGGTCCGTAAGCACGCACGCTGGGATTAAAGGTTTGCCTCGAGCGGCCCTGGGCAACTGAACGGGATATTATACGGGTTGTGCTCTCTTCACCCATCAGTTTAACCAGCATATCTGAATTTGCCGTCTGCTCGCCGTCGGTGAGCAGCCTTTCGAACATCACCAGGCGTCCTCCGGCCAAAACTTCTGCTTCGGTAACCCTGTTGGTATCGTCAACACCGCGGATCTGCACCAGTTCCAGTTCCGCATAGGCCCCTTCTTCAACGACAAGCACGGTTTTCGGGTTTAAAACCCTCTTGCCGTTCCCTTCTCCCTGGCCGAAATGCTTTTCCGTGTAATGAAGGCGGGCCCCTTTACGCACATAAATTTTATGGACCCCATCATGCCGGGCCTCCCCCTGGCCGGGGTTATGTATACCACAGCCGGCCACCAGGGTTATATCAGCGCCGGGACCTATATCGATGGTATTGTAAACCAGGTCGGAAAAGTCCGTTTCGGTAAGAATAACAGGGATATGCACAGTTCCTTCCTTACCGGCGGCCACTATTACATCGATACCCGGTTGATCCTGCTTGGGTATAATCTCTATCCCTTCCAGGGAGCGCCGTTCGATCCCCTGGCCATCCTTGCGGATATTAAAAGCACCTGGTGGGTCACCATGCAAATCTGCTATTTCTTCCAGTAGCCTTTTATCGAGGGCAGTCAGCATTGATATTTTCCTCCAATGTGCAGTTTTGACGGCAGGAACAAAGCGCACTCTCTTTAATCTGGGGCCAGATCGTATCGCGGTCGCCTAGCATGCTGACTCTTCCTTCACGGATCAGGGCAATCTGGTCGACCATATTCAATATTTTTTCCTGGTGAGAAATAATCACCGTTATGGTATCTGCATTGTGACTGGAACCGATTACTTCTATTAACTGGTTAAAACTCCAGAGGTCAATTCCCGCCTCGGGCTCGTCAAATATGCGTACCCTGGGATTAAGAGCAAGCATAGTGGCAATTTCTATACGTTTCATCTCACCGCCGGAAAGACTGTTGTTAAGTTCCCGGCTGCGGTATTCATCGGGGCAGAGGCCGATCTGGTGTAGAACAGAGCAGTTTCTTTGTTCTACGCTTTTTTTGGCCAGGTTGAGCAAATCGCTCACCTGCATTCCCTTAAACCGGGGCGGTTGCTGAAAAGCGTAGCCGATACCTTTTTGCGCTCTTTCTGTGATACCGAGCTCAGAAATATCCTCATCATCGTAAATTATCTTTCCCTGCGAGGGCTTATAAATACCCATAATTACCCTGGCCAGCGATGATTTGCCTCCCCCGTTTGGTCCGGTTAAAGCATACATTTTCCCTGTTTCAAAAACCAGGTTAATTTCACTTAAAATTCTCACCGGTTCCGCTTCGCCCGGCAAATCAAGATTGACATTTTCCAGTTTTAACAAGTGGATCATTCCCTTTCTATGTGCTGCTGTCAATTATTAACGGCTGAATTAACCGCGGTTTTCACCAGTTCTCCTGAAGCCATTTAACTGTATTACCCGTATAATTCGCCGACAGCTATTTTGATTCCTGCCGAACCATTCCAGTTAATAATTAAGCGATTATTCTTTCCATAATAATTTGTAGTGCTTGTGTACGCATTTTTCTTGACAGGGATTTAGAAAAGTCCTATAATAGTAAATGTAGTAACAGTGACTACATTGGGGCGTGGTTAGATGAAGAAGAACTACATAGGAATCAGGGAAGCAAGAATAAATCTGAGCAGGTTAATCCGCGATGTGCGCGGCGGGATGGAAATTGTTATTACCGACCGGGGCACCCCGGTGGCCCGGATAGTTCCTGTTGATAAAACAGATTTATCACTGGAAGAAAGATTGAAGAATTTTGAAAGCTGTGGCCTGATAGAAACCTGTTCAGGCCCCGACAAACCGGTTGGCGAACCGGTCGAGCTTCCAAAAGATTTTCTTAAGCGCTGCACCAGGGAGGATAGCAGCAATGAATGAAAAACTGGCGGTAATATACTGGGATTCAACCGCCCTGCTCTCCTACCTTTTCAAGGACCGCTTCAGTGAAAGGGTGAAGGCAAGATCGCGGCAGAGGGGTGTTCACCTGCTGACAACGCTGGCAGTTGCCGAAGTTTACACGGTAATCAGCCGCATTCAAAGGGAGAAACTATTGTCGGAAATTGTGATTGAGTCAATCTATGAAATGCTGGATAGCGGCCCGTGGAGCAGGCTCAATATTGTACCCGACAGCACGGCCATGAGAATGCTGGCCTGTAAGTGGCCCCTGCAGGGAACAGGATTATGGCACCTGGCCACGGCCAAAACTCTGCAGCGTGAGTTTCCCGAATTGATGATTCTCACCTTCGACCGCGAGCTGGCCAGGGCTTCGGAAGGGGAAAACCTTAAGGTTTGCAATTAAAATCACAAGTATTGAAGGGAGAGCTTGACTGATGGGAAAAATGTGGCGTTGTGAAGTGTGCGGATACCTGCATGAAGGTGAAGAACCACCCGATGTTTGTCCCAAGTGCGGTGCGCCGAAGGAAAAGTTTGAGCTTTTGGATGAAGAAGAAGCAGAAATGATGCGTGATGCCCTTAAAACCAGGGAAATATATGCAGCAATTCTTGAGCGCCTGGAATCAGTAGAAACCCTGGCGAAGGAAGGAATTGAACTCGATCTGGACGAGGGCTGTAATGACATCTTCGGCAAAACCATGAAAGACACTGAAGAGATACGCGCTATGATCAAGGAAGAACTGGCCGGCCATGCCAGTGAATGTGTCTGGGTCAAGGTGGCCAGCGACGGTCTGCTCGACTAGAGCAGATCATAAAGACACCCTGTCTATAAAGGGTAAATTAAAATATACAGAAAGTGAATTGAGGTGACTATGATGGGTAAAGCGGTAGGTATAGACCTCGGCACCACCTTTTCCGCCGTGGCGGTTATCGAAGGCGGCAAGCCCGAGGTAATCACCAATGCAGAGGGTTCGAGAACAACCCCTTCGGTTGTTGCTTTCAAAGACGCCGGAGAACGGTTGGTCGGGCAGGTGGCAAAAAGACAGGCTGCCCTGAACCCGGAGAAAACTCTTTTCTCGGTAAAGCGTTTTATCGGACGCCAGTACAGTGAAGTAGAATCCGAGCGTAAGCTGGTGCCATATAATGTAGAAGCAGGGCCGAATAATGCGGTCCGCTTTGTAGTAGGCGATAAAAAGTATGCACCGGAAGAGATTTCTGCCATGGTTTTAAAGAAACTTGTAGAAGATGCCGGGAAGTACCTCGGCGAAAAAGTAACGGATGCGGTTATTACAGTCCCCGCATATTTTAACGACGCCCAGCGTCAGGCAACAAAAGATGCGGGAAAGATAGCCGGTTTGAATGTGCTGCGGATCATTAACGAACCGACAGCAGCATCGCTCGCTTACGGGCTTGATAAGAAGAGTAATGAAACAATCCTGGTTTTCGACCTGGGAGGCGGCACATTCGATGTCTCCATCCTTGAAGTTGGAGACGGTGTTTTTGAAGTGAAATCAACCAACGGCGATACCCACCTTGGTGGGGATAATTTTGACAAAGCCGTGGTGGATTGGCTGGCCGAAGATTTTAAAAAGGACCAGGGTATTGATCTGCGCCAGGACAAGCAGGCCCTGCAGCGTTTGATTGAAGCAGCGGAAAAGGCTAAAATTGAACTTTCTTCGACCACGGAGACAGCTATCAGTATACCCTTTATCACTGCCGGGGCCGATGGTCCCAAGCACTTGGACACCAAGTTGACCAGGGCCAAGTTTGAAGACCTGACCCACAGCCTGGTTGAGCGAACCAGGCAGCCAGTAAAAGATGCCCTGGCGGATGCCAAGCTTACAGAAAAGGATATTGATGAAATTATTTTGGTTGGCGGTTCGACCCGAATCCCGGCCGTGCAAAAATTGGTCCGTGATATGATCGGCAAAGATCCCAACCAGAGTGTTAACCCCGACGAGGTGGTTGCTCTCGGGGCCGCTATCCAGGCAGGAGTGCTGGCGGGAGAAATGGAGGATGTGGTTCTGCTTGATGTTACCCCTCTCTCTCTCGGGGTGGAAACGCTCGGCGGCGTGATGACAAAAATCATCGAACGCAACAGCACCATTCCGACCCGGCACAGTGAAGTTTTTTCAACAGCCGAGGACAACCAGCCGGCGGTTGATATACATGTGCTGCAGGGAGAGCGCGAACTGGCTAAAGACAACCGTTCACTAGGTCAGTTCAAGCTTGAAGGAATCGCTCCCGGTCCGCGTGGTTTACCACAGATCGAAGTGTCTTTCGATATCGATGCCAACGGCATTCTGAAGGTAAGCGCCAGGGATAAAGGTACCGGCAAGGAGCAGGAAATCACGATTAGCGGCTCGACCAACCTTGATCAAAACGAGATCGAGAGAATGGTCAGCGAAGCACAGCAACACGGGGAAGAAGACAAAAAACGCCGCAGGGAAGTTGAAGAACGGAACGAAGCAGACAGCCTTGTGTACCAGGTTGAACGCCAGATGAAAGAAGTTGGCGATAAACTGCCGGTTCATGAAAAAGGCCGTCTTGAACAAACGCTGAACGAGCTGAAAGAAGCGTTGCAGGCTAATGCGCCGATTGAAAAAATCCGCAGCCTGCACAGCGACCTACAGCAGGCAGCTCATTCTCTTTCGGAAACTGCCTACCAACAGGCAAATGCCGGTTCTGCCGGGGCTGAAGCAGGTGCCGGACAGGCCGGAGGAAGCAGCGGCGACGATGTGGTTGATGCTGAATATGAAGAACAATAAGGGTGCGGGCGCGGCCAGGCCGCGCCCCAACATCCGACCTCCCAT
>CAZBKZ010000035.1:0-24118 GCA_964492615.1 uncultured Syntrophomonadaceae bacterium | reverse complement strand
CATATCCCGATGAGAACTTCCTCCTGGTTGGACAGTCAATCGAAATGGGCTTCAATCCGAAGCTCATGCTATTTGGACCAGGTGTCTGCTTCGAAATTTTCTATAATATCTTCGGGCCTGCCGCCGAAGGTGTAATGGGCTGGGGTGCCTGGAACGAGAAAAGCTCCCCGGAAGCAGCTGAGTACGCAAGAGTATTAACCGAGTTTGAAGGATCCAGGAACCTTGATTTCTGGGGTCATATCCCCTACCGCGCCTCTCTTGAAATACTCGAGCAGGCAATTGAAATGTCGGGAACTATTGACCATGACGTTTTAAAGGATGTCATTGCAAGTGAAAGATTTGACACTGTAATGGGTGAAGTCTGGTTTGAAAATGGCGGGATTCCCGCAGAATGTTATCTTGGCCAGATCGGCCAGTGGCAGGACGGTATATTTGAAGTGGTTGCTCCCAAGGAACAGGCAACTGCCGACCCTATAGTACCCAAGCCGGCATGGCCCGGGCAGTAAAAATCTAACAGGTAAAAACTTAACCGTCTTCATTTAAAATCTATGCAGGCTGTTCGCCGGAAGAAACCCGGAGAACAGCCTGTTTTTATGCTGCATTACTTACATTTATCAGGAGGCATCTCCATCTGCTGTTAACAAAAGTTTCTCATTGCTCCTACAATCTTTAATCTGATAAAGGGCTGTAATGATCATCCCGGCAGAAAATGAACCCTGACATTTTTCAGTACATCAAGATCATCAAGAGGGTTACCGTATACTGCTATTAAACGAGCTTCATAACCCACCTTAATTGAACCAACCTTTTTATCCAGGCCGGTAATACCTGCATTAATACTCGTGGCCGCCTGTAATATAAACTTGTTACTTAAAGGGCATTCGGAATATAGAAGCATTTCATTGACTAGATCAATACCGTGTTTGACACCTGGTGCCCCGGCATCAGTCCCTACTCCAAGGCGTATTCCGAGGCCCGGAGCCAGTACCATTTTCTCTAAATGCTCCTGGTATATTCTGGTTATTACCTCGCGCTGTTTTAAACTATGTTTAAAAGCCAGGCAACCTGTTGCGTGGACAGCAACCGGTATAACGGTAGGCACCCAGGCAATATCTTTTTCGGCCATCGTTTTGAGGGTTTCTGTCGAAACATAATAACCATGTTCCACGGAATCAACGCCAGCCTGCAGAGCAATTCTGACAGCATAATCCGAACTGGCATGAGCCATTACTTTTAGCCTTCTGCGATGGGCGCTCCTCACTATAAAAGCAAGCTCTTCATAATCAGGAGGCAAACCACTAACCGTCCCGTATTCTTCAAAACTGACGACTCCTGATACGATCACCTTTAACTGGTCAATCCCTTCACGAAAAAGATGATCAATTATAGATTCTATCTGATCCGTAGAGCTATAACCCCTGCCAAGGATAGTTCCGTAATTATTTTCTCTGCGCAGGGCTTCACCGGTTGCCACAATTTGCGGTATCGGCACGCCTTCATACTTTCCCTTTTTACCCAGGCGCAAGTTTATTCTTTGGAAATCTCCACCATCGCGAAGCGACCCGATTCCTGCCCCCAGACATTCTTTCAACTTCTTGTTAACGTTTTTCTGCTTATTTTCAAAATCGCCCTGTGCGACAGATGTACTATTTGATCCACAACCATCCAGCGCCAGGTGAACATGGGCATCAATCAGCGCCGGAATTAAAGTTGTTCCAGGGGAAAGGCAAAATATAGGTTTATCAGGCTGCATCAGTTCAGATAGTTTGGACGCTGGAAAGTGCTGCATTGAGATAATTAACCCATTTCTGATTTCTAACAGCAAGTTAATTCTCAGGGAAAAGTTATTACCGGTTAGAGCCCTCGGGACCCAGATATAACCACTGGTGATTTTTTTAATATCTGGTTCGGACATAGCTATCTCCCTTGCTGAATTTAAGCTCTGTTTACCACTTTAAGTTCAAATATATCCCAGTTATCCCGGGCAGTATTATTCAGCTTTTCATCATCCGCCTGAAAGCTGCAACAGAATCTGACAGAGCTCTTTCAGAAACAGCGGTCATGGTCAGCATATCGAACCCATGAACCGTTCCAGGGTAAGTATGTAGTTCAACCGGTACTCCAGCATTCAACAGGCTCATGGCAAACATAATTGCCTCGTCCCTAAGCGCGTCATGCTCGCAGGCAGTGATGTAGGCCGGGGGCAGACCAGACAGCTTTTCAGCCCGCGCAGGTGCTGCATAGGGAGAAACATTATCTCTTTCTTTCCCCAAATAATGCTCCCACATGAGGATGGAATTATCGTAGTCCCAGATATATAATCCCTTACCTTCTTTCATCGACCCGGTCTGACAACGGTCATCAACTGCAGGGTAAAATAGCATTTGATATGCAATATCAGGCCCTCCCCTGTCACGGGACATCAGCGATACGGCTGCTGCAAGGTTTCCACCCGCGCTTCCCCCGCCAACAACAATTTTATTTGGATCTATACCCAACTGCTTGGCATTCTCCGCTACCCACCGAACAGCAGCATAACAATCTTCAGCTCCTGCAGGAAATGGATTCTCCGGTGCCAGCCTGTACTGAACCCCCACTGCAACCGCATCACAACCAGCAGCCATAGCCAAGCAACGTGGGTGTTCCATTTCCAGATCACCAACCACAAAGCCACCCATATGAAAATTTATAAAACAGGGGCTGTTCTTTTTTTGATTTTTGGGTTTATATATTCTGACCGGCACTTGAGGCGCACCTTCGGGGCCGGGTATCAACATTTCTTCTTCATCTACATTACTGTCGGAAGGCCGCTCAATACCTTTCTCCGCCATTGCCATGGCAAACTCAACCAGTGTTTTTCTCGCTTTTTCCGGATCGGAAATGTCCAGTTGGGGAACCGCTGCTGCCTGTTGCTCAGTTTCGGGATCATAGACATGTCTAATTGTCATGGTTACACCTCCATATAATTGGGTACAAATTTTTTGCCACTTTAACCATAATAAAAGGCTGTCTGAAAGGACAGCCCCCTAAATCCTTTATTACTGATCAAAGTTACTTCAACTCATCTATAATTTCTTCCACTTCTTCATAACCTTCCTGGTAAAACTGCTCTTCTTTCGGATCCAGCTCTTTTAACAGGCGTAAAAATTCTCCGGCATGTACTCTTTCTTCATCGGCAATATCAACCAATACTTCTTTTGCCAGTTTATTATCTGTTGATTCGGCAAGCTGCATATAGAGTTGAATAGCCTCATATTCTGCAGCTACCATGAAACGGATAGCCCTGATTAACTCTGCATCAGTTAATTTGCGCCCGGCAGCAAGACCTGAAAAAGAGTTTCCAAAATCCGGCATAAATAACCCTCCTTTTATTTGATAATAAATATCCCCAATGTTCCTAAAATTATAGTTTACGCTAACCTTATTTATTCAAATAAAAAAGTTATCACCAAAGTTTGTTTTTTAGAATCGTATGGTCATTGTTTCCATTTATTATAGCATGAAACAATCTACAAAACTATACGAACCTGCTTGCTTAATTTCTTCCTTATATACATTTCACCTGTTTTGCTCATAGTCTGATTATCAGGTTTTTATAAAGAGTTCTTGATTATCTCAGCAATCAAACACCAAGGCAGTAAAAATTGCAGGCTATTTGATTATTTCATGATCAAGAATCACTTTATAACTGGATAATTCATATTTAAAGTCACGGCTTTTATCTCAGTGTAATTCTCTAAAATGCCTTCAATGCAGTGCTCACGGCCAATACCACTTTCCTGCATTCCTCCATATGGATGGCCTTCTGTTGGAGGCCCCCAATAATTAATCATAATACTTCCAGCATTTACATTATGTGCTGTATTCATAGCTCTTACTACATCGTGACACCATATATACGCGACCAAACCGTAAGTTGTGTCATTAGCTAACCTGAGAACCTCTTTTTCATCATCCCATGGAATTGCAACCACTACAGGACCGAATATTTCCTCTTTCGCTAAAATAGTTTCATTGTCCGGACTGACAAAGACGGTGGGTTCAATATAATAGCCTTCTGCCAGTGGCCCATCCTCGGGAGGAAGTCCACCACACATCATTTTCACCTTTCCTTCTTTCAGTGCTGCTTCGATATAGGAACAAACTTTAGTAAACTGATTTTTGTTAACTATAGGTCCGATATCACTATCTTCGCTAAGTGCATTGCCCAGTTTAAATACTTTTAGTTTACTAACCAACTTGTCAACGAATGAATCAAAAATTGACCTATGAATATAGATACGACTGCCGGAGGAACACGACTGTCCCATACGATTAAAACGAACAGTTGCTATTACTCCGTCTACAACATAGTCTTGATAGGAATCCGGATAAACAATCTGTGGATTTTTCCCGCCTAATTCCATTGTCGATAAAACTACACGATCGGCTGCATGATGCAACAATGTTTTTCCAACTTCTGTGGAGCCGGTAAATGTAATTTTTTTAACTTTCTGGTGCTTTGCCAAAGCCGTGCCACACTCTGAACCAGGCCCGGTGATAACATTAAGCACACCATCAGGCAAATATCTAATAGCTATCTTCACCATGTTAATCACACCTATTGGTGCTGTCGAGGGCACTTTTAATACTACAGTATTCCCTGTTAACAGTGCCGGACCAATTTTAGCAGCTGCTAAAGCAAGAGGAGAATTCCATGGAGTTATTGCCGCTACTACTCCCAAGGGCTCGCGTCGTGAATAAAGAAATGCGTCTGTTGGTCCGGGATATACAGTTCCCTTTATTTCACTGGCTAATCCTCCGTAATAGCGAAATTTTTCACCTGCGTTTCTCGCCTCGCCACAAGTATATCTTATCGCATTTCCATTTTCAGATGCGACAAGTTTTCCAAGGTCATGTGCTGCTTCCTCAACTGCATTCGCAATCTTCAGTATAATAGCTCCCCTCTGAGCGATGGGAACATTTTTCCATGTTTTGAAACCTTCTTCAGCTGCACTAACTGCTAAATCAACATCCTCTTCATTAGCGTGGGGCACTTCAGCAAAAATCTCTCCTCGTTTTGAGGGGTTTTCAACTTGCATCCATTTTCCTGAAACACTTTCTACCTCCTTACCTCCTATGATCATTAATTCACGTCTTAATATACCCACAGCGAGTTCCTCCTTGTCCTTGGTAAAATGATAGTTTTTAATACTTCAATTGTTCAATGCTCTCTTTTTGATAAGTAAATTAGCTATTCTACAGGTGGGTAACTTGTATTAAGGGTTACAGCCTTGATCTGTGTATAATTTTTCAAAACTCCTTCTAAACAATTTTCACGGCTGTATCCACTTGCCTTAACTCCACCATACGGATGTCCTTCTGTCGGACCTCCGAAATAGTTAATGATAACAGTGCCAACCTCAATTGAATGTGCCATATTCATAGCTTTTACCACATCTTGACACCAGATGTATGCAACCAACCCATAAGATGAGTCATTTACCATCTTTATTACTTCTTCTTCATTATCCCATGGTATTAAAACCACTACAGGCCCAAACACTTCTTCTCTAACTAGTATTGTATCGTTATCCTTACTTATAAAAACAGTGGGTTCTATATAATACCCACCGGCTAACGGCCCCACCTCTGAGGGCAATCCACCACATACAAGATTCGTGTTTTTTTCCTCCATAGCAGCTTCAATATAGGAAATAGTTTTTAGGTATTGCCGCTTATTCGCTAAAGGTCCTATATCAGTTTGCACATCAAGTGCATCTCCCAGTTTGAATGACTTTATTTTTTTTACCAAGTTCTTTGTGAATGATTCAAATACCGACCTATGTATATAGATACGGCTTCCAGATGCACACGACTGACCCATTCGATCGATATGAATTGCACCTATAACCCTATCGATAACATAATCCTGGAATGAATCTTTGTGTACAATCTGTGGATTTTTACCACTCAGTTCCATAGTCGATAAGACAACCCGATCGGCAGCATGGTGCAATAATTTTTTACCAACATCAGTGGTTCCGGTAAATGTAATTATTCCGACTAATGGGTGTTGCACAAGAGAAACCCCACACTCTTCACCATATCCAGTTATGATATTAAGCACGCCTGGCGGTAAAAATCGGTTTGCTGTCTTGGCTAACTTAAGCACTCCCAGCGGTGCTGTCTGCGGAACCTTAAAGACGATGGTGTTCCCCGTTAAAAGAACCGGCGCTATTTTTGCCGTCGATAATGCCAATGGCGAATTCCACGGCATCATTGCCGCTACCACACCAATGGGCTCGCGCCAAGTATACTGGAATACTCCATCAGGCCCCGGGTTTATATTCCCTTTTATTTCACTTGCCAGTCCCCCGTAATAGCGGAATTTTTCGCTGGCGTTTTTTACCTCACTCCTGGTATAACTGATAATGTTGCCGTTTTCGGATGCCACAGTACGCGAAAGCTCATCGACTTCTTCCAAAAGGGCATCTGCAATTTTAAATAAAATATCTCCTCTATGCGAGATGGGAACCTCTTTCCACAACCTAAAGCTTTCAAAGGCTGTTTTGACAGCAATATTCACATCATCTGCAATAGCCCTGGGAACCTCGGCTAATACCTCCCCGCGCCTGGAAGGGTTTTCTACAGAGATCCATCTTCCGGAGATGCTTTGAACTTCCGCTCCATTAATAAGCATTAACTCACGTGTCAAATCTGTCATACCTTTTTCCATAGAATATTGAAGCGGCCATCCTTATTTACATATCTTGAAATTCTACCCTGTCAATAATTTCCTGCTGACACTCAGGCCCCAGCTGGGTAAAAAAAGCGCTATAGGTTGCTACCCTTACTAAAAGATCCTTGTATTTATCTGGGTTTTTCTGCGCATCTTTTAGCATTTCAGTGTTTACGATATTAAATTGTACATGATATCCGCCTTTTTCAAAGTAAGCCCTGATCAATGATGCAAATTTTCTCATTTTACTTTCGTCTTTTAAAGCATCAGGGTTAAACTTCATATTCAGTGCTGTACCAGCGCTTAATTTAACTATATCTATTTTTGTAACTGAATTTATTGTTGAAGTAGCTCCGTTAACATTTCTACCCGGATAGGGTGACAAACCACCCTCACATAGCGATGTGCCGGCTTTCCTTCCATCAGGCAAGGCGCCGACTGCAGCTCCTAACATAAGATTACCGGATGCCACATATGAACTTATTGAGTATTTCGTTCCATTGTATCCTTTATAAGGTGCCAAAGTCTCGTTAAAATGATTAAAAATATCGACCATTATGGTATCAACATAATCATCGTCATTTCCGTATTTTGGTGCTTTCCCAATCAAGCTTAGTATCTCTTCTTCACCTTCAAAGTTGTTATCAAGCGATTCAAGAAGTCTATCTATTGTTATTATCTTATCTTCAAAAACAAGTTTCTTGATAGCTGCCAGTGAGTCTGCAACATTAGGCGCACCTACTACAGATACTCCGTCAGTTATATAAGGGGCTGTACCACCATTTGTGATATCCAGTCCTTTTTTCAGGCAACTCTGGAAACCAGCTGATTGAAACGGTGTCGGTAAATACTCGGCAAACAAATGCCGGTCGATATTCCTGACCATAACGACGATCTCAATAAAATGCTCAACCTGTTTTTTGTATGCTTCCCATATGTCTTCATAAGACGTAAAAGCCCTGGGATCCCCCGTCTTCAATCCGATCTGTTTTCCTGAAATACGAGATCTACCATCGTTAAGCGCAAACTCAAGCATTACAGGCAAATTGAACTGTCCCCCGATTATATCAAACGAAAACCCGGGAACCGTGGGCAAGGCACATCCGGAAACTATGTAGTCCCGGGCATAATCAAGGGGCTTACCATCATAGATCAGTTGCTGTATCGCTGTCTCATCACATATGAATTTTAACTTTCCCTTCAATATTTTTGCGGTTTCACATGCCCTGAGTAAAAAGGAGTCCGGTGTAGTTTTATGAATCCTGATAACAAATTCTTCTGCATGAAGAGCAACATCTTCTTCTGCCTCGAGGAAAAGATAAGACAGATCATTAACTGCATCTTTTCCGTTCTTTGTAATGCCCCCGAGTGTGATGTTTGATAGCACATTCAATCCCGCTGCTGTTTTCATTGTTTCAAAACTAAACCGCATTGCCATCTCGTTTATTTTAATTAAGAAAAGCGAGATTAGCTCACGGGCCTGTTCTCTCGTAAGTGTTCCGTTTTCTATATCTTTTTTATAATAAGGATAAAGATATTGGTCTGCTCTGCCAAAGCTCATACCCGGACCCCAACCTTCTATCATTAAAGCTACATGTACAAACCATACAAACTGCAATGCTTCATGTAAGCTTTTGGCTTCGTTAGCAGGTATATTGCTGCAAATGTTCGCTATACGTCTAAGCTCTGCGGCCCTATTAGTGTCTGTTTCCTTCGCAGCTAGTTCTTCAGCTAATTTCGAATAGCGTTCCGCAAAGTGAATCACCGCTTGAAGAGTGATCTTTACAGCCGTTAGAAATTCTGTTTTTTTATAACTTTGAATGTCTGTTAGGTTGAGTCTTAACAACTCATCATCTATTTGCTGCTTAACTCCATTTAACCCTCTTGTTAATAAATATGGATAATCAACACTAATATGCGATCCTATATGGTTATTTGCTATTGAAGATCCGGCAGGAAGCTGTGTATTATAGTGAGAATTGAGTATATCTTCTGGGACACGAGCACGCAACCTGTCATACAGTGCTCTGCCATTCCAGTAAGAAAACACCTTTTTCATTTTGCTGATTACTTCTTCCGGCACAGGAGCAAACTCATCCCATTGAGAAGAAGGCGTCTCAACCTGTTGCTGACTCCATTCCCAGTTAACTTCCGGTGTAATAGGTCCACCACGCAATTTGCTTATAGTATTTCCTACAATAAGTTCTCCATCAAATATATTTATTGTCATTTCTTTAAGGATTTTTTCTAAAGCCATTGCTCTTCGGATTACCTGCGGGTAAGCTTCCGTTTCCTTGTATGATTGCGTTAACAGGTAACCTCTATCAATACAAAGCTCCGGTACGGTCTGAAGCAACTGTTCACGTAATCTTCGAACTCTCAAGCTGTGGCAATTTGTTTTTTCAAGTTCCTCCATATGCTTTCCCTCACATAATTTTTATTTTCAATCAATTAACACTGTATAACCTACATAGATGCTGATAGACTAGGCAACCATGTACTTATTCCTGGAAAAGCAATCAACAGACCTAAAAAAATGATTAACAAAACAATGAATGGCAAAGTAGAACGCATCAATTTAGCAGCGGGAATTCCAAAAGCACCGCTAACCATATATAGGTTCAACCCTACGGGTGGAGTTATTAACGCAATTTCGATGTTTACACAGACCAGTACACCGAACCAGATAGGATTAAAACCGAGGCTGGTGACCAATGGAACAAACAAAGGCAATGTAACCATCATTATAGCCAAACCATCCATCACAAAGCCTAACAGTAATAAAATAATATTGATTACAATTATTACCATAATTGGCGATATATCCAGGTTTGATACAAAATTGCTCATTGTAACCGACATTCCTGATACTGCTATAACATAAGTAAAACAGTTGACAGCTATGATCATCATCGATAACATAGCAGTCAGAGTTGCTGCCTGAGTCATCGCCCGTTTTAAGTTTGCGACACGAAATTTAAAAGATGTTACCGCAATAATTAAAGTGATAATAACACCTAAAGCACCAGCTTCGGTTGCAGTGACAGCTCCCGAATAAATACCACCAATTATCCCAAACATAAGCAGCAGAACAGGCCATACATTTTTTACTGATGAAAGCCGTTCTTTCCATGTGACATTGACAGGTGTTGGCGCACAATCTGGATTTCTTTTACATACAATCATAACGAAAACTGCCAGCATTACTATAAGCAATAGGCCAGGCATGATGCCTGCCAGGAAAAGCTGACTGACAGATGCCTGTGCAATTACAGCATAGACAATCATACTAACACTGGGCGGAATCAATGGACCGAGTACTCCGCCAGTCAACAACGCACTCATACTAAATTCTGTATTATAACGTAACCGTTTAACTTCCGGCGCAACTATAGTTCCAACCGTCAGTATCGTTGTCCCACTGTTCCCCATAGTGGCAGCCATCATACCCTGCCCTACTATTGAGGAAACCAACAGACCCCCTGGAACTCGGGAAAGCCATTTATTCGCTGCATTAAAGACATTTTCACCTATTTTAGTTTCACCTATAATACATGCCATTAGCATAAAAAGTGGTAGTGGAACCCAATTCTGGCTATGAAAAACAGAAAAAGGAATTAAACCTACTCTTGTTAAAGGCGCCACACCTAAACCAAACAATATAGCTCCGACTGTCCCTACTCCAATAGAATAAGCGATTGGAATACCTAATATTATCAATACGATCGTTATAACAATAGATATTAATGTAACAGTCAAGAAATCCATGGTGAATCTCCTTTGTGATGTTTTTCATTAGTCCTGATTTCATTGCAGTTATCACGCAACGCAAATAGATACTTTAGAATCTGAAGGATAAATACCACGCAAAGAGTTCCCATAACGATCGTAATCATTAGCTTAAGGGGAAATGTTGGTATTGGATAATTAGTCGTTGTCATCTGTGAAATATCAATAGCGAGTGTAACCGAATTCCAGCTTTGCCATGTAATGACAGAAACAAAGCACAGGCCAAGCAGCGGCCCAAATAGGTTTTTTATAGCACTACTGACAGCTTTGGGAAAAACATTATCAAGCAAATCTAACCTTAAGTGTTTACCTATTTTTTGTGTATATGGAATAGTAAATATAGCACAAGCGAGCATCAGCACCATAGTGATGGCATGTGTAATTGAGGCCGGTTCTCTAAAAACATAGCGAGTAAAAGCACCGTAACCCACTACTAACGCCATTATAAAAATGCAAAACCCTCCAAATAACCAAAACAAGCTGGTAAGGCGTTCTACGAAATTATCAATATACATAACAATTTTTTCTATATTAGCTATAATTTTCACAATATTATTCCCCTCAATAACCCTTAATATATAATTGAAGAATTAGAGAAATAATCTATAGTCGTGCAACCCTAAGAATTAACTTTGAGTTGCACGACTTTTTGGCTTCACCTACAATCACTCATTAGCCTGTGCTACACAATCCATAATAATCTCTACATCTGCTGGATCTAACTGGCTAAAATAATCTTCACGCACCGATTGGGTCGCCTCGATCCATCTGGCGCGCTCATCGTCAGGTAATTGATAAACAGTTACACCAAAATCTTTCAATTCCTCAGGAACAACTACCTGGTGCTCAGCATAGATCGCCTGCATTTCTTCTTCGAGCTTTTTCGCCTCATCAAGTAGAATCGTTTGCATATCCTCTGGCATCTCATTAAATATATCAAGGTTAATGTAAATATTTGAAGAGCTACCGAATAAGTTGCAAATTGTTATATAATGAATAGAGTCATACCATTGGAAAAGGAGAACGGCAAGAGGTATTATATTGACGGCTGCGTCAACAGTTCCCTTTTGAAGTGAAGGATAGCCATCCCAGAATTCCAAACTGACAGGTGATGCTCCAAGTGCTGATATTGTATTTGCTGATAAAGGATTAGCTGTCCAAACAAGCTTACCTTTCCAGTCATCCAAAACCTCCACGGGATCATCAGTACCATAATATTGATGAACCCCTGTGCTGAATGAAGCAATCGGCATAACGTTGAACTTCTCTGCAAGTATATCATTGAAAAGATTCTCGTTGAACAAGTGAATACTTTTATAGTTAGCTTCAATACTGTTGAATAAAAAGGGTAGCTGTAAAGCCATAAACCTTAGATCTGCATCAGCCTGGTACTCTATGGGAGACTCGCCCATTTCGATAGCGCCAGACTTCATCATGCTGAAGAGCTCAGCATGGCTGCAAAGAGTACCGCCAGCATGCACAGTTATTAAGCACTGGCCATTTGTTCTATCAGCAATGTTTTCAGCCATCTTATTTGCCGCTATTGCAAAATCGGTACCTTCAGGTAAGTCGATGGACAGTTTTAGCTCAATAGGCTCCTCAACAGACTCGGAAATATCTACTTCGGGTTCTGGAGCAGATGTGTCAGACTGACAACCCATAGCAAAAATACCTACCGCGACGATAAACACTAAACATAAAAAAACAGTTTTCTTCATACTATTACCTCCCTAGTAGTATACCATCAAAAATCTCGGGCAACCTGTTTTAATGATTTGCGCTTATGCATCAGCAAGAATTACATTACTGCATATGCATTCCCCCACTCATATTACATCTAATTTCCCGCGTAATCTTAACATCCTTGATTAACAAAAAAATCTCTATCTGCATGTCTCTATTGACAATATTGTGATTATTTTGTTTACATATTAACAGCCTTAATCGCAATAGTCAACCCTTATTTTTTTTAATTTTGGTGTTGACATTTCACCTTAGTTTATATTATTGTAATTTCAGTGCCTTATCCACTATAAAATGAAAGGAGAATGTGAATACACAAAGTTTATAAGTGTATCCACGAAAGATTAATATGATCGATCCTGAACAATGTGAATTTTGTACCCGTCCATTAAAAGAAAACCCAGTAAATAAAGTTTTAAGAGGTAAAAGCTATACATTCTGCTCTGAATTCTGTTTCAGGCTATTTTTTTACAAGACCCCAAATATGAAATATAGTGACCTGAAAAATATGTACGCTGCACGTACTGTTGACTTGGTTCCTCATGATATCAAACAATATTTAACTAAGTCAGAATAATGATTTTAACACTTTTAAACTACCAGGAAAGGAAGAATGCCAAATGTCTACTGAATTAGAACAAATGGTTGATCGAACCATTAATACTGACTTTTTAATCATTGGCGGCGGATTAGCCGGATGCATGGCAGCTCTTCAGGCAAAACGTAAAAATAAAAATATAGATGTTACTCTTATGGAAAAATCTTCACTGGAAATCTCCGGTAGCGCAATTGGTCTTAAAGACTTTCATATTGAGCAACATGGCATGATCGAACACCCACTCCCTGACAGTTTTAGCATTGAAGAAGCAAAAAAATCTTTATTTGGTGTTGACCGTTTAAAGGGCATGGTAAATGCCAGGCTGCAATATACCGAACTTATAAACTGGCTGAAACCTCTTGCTATTATGGAGGATATTGGTATTCAGATTAGAGAAGACGATGGCTTCATGAAAGGTTTACAGACCTATCGGAAAGGTACGGTATGGGGAAGGACAGCTTATGATGAAAACGGTAAGCCTTACCCATCAGATATGGTTCTATATAGAGGCTCAGATCTGAAAGCAAAGCTTTCTGCAGCAGTTTATAATGATAATGTTCGGGTGTTAAACAGAACGATGATATGCAATATTTTAACTAAGAATGGCACAGCTGTTGGAGCTACCGGTTTTAACATGCGAACAGGAGAGCTTATAGTCATAAATGCAAAGACTATCGTTATAGCAAGCGGCCGGGTAACTCGCCTTTATCCCTATCCACATGTTCCCTACCCACAGAACCTATTTTACTCAGTTGGTTTCTCGGGCAATAGCGGATGTGGTGTTACAGCAGCCCTAAACGCAGGCGCTAAAATACACAATATGGAGTTTATTTGGATGTATTCTGTCTCCAGGGGTTCAAATATCAGCAGTGGGACAGGTGGCACTGGTTGGTTCTTTCCATTGATGAAATCAAATGGTGAACTTCTTGAAGAGAAATACCCGGAAAGGAATATGATGCAACATGGTGGGAATATTCCTCCTATCAATTATCAATATGCACCAAACTGTCAAAACCCAGAAATCGAACGCGATCTGCTAACATCCACAAAAGCAAATGCTACCGATGACGAAGTTGCTGCAATGTATTTCTGTTCAGCTACAGAAAAGCCACGTTCACTTAAATTCCACATGATGGCGGGTGGTCCAAGAAATGAACGACCGCTACAAGGTCTTGCTCTTTGTGCCGGTTTAACGATAAATGGCATTAAACGAGAAAATGAACAAGCAGAAACTTCTATCAAGAATTTATTTGCCGCTGGCGATTGCGCCGGCCACACTGCGGGATGCAGGGCTTTAACCTGGGGCTGGATCGTTGGCGATTATGTTGCAGATCTCATTAAGGATATGGATCAACCATCATTTGGCAATACCCAAGTAAATCAGATCAAAGCTTCAAATGAGAGGGTTTATTCGCCATTAAACCGGCAAAGCAGCTATGCTGTTAACCCTCTGGAACTCGAAGACTATGTAAGAAATTTGAATCATGAATTTGTTGGCGTGCATAAGATAGCTCCGAGGTTAAAATATGCCGTCGAACAAATTAGATGGCTGAAAGAAGCCGCTGTCCCAGCGCTAACAGCCACCAGTTATCATGAGTTGATGCGAGTCCTTGAAGTTCAGGATATCATCGAACTTTCAGAGATGCATGCTCAAACATCATTAATGCGTGATGAAAGCCGCATGCCTCCAATACACAACAGAGACGATTATCCCGAGCAAGACTCCAAGTGGGACAATGTAACAATCGTAGCTCGCAAAGTCGATGGTAAAATTGTTTATGACAAAGAGCCCGTCAATTAGTATTGCTTAAGTAATTAAATAAAGGAGAATAACCATGTATAATATAAAAATTAATTATGGGCCGGATATTAATACAAAGTTATGCTCTGGCTGCAAAAACTGTTATCAATACTGTCCCCAGGATGTTTTCGGCTGGGACGAATCACAAAAAGCACCGACTGTACTGTATCCGGGCGAATGTGACATGTGTTGTTTTTGTGAAATTATGTGCCCTGAAGTCGCAATCGATGTAAAAATCCCTTTACACAATTTGCTTGACTTTGGCATAGCTCCTGTAAATTATAAGAAAATATCTGATTCTTTTGAGGAAAAAAAATAACATCATAACTTAACCTTATTTGATGGACACCGTTAACATTTGTTATTATTAAAGCAATTTTGGTGTCCATCAATATAATTAATTTTTAGAATATAAGTTCCATAAAAAGTTTAACTGCAGGGAGGGGTATTTACTTATGGATAAAACCACAGGGCTTGTTTTCAATATAGTTCGTGGTTCATTTGTCGATGGATATGGTGTTAGAACAACCATATTTCTGAAAGGATGCCCTTTAAAGTGTCTTTGGTGTTGTAACCCCGAAGGACAAAAACAATTTCCTGAGCTCAAGTTTGTTGCTTCTTTATGTGATGAATGCGGGAAATGTGTCGATGTTTGCCCTGCTGGTGTTTTGTCATTCAGTGATACAAGTGCTGAATGCCGATTATTAATAAACCGTGACTTGTGCACTGTATGCGGAAAATGTGTAAACGTATGCTGTAAGGGTGCACTTGAAATTGTCGGTAAATATATGACAGTAGACGAAGTTGTTAAAATCATAATGAAGGATGAGCAATACTATCGTCAATCCGGTGGCGGTATAACCATTGGCGGAGGAGAAGCAACTTTCCAGCCAGAGTTTACACTTGCACTTTTGCAAGAATGTAAAAGATATTACATACATACAGCAATCGATACATGTGGTTATACATTAAGTAAAGTAAGCTTTACTGTCCTTGAGAAAGCCGATCTTATCCTATATGATTTGAAAAATATGGATAGCAAAATTCATTTTAATCATACAGGCGTTCCAAATGATACCATACTAAACAATCTGAAAAAGCTTGATAGGTTGGGGAAACCAATAATCATCAGAATACCGCTTATCCCAAGCTATAATAATTCAAAGGATAACATTGAGTCGACGGCTGCCTTCTTAAGTAGTCTAAAATCGATCGAAAGGGTTGATATTATCCCTTTTCACGAATATGGTAGAATAAAATATGAAGAACTCGGCATGAAATATCCCTTATCTTGTATAGATAAAAACATTCTTACTCAGGATGTTTTAAACAGCACTAAGCAGGTTTTTATTGACCATGGTCTAAATGTTCAATTCGGCGGTTAATTTTAAGTATTGGAGAAATACGATGCTCGATAATATCAGTTATCAAATCATAAAAGCTTTGTCAAAGGATGGCCGCTACAGCTACACCAAATTAGCTAAAGACCTTAAGGTTAAAACATCAACTGTTTCAAATAGGGTTAACAAAATGCTGAGAGACGATTTTATATCGATACAGGCTATACCCAATCCTTATAAGATAGGTTATAAATTTCAGGTTGTTATAGCATTAAACGTTAATATTAAACAAATTGACGCGGTTTGTGATAAGTTGTTAGAGGATACATATATTAGCTCAATCGCTGACATGTTTGGAATATTCAACATATTAATTCTCGCTGAATATCCGGATATTGAAAAACTTTATACATTAGTGCGTAAAAAGTTGCCTAATATCGAGGGTGTTTATGAGATTGATATGTTTTTTATTTCAGAAAGAAAAAAGAGTTATGATAAATTTTTTAAGCCTGAGTCACTAATCGATGAACCTGTTAGCATAGATTACATTGATGAACAACTGATAAGTGACCTTCGGAAAAACGGGCGTTCAAACTTAACCAGGCTGGCAAAAAAATATGGAATCAGCGCTGCCTCGGTAACCAGAAGAGTAGCCAAACTAATTAAAAATGATATTATCAAAATTTCTGTTGTGCCCAACCACACCAAGTTGTTGGGCTTCAGGGCAGTTGCGTATGTGTTGATCAATGCCGAACCGAATAAAGTTGATTCTATATGTGAACAGTTATCCACATATCCGGAAGTGCACAATGTAATAACATTAGTTAACAGATATAACATATTTGCTGTACTGGTTTTAAAGGATCACGCAACATTATATAAATTTATAACAAATGAAATATCATTGATTAATGGAGTTATTAAAATAGATACGCTGATGCGTAATGAGCTAAGGAAACGCACTTACGTTTATATTGATGAGCACCAGTTACTTAATGAGACAAACTCATAAATATTCTGAGGAGATTTACATATGACAGATGAATTGCTGAATAATTTTGTGGATATGCAAGAAGCAGCAGCAATCAAGACAGCTATAGAAATGGTGAATAAACCTGGTGGAGCAGTTATCGTACTAGAAACATGTAAAAAAGCTATGAACTTGGTGGGAGACAGATTTGAAAGTGGAGAATATTTTTTATCTGAACTCATATGTGCCGGGGACATCTTCAACCAGATCATGGAGTTTTCCATACCACTATTACAGAAAGATATTCCCAGGAAGCATGGCACTATGGTCCTTGGCACAGTAGCAAGTGATGTCCATAACATTGGAAAAGACCTGTTTAAAGTAATGGCTGAGGCATCCGGTATTGAGGTAATTGATATCGGGGTTGATGTTTCATCAGAAAAATATATTGAAGCAATAAAACAATATGAACCTGATCTTCTAGGCTTGTCCTGCTTGATTACTTCTGGAGTAGATGCTATGAAACATACTATTAACGCGCTAAGAGAAGCAGGATTGAAAGATGAAATAAAAATTATTATAGGTGGCGGTAGAGTAAATGATTCAGTAATGAAATATACGGGCGCAGATGCCTGGGCAGATGATGCCGCCCGAGGAGTGAAATTATGTAATGAATTACTAGCACTAAAGGAGTGAGCGATAAATGCCTGCGCATGATCCTCTTAAGATGATACAGAAACGCCAGGAGCGAATACAGAATGCGATAGATCTCAAAGAACCTGACCGGGTTCCAATGATGGGATTTGCAGGCGATGTAGTTGCTTCATATGCAGGGTTTACTAACCATGAAGTACATTATGATTTTGATAAAGCTCGTCAAGCGGCTATCAAATACCTGAAGGATTTTCCCAGCGAAATGTCCTTAGCCGGTTTGTGGGGTATCAATAATTATGTCTTAGCCATTGCTTTTGCAGATTTTCCGGATTTAGCTCAAAAGTTGTCAACGATTACAGGCCCAATTCATGATATTTTAAAAGATAAGAATACTCGTTTTCCTGGAAGAGAACTTTCTGATAATAGCTCCTCGCAATTCATCGGTGGAACCTATATGCAGCCGGATGAGTACGATGAATACACTGCAGATCCGATAAAGTTCTCTTATAAAAAAATTTTACCCCGTATTAGCGAAAACATTGAACATCTCAACTCCCCCAAAGCTATGGCTACCGTGGCCCAAATGGGAATGGAAATAGCCAGGCAAGAAAATGATATAAAAGCCATGTTTGAAGACCTAATACAGCTTGGCTTTACCCCTCCATCTATGGGATATGGTTATGCACCTCTTGATTATATAGGTGATTACCTCAGGGATATTCCTAATCTTATTTTAGATCTACGTAAATATCCAGATAAGGTTAAAGCGGCTGCTGAAGCCACAGTAGAGCCTATTATAAAAGTAGCCATGGCTTCCAAAACTATGGGATCACCTTTTGCCTTTTTCCCTCTCCACTTAAATGAATATCTTTCCCCCAAGTTGTATAAAGAATTTTATTGGCCTACCCTTAAAAAAATAATAATCAGGCTGCTTGATGAAGGCATTAAATCCCATGTTTTCTTTGAAGGATGCCACGAAGCTCACCTGGAAACAATCTTGGAGTTACCTCGCGGATGGGGTATTGCCGCTTTTGAAAAAACTGATGTAAGAAAAGCTAAGAAAATGTTAGCAGGGCATACCTGCGTGTCTGGAGGGCTTAAATCTTCCTTGGTGATCGGGGGTACACCTGAAGAGAATGATCTTTATGTTAAGGAACTTCTAGACGAAGTTAAATACGGGGGAGGCTTTATCCTGTCACCGGATGTACTTACATTACCTCGTGATATCCCCATTGAAAATCTTAAAGCAGTCTATCAAGCCGTAGAAAAATACGGATATTATTAAATTTGCAGAATGAATACCTTAACCAGGTTTTCAATTACAAATTCTTCCCTACCCACCAGGCATGGTGAGAGAAAGTGCATATGCCGTTCTTCCAGGCATAGATTTCAGCTTAGATTACCCTGATAGTTCCATGTGCCCGGATACAAAATCAGCATACAAGTGAATCTCAATTACCGCCACTATCTCCATACCATACTTCATGACTTTTTTACTTTAAAACTATAGAAAATGTAGGCTCTAAAAGTTTAACCTGAAGTTAACTTAATGTTAACAAAAACGGCCTTTCTGTGACTAAGATAATAGGGTAAAATTTAATGGGAGGTTAACCATGGATAAAATAAATGTTTTATTTCTTTGCACAGGCAACTCCGCTCGCAGCCAGATGGCTGAAGCTTTTTTACGTTATTACGGTCATAAAAAATTTGAAGCTTTCAGTGCTGGAATTGAACCGCAAGGCATAAATCCCTGCACAGAAGAAGTAATGGAGGAAATTGGAATTAGCCTTAAAGGACATCGTTCAAAAGCTCTGGTAGAATATCTTGGGAAAAAGCACTTTAGCTACCTTATTACTGTTTGTTCCGATGCCGAAGAAAAATGTCCCTCTGTATTTCCTGGCATTAGTAACCGGTTACAATGGTATTTTGAAGATCCTGCAGCTTTTGAAGGTAGTGATGAGCAAAAGCTGTTCAAATTCCGAGAAATCCGTGATCAGATTAATGTTAAAATTAAGAATTGGATTAAAGAATTAGGGGTTAGTTAGCATACTTAATTGCTTATTTAATTTCTGACCATGCTTCCAGAGGAGGTAATAAGGCTCATCCAATGATAAGAGATAATAAACTTATAGAAAAGAAAGCCCTTGATATAAAATTATTACTGGTTGACTTCGACGGAGTCTTAGCAGATAAAACGTTCTACCTGCTGGAAAACGGCGAAGAAATGAAAAAAATTTCTTCCAGTGACTTTTTAGGTGTTCAAAGGCTTAAGGAACTTACCGACATTGAGATAGGCTTGCTTGGTGATGATGAAAATCCTTTTATCAGACATGTTGCTTCAAAGATGAATGTAAAAGCCTACTACCAACATTCTGAACAGAAAATAATGGTTTTGAATAAGCTCCTTCCCGACCAAAACATTGAGGCCCATAATATCGCTTTTATAGGTGACGAAATAACTGATCTTCAGCTTATGAACAGAGTCGGTCTCTCAGCCTGCCCTCTCGACGCAGCCTATGAAGCTCGTAATGCTGCAGATTATGTATGTAATACATGCGGTGGAAATGGTGTAATCAGAGAATTTTCAGACCTTCTAATAACCATAAAACAAAAGCATGAATGCCTGGTTGATTAATCATTCAAATCATCTAACGTAATTCATAATATATTGCAACTCCACAGGGTAACATTTGACGTCTGCACTTCCCTATACTATTATATCGATACTTGGTATCGATTTTTAATATATGGTGTAACAGGTTTGGCTAAGTGGGGTGTAAAAAATATTTGAATTACAGGGAGTACGTTATAAAAATATTATTTCTATTGATAGCTTATATATAAAAGAAGGTCAGATCACCTGTATTATCGGTGAAAGTGGCGGTGGTAAAACTACGCTTATCCGAATGCTGAACCATATGACACATTATCAGGAGGGTATAATCAGTTACAGGGGTACTAATATAAAAGATATCAATGCTGTCCAACTTAGAAGAGAAGTAACCATGCTTCCACAGGTCCCTGTAATCTTTCCTGGCACAATCAGGGACAATCTACAAATAGGTTTGTCCTTCGCAGGCAAGAAGCCTTTACCCGATAATAAGTTCCTCGAGGAGCTTAACAAAGCAGGTCTTCAGCAGAAACAACTTGATGAAGATGCCGAGCTCCTTTCTGGAGGCGAGAAGCAGCGTTTAGCTCTAATCCGGTTAATCCTGATGGAACCTAAAGTTTTGCTGCTCGATGAACCTACTTCAGCTCTTGATGAAAAAACAGAACAATTGATAGGCTGAACGGAGAAATGAAAACAAAAAAGCAGCAGATCGAGGGAGCCCTGATGCTTGGAGCAACACCCAGGGAGGCTACCCAAGGCATTGTTAAAGATGTTTTTACTTCTGCTATTATGCCAACAATCAACTCAATGGTCGGTATGGGTATAATATTTTTACCCGGCATGATGACCGGTCAAATATTAGCCGGCTTATCACCCCTGGTTGCCATCGAATACCAGATAGCTATTATGCTGGCTATTCTTGGCAGTGTCTCAATAACTTTATATTCCCTGACACGTTTCGGCTATCCGACATATTTTAACCAGTGGGATCAACTTGAAGAAGCTGACCCCACTGTTTAAAAAAAGTTAAATAAACTATAAATAATCAGTTAACCTTCAAAACAAAGCTTTCAGTCTTAAATAGTTCAACCAGGTTTTCAGTTACCCACGATATATTCATTGATAAACCGGCATATCTCTTCCATCGCCTTGCTGGCCTCCGGAAATAGGGGAGCCATCGCCGGGTAGCAGTGAAACAGTCCTTTGCCAATTCTTAAAGTTACTGTCGTTCCTGCCTGCCTGGCTTTTTCAGTAAATCGAACAGCGTCATCATATAAGGTTTCATCTTCTCCGGCGAATAAAAGCAATGGAGGCAGCCCTCTTAAGTCGCCGTTAAGTGGAGATATATATGGCAGACCCGGGTCTTCCTCTCCAGCATAATGTTTTGCAATCGCCTCTGCCATTCCCTCCGGAGAAAGGCATACCTTAACCTTGGTTTTATGACTCTCTCCCATGCATTTAAGATCTGTCACCGGCGAATAAGCGACAGCAGCAGCCGGCAAGGTTACTCCCCTATCGCGTATTGCCAGTAAAGCTGCAAGGCATAAGCCACCACCGGCAGAATCACCAACAAAAACAATGTTCTTAGGATTTATATTTTGATCCAGCAACCATTTATATGCTTTCAACGAATCTTCCAGCGCTGCCGGATATGGTTCTTCGGGTGCCAACCGGTATTCAAATAAAAGGGCCCCTCTACCACTTCCTTTAACAAATTTACTCACTATAGACCGGTGCGCACTGCAAGTCCCCGATATATAGCCGCCTCCGTGAAAATATAGTATAACTTTTTCCTTTGTTGCTCCGGCCGGAACAATCCATTCGGCATACAAACCATCAATTTCTACCGGTTCCACAGTAATATCTGCAGGTAGTTTGCCGAATTTTTTTGCTCCATCTTCAACCTGCCTCCGAAAAGCAAGAACAGCTTCATATTGATTCCAATCTACCTTTTCTTTCTTTGCCTTAAACTGAAGCAAATCACGATGCTGCAGCATAAACTTGATCATCCGCCCCCGAACACTTAACATAATAATCCTCCTGATTCTTTACTGCCTTTAATTTTTATTATTACTTATAAATATGTCACTCAAGATACTTACATTGGGCGCCTTAAACTTTTTACCGTGAACAGCCTTGTAAATAGCAAGCCCATTAATAGTTGTCCAAAACACCAGAGCCAGTTCTTTTGGATCATGTTTTTTTATTGAACCATCTCTTTGCCCTTCGACTAAAATTCTTTCTATTACCTCATACGGATACGAATTTTCTTTTTTTATAATCTCCCTGGCCTGATCGGGTATTGATTCTGATGCAGTAGCCTGGGCTATAAGAAAATGATACCGGGCAGCATCTTCATTTTGTTCCAGTAGTTTAAGCAGTTCGGCCAGGGCAAAAACTATTTTTTCTTTTGCTGTTTTATTCTGCTCTTCCAACCAGCGGCATGCTCCATTTAATCGCTCAAACCCATTTCCTATCAGCTCAACAAATATTTCATCTTTCGATTTGAAATAATGGTATAAAAGACCCTGTGAAATACAGGCAGCCTTAGCAATATCACTTATTTTAGTGGCCGCCAACCCTCTTGTCGCAAAAAGCATCAGTGCTTTTGAAAGGATCTGCTCTCTTCGTTCATCCCTGATTTTTTGGTTCTGTTCCTTTCTCCTGGCCATATTACCTCTCCATTCATTGGTTGAACGTTCATTCAATATAATTATAAATTAGTTAACGGCTTTTGTAAAGCATTACTCTTTTAGGGGATTAAATCAATGAAACCCTTTAAGCTTAAGGTTCACTTTTTTTTACTGGCCAGGGCCTTCACCTCAGGGTAATGTTCGAACAAAGAGCAAGCCTGCAGGTTCCTGGATAAAAGGTGGGGCTGGCTGCGTATTGCTGCCAAAAATGGTGACTTTAAAGCAGCCATTAACCCTCCCCTACGAATACTGTCACATGATAATGAAACGAAGGGACAGGGTTCAATACCTCCCTGTGAATTAATGTGAAGAGAAGCTCTTCCTGCACCACTGCATATATTTTTTTCACCATACTCATCCTGAGGAAGCTGGACCAGCACTATAGGTTTTGAAGATCTTAAATGAAGGATCCGCTGCCTGAAACTCTCCCTCTGCTCCGGGCCAATCACCCAATCGGGACGTCGTCCCGGTCCACAGGGAACATATTCGGTAATTAAACCGGCAGAACAGCCCCGGTCAATCATATCATCTATAAATAGATCGCTGCCCAGGTACGCACTGTTGAAAACATTGTTCGTAGCAGCAAAACCAAAAAAACCACCGGCATTTTTCAGATGTTTCATTGCAGCAATTACGGCCCGGTGCGCGCCTTCCCCCCGCCTTTCATCTGTATGTCTGTCGCTGCCTTCAATACTGATCAAGACAACCAGGTTGGTGCATCTGCCAATCAATGCCGCTTTTTCAGCAGTCATGAGCGACCCGTTTGTTATCATGATAAAGAGCAGGTTACGATGCCTGCTGATAATCTGCAGTAAATCATCCCGCATCAGCGGCTCTCCACCGGTCAATACTACCGCAAGCATACCCATTGCTTCTGCTTCGCCAAACAGGTTGTCCAGCTCTGCAGTGCTCAGTTCTTCATTTTCCGGTCTCCCCCGGGAATAACAGCCAAGGCAATTATAATTGCAGGCCATAGTTACAGAAACTATCAGCACCGTTGGTATACTAAAGCCGGATTTAGCTGTAAAATGTTTTCGCTTTTTGTTGGAACGAAAGAGACGAATTCCAGCACTTGTAAGCAACGTCACACCGCGCAAGCCTTTGCGTCCGAGAAGATAATAAGCCTTCTTTACAAGAGGCCCAATCCCATCTTTCCGGCTCATGCTTCTATTGCCATTGTTCTTTAGCTCGCTCAATG
>CAZBKZ010000034.1:0-25097 GCA_964492615.1 uncultured Syntrophomonadaceae bacterium | reverse complement strand
CTTTCTGATTTTCATCAATTATAATATTTACTCTTTCGGAAAAGCCTTTTTCCTCAATAAAAATACCAAAAAGCTTTGCTACTTCACCATGTTCCCAGAAATCACATAGTAGTTGGGTCTTTTCTATATTTAAACTTTTCGCCCAGGCTTTCTTACAGGGCACAGAATCCACGCTGATTCCAAAAGCGATAGTATTCAGCTGATCAAATTCTTCTTTTTTTGCTTCCAGGGATTCCATTTGCTGAGCACATACCTTAGTCCAGGCCAGGGGATGGAATGACAGAAGTATTTTTTTACCTGAATAATCTTTTAAAGAAACATCTTTCCCCTGCTGATCTTTTAAAGTAAATGATTTAACCAAATCTCCGACATTAACGGTCATCAGGCTAGCCTCCCTTGTAATTTAGAATAACCATTCAGACGCTCTCAACATTTATGCAGTTCATGTGGCCTGATTCCGGCTACCCCACTTGTTTTTCCAGCGCGGTAAATTTTACTCATTAAACGCTTCCAGCCGGGAACATAGGAACATTCCGGTTTAGTCTTTATAAAACTTTCAAGGCATTCTTCTGAACAAAAGCTATACACATTGCATTCGGATTCATTATGCTTTACATTCGGCGGCAGGCATAAATCTTCATCACCACAAACGACCTGGCTTATGACTTCCTCGCCTTCAAAAATCTGCTTGCTGCATACCGGACAATTTCTTTCATGTTCGCTCTGTTCTAACATGGAACTGTTCCTCCTTTTTCGAGATATTAAATATTTTCTATAGACATAGTATACATTATCATATAACCATTGTCAAATATTGAGAAATAAACGTTTTTTCACAATATACCACATTCTGGCATAAGATATGCGAGTGATAAACCTTTCTCTCTGTTGTGGGGTTTAATGAATGATATCAGCTATCTAACTAAAGAAGCTAAGAAGAGATGATTCCTTTTTCTATCTTTTAAGGTCTAGTTTTCCAACGGAAAGCTAAAATACCAGCGATTATAGAAATAACCATGTATGTCGTTACCCAGATTAATTCTGAATTGATATCTGCAAAAGCAGCTCCATTAATGATTGCCCGGGCAGCATCAATAGCATGGGCAAAAGGCAGCGCATATCCAACGGCACGAAAAACCCCACCTATCATTTTCAAATCCATCCAGGCACCACTGAATAACGATATAATAACAATCATCACCGAACCGACCCCGGCCACCTGGTTTTCCGTGAAAAGCGAACCGAGGATCATTCCTAAACCAATACAGGTCAATGCAACAGGAACCATCACCAATAAACTCAGCAAAACAGCGCCGGTTAATGACAAACCAATGAATATACCAATAATCAAACATACCAATATTTGCAAAATAGCAAAAGGTATGAAGGGCAAAACATAGGCAAAGATAAAGTCACTAGAGCGCAGAGGAGCAGCCAGCAAACGGGATAGGAATGCACTGTGCCGATCCCTGACCAGCAGAGTTGCCGAAAACATGATTACAAAACTGAAGCTGAATACAATTACCGCCGGGGTCAGCATATCAACTGTAAATAAATCGGCCGGTACGTTACTTCCGATTGACGTAAACAAAAATATCAGTAATGCAGGCAAGCCCAATCCCAGGGAGGTCGTCAAAGGATCCCGGTAGATCTCTTTCAGGTTTCGGCCTGCCAGGCTAAGCATTTTCATCTCTGGAGCCTCTCTTTATTATATCCAAATAAACATCGTCGAGAGTCGGTTCATGCATTGATACCCAGGTAATCCTTACCCCACCACTGCGCAGAATATTTGCCACATCATCAAAGACAAGTTTTCGTGCTTTTATCACTAACTCCTGCCTGCTTAATGATATCGAAGGATAGGCACTTTTCAGCTTTTCATAAACCTCCCGGGTCAGATTTTCAGTTCTGAGTGTCATGGACTGAATACCACCCAGTTTCTGTTTGAGTTCACTTGAGGTGCCAATAGCCACTAACCTACCCCGGTCAATTATCGCCAAACGATCTGCTAAAAAATCAGCTTCTTCAAGATAATGTGTGGTCAGTAAAATAGTCTTATGCCCTTTTAAACGTTGAATAATTGCCCAGAGCGCTTTGCGCGATTTTGGATCAAGGCCCTGGGTTGGCTCATCTAAAAAGAGAACCTGTGGGTTTGAGATTAAAGCCATGGCAATGCTGGTGCGGCGCATCATGCCACCGGATAATTTTCTGACCGGATCCTTGGCTCGCTCACCAAGATCCATTAATTTAATTAATTTAGTGGCCCTCATCTCTGCACTTTGTTTATCCAGACCATAAACCCTGCCCATCAATACCAGGTTTTCACTGACACTCAGGTGATTGGCAACAGCTGTTTCCTGTGGTGACAAGTTAATTAACTTCTTAACCGAGGCTGAATCTTTTACTGTATCTCTTCCCAAAATTGCAGCTCTGCCTGAACTGGGGCTGGTCAGGCAGCACAGCATCTTAATCGTTGTGGTTTTACCTGCACCATTTGGTCCAAGCAATGAAAATATTTCACCCTTGGTAACCGATAGGTTGAGGTTATCGACAGCGGTAATCTGCTTGCCATAGACTTTTGTTAACCCAACTGTCCTGATTGCATACTGCCGGGACAAATTTTCGTTCTCCATCCTTTGCTCCTTCTGATTACGCTCGACAAATAACATTTTCAATGTAACATTACCATATTCATCCTCCAATTAAAATAGTGTATAATCATAAATTTGAATCCGGTATATTGTTCTACAGTATGAAGATGTTATAAGTTTTAAAACCCTGAATTCTTTAATCATATCAGCAGATGACCTGTTACAGCTCAGTGCTGGACGAGGGCGGCACAGTTTGGATTCTTTTTCCCGATCACGAAAGATTAAATTATAATTCTAAAACCTATAAAGGAGTAAAGTAAAAGGAAAAGAAGCGCAACAATCGCGATAGTGACAATAACACCCTTTAACAATGAATTGAACATACCCTTTTTCCACTTTATTGACAGCTCCTTAACCGCGGTTGCCTGGTTCAAGTTGTGCTCTGTGCTAATAATGGGGAGTTTGTTATCCATTGCCTGGAGTTCGTCTTTGCATAATTTGCAATCAGCAAGGTGCTCTTCAACCAGTGCTTTGCTTTCATCGCTGCAAACACCATCATGGTATAGTGGTAGTAAATCTTTAATAACGCTACAAGATGTTTTCATTTTATACCCTCCTGTAATTTCTTTTTTGCCCTGTAGTAAACCAGCCTAGCCCAACTTTCCGTTTTTCCGAATAGCTCAGCGATTTGAGAAAATGGCAGCTCTCCGAACACCCTTAAGGTAAAAACCTCCTTGGCTGGTTCATTTAAGTTGTGAATCAGCACGTGTAATTTCTTTGCCATTTCTTTATCGAAGTAATCATTTTCTAAATCAGTTGTTTCATCAGGGAAATCCAGATCGACCTCTGTAACTATTCGCTTTTGTTTGTTAGAGTGAGAGAAGTACGTATTTTTAGCAATCTGGCAAAGCCACACAAATAATTTACAGCTTCCATTGAACTGATTGATATTCTCCATGGCTTTAAAAAAAGTTTCCTGGGCAACTTCTTCTGCAACTGCTTCGTTTCGGCACATGGTTAGCACATATTTATATACATCAGAAAAGTGTTCTATATATATTTCTTCAAAATCTGTCACTGTTTCGCCTCCCCTATATATGACTGTATAATCATCAAATCGTTTCAAAATAAATCTGTAAATATTGTACCTTCTTAATTGCTATTTTGCATGACTAATTATTATGCAATCATTCATTATTGAGCATGCCAAATAAAAAGAAACAAATATAGGCGAAAGAGCATTATCTTTATGTCCTCTCGCTAGAGGATGAATAAGCGGTGAATAAAAACTCTGTAGTAAACATATCTGAAATGCTTTCTTTAGCTCTGCACAGTATGGTTCTCATAGCTAAAAAAGATAAAATATTATTAAGCGTCAGGGACATTGCCGAAACAACCGGCTGTTCGATCAACCACCTGGCTAAGGCTATGCAGCGCCTTACCCAGGCTGGTCTTGTAAGATCAGTGAGAGGCCCCAAAGGAGGCTTTACATTAAACAAAGCTGCGGAAAAAATCAGTTTCCTTGACATCTATGAAGCAGTTGAGGCAAAAATTGATGCAAAGGGTTGTCCGGTAGGATAAAAATGTTGCCCTTTTGATAACTGTATTTTTGACGATACAATATGTGCGATCAACCGGCAGTTTTTAGAGTTGCTTAAAGATAGAAAGCTTTCCAGCTTTCTATCTTGATGACATTAGTGAGGCTTTGGCAACAGAAAAAGCTTCATCAATTGTAACTTCTCTTATCGTCTTCTTAATAATTGATACCTGTGGTGCAGCAACGCTTAATTTTCTCAACCCCAGCCCAAGCAACAGGGGAACCATCCGGGGATCACCGGCTATTTCTCCACATATTCCTACACTGATACCAGCTGATTTTGCAGCATCTACAGTTGTAGCTATCAAACGGGCTAATGCTGTACATTCCGGTTGATATAAGTACGATACTTCATCATTCAACCTGTCAACTGCTAAAGCATACTGCAATAAATCATTCGTACCCAGGCTGAAAAATGAACATACCTGTGCCAGTCTGTCAGCAGTAATTGCTGCGCCGGGAGTTTCAATCATAACCCCTAGCGCCATATCAGGATCATAGGCAATACCATCCAAGCTTAGTTCTTTTTGAACTTCACTGGCCAAAACCTTTATCTTTTCAAATTCTTCGAGCAAGCTTATCATCGGAAAGATAACTCCAAGTTTACCATAAACACTGGCTCTATATAATGCCCTGATTTGTGTTTTTAGTAGCTGGGGATATTTAAAACTGAAACGGATTCCGCGAACACCTAAAAATGGATTTTGCTCATTTTTCATTTCAATATATGGCAAATGCTTGTCGCCACCTATATCCAAGGTGCGAATTAAAACCTCTTTACCGACAAAAATTTTAAGAACCCTTTTATATGCGTCAAACTGTTCTTCTTCAGATGGAGGTTTGCTGCTATCATAAAAGAGATTTTCTGTTCTAAACAGACCAATTCCATCAGCACCTGCTTTACCAGCTTTCTCAGCATCTTTGACAGAACCTATATTAGCGTATACCTCAACCGGTTCACCATCAGCAGTCTTTGTCGGTTTATAAGATGTTTTTCGAGCTTCATCTTTTTCAATTTCGATTGCATTTCTTTTTTGCTTAAGATCAGCTATGACCTGCCGATCAGGATCAATATATATAACTCCCTTTTCAGCATCCATGCAAATCATCTGTCCGTTAATAACTGTATCCAGCTCTTCTCCAACTGCCAATACTACAGGTATCCCCAATGAACGTGCCAAAATTACTGTGTGTGAAGTAAGCCCTCCTCCGGATAGAACAATCCCTTTAACGCATTCAGGATTAAATCCGGCAGTTTGCGAAGGAGATAAATCATGTGCCAGAATAATCGAAGATTCATCGATTAAAACATTATTCTGATCGCTGTGGGATAATGACCGCAGCAGTCTGTCAGCTACATCTCTAAAATCAATAGATCGCGCAGCAAGATATTCATCCGGGAAGCTTCCAACCAGGGCAGCCTGTTTCTCAAACACTTCTGATACAGCTGCTTCAGCATTAATAAGCTTCCTTTGAATCGTTTTTTCAATCTCTTGAACAATTTCGGGATCAGAGGCTATCAGATACTGGGCCGTTATTATTGCTGCCTTCTCTTTTCCAGCGGCAACACTCAGCTCATCTTCTATATTTTTAAGTTCGTGAGAAATCTTACTTACTGCTTCATGAAATCTCTTTATTTCAGAATTGACCTCTTCGGGCTTAATTACATTTCTTACAAAACTGTGTTGTGTGTCCATAATTCTTAATGCTTTACCATGGGCTACTCCACTTACGCCGCAGGTTCCCTTAAGCACTTTCATATTATATCCACCCTAACTGGCCGAGAGCCGAAAGTAATACCTAAATAAAGTTCTGTTTTTAAAGAGAATATAACACATCAATTACAGCATCCAGTGCTTCAACTTCATCAGAACCATCTGTTTCAATCAAAAGCTCAGTAATCTGTGCTGCTCCCAAAGATAAGATTGAAGTCATACTCTTGGCATTTGCACGTGCTCCACCATATTCCAGTGAGAGAAAAATATCTGAATCATATACATTTGATGCTTGCACTAATTTTACTGCCGGCCTGGCATGCAGACAGGCGGAGTTCTTCAGTTTGATCCATTTTTTTTGCAAAACAATACCTCCCGAAATATTTTGTTAATATAATAGATAATTTGCGACTTATTCAGACCGCAGGAACCAGAATGCCAAGCCCCGAAGCCAGCAAGGCTAAGATAATTACTGCAGCAATGACCATATACAAGGGTAATTTTTTCTTAACTATAAACCATGTAACCATAAGCACTAGCAAGGGAGCCAAGGCAGATATCACCCTTGCTATCCCTAAGTTTATTTCTCCCTGAAATAAGCCCCAATTAATCGTAATATGCAAAACACTTGCGCTTAAAGCTCCCAGGGATAATATGGAAACAGGCAGCATTGTCTCATTAATCAATTTCAGTAAATCGCTTTTCAGTATAGATGTAATTGCGTTTTTTCCATAACAATAACCCATCATATAAGTCCTATAACCAGTATATAACATTAAACTGCCAAAAATAATTAAAAATAATAACGGTCCTGCAGTGTATCCATCAATAGCAAGAGAGATACTAACAGCAATAAGCAGCGGATAGATTGTCGCATTTACCAAATAATCACCCATGCCAGCCAGCGGCCCCATTAGACCAGTTCTAATAGTTTGAATATCCGTATTATCAGCTAATAGTCCATTAACCTTTTCAACTTCCATCGAGGCTGCAACTCCTGCTATAGAGGGTCCAATAAAACCGGGCTCCGTATTAAAGAACACCAGGTAGTTTTTTAAAACATCTCCCATCTTTTGCTCATTATTCTTATATAGATCTCGGATTACAGGAATAATTGCAGCACATGCACCAACTGCCTGCAAACTCTTATAATTATAACAGGCTTCCTGGGAGTAACATCTCAACCAGTGCTTGATTAAATTGATACGATTAGGCTTATTAGTAATTACTCCACAGTTATCATCTGATTTCTGTGTCAACCAAGGGTTGCCATCATAACGGTTTAAAACCTGTATGACAGCAATAAAAAACCCAAACAGCGCTATTACTGCCATATGAAGATTCAATAAACAGACAGCGAAATACCCAATTAAAAAATATGGAAACACCTTTAGTTTGAATAAATAGTTTAAGATCATCGCTATGCCAATTACCGGAAACAAGCCACCAGCGACGGCAAGAGCATCCGTAATTATTACGGGAACATCCATGAAAATATCCTTCAGTGTAGCAGCTTGATATATCAATAAAGATGACGGAACCAGGTAAATAAGAAATATAGCAATTTGGGGATATAGATAGGCAGTCAGCTCAATTGATTTAATTTTTCCGGAATCGGCATATTTTTCGGCGAGATTTACCCACCTGGAGTTGATTGTCATCTGTAGCCGCCAAAATAAATTGCCCAATAATGACATTGGTATTGCCACTACAGGAGCAATAATAGGATCCAATCCACAAATAATGGTGAAAGCAGTCCCGAAAACGCCGGCAAACATTATATTCCCCGGCATCGCCCCTCCGGCTGTTATCCAACTCAGGTATAATAAGTTAATGTATGCTCCCGCTACTGCTCCGGAAACCGGATCGTTCAATATCAAGCCAACAAAAAAACCGGTAACAACCGGGTATATCATTGGCCAGGTTAATGGATGCCATATCCACCCGGTAGATAAAGTAGAAATCAGTGATAATAATAATATTTGTATAAGCATTTGACGACCGCCTTAAAGAATTCTACTAATATTAAACCCCTGACTACAGCTTATACAAGATCTCTTACCTGTTCTACATTCATATCATCATGGATAATTTTTGCAAGTGCTGCCAATAAGCCTGGCGGATTATTGTGTTGAAAAATATTTCTACCGATACAGGTTCCTGCAGCTCCTGCATCAAGGGCAGTCCTTGCCCAATGCAAAACACTCAAAGGGTCTTCGCTCTTTTCTCCACCTAATATAACAACAGGCCTGAAGCATGTTTCTGTAACCCGGCGGTAACTATCCACATTACCGGTTAAATATGTTTTAACCATATCTGCTCCAAGCTCAGCCGCTATCCGGGAAGCCATCGATACGTTTTCAATAGTTGCCTCTTTTTCTGCGCTCATAAAAGTTTCTATGATCAGTGGCATCCCCCATCTGTCACACGCTGCAGCCAGTTTCATGGCATCAACTGCCGTTCGAACCTCATGGGATCCGCCAAGCCAAATCGAAGTAATAATAGCATCGGCACCCAGTTGAACTGCATCCTCAACACTGTACATAATTGTTGTTGCTTCAGGGTCAGTTGCGTAATCCGTCGGGCCACCATCAATTCTTAGTATCAGGCCAATCCGTTTAAATAAATGAGCATACCTTTTAGCACTCCCATAAGTAGTTAAAATTGCATCGACCTTCGCTGCAGTAAGCATTTCAATCACATCTTCAACTCTTTCAAGCCCTTGTACGGGGCCGGAGCCCAACCCATGATCAATTGGGACAATGAGCGTTCTGTCATTATTTCCAAAAATTCTGCCGAGCCTGATTCTTTTACCTGGCATGCTCATATCTTAAACCTCCTAATGGATATGTGTGATCTGAATATCGGCTTTTTTTGTTCTCTTAATAAATCCCAGTATCACATTTATTAAACATCCCCGATATTAACTACAACCTTCAACCTGCTACCTGAGGAAACCAACTTCATTCCCTTTTCAATATCTTCAAGAGTGACAGTATCACTGATAATTTTCTTAATATCCAGAAATCCCATTTCTATAAAGTGTAAAGCCTTAATAAAATCAGCATCGGAGTAATCTGATGACCCGGTAATATTTATCTCATCATAATGAATACGCTTTGAGTCTAAAACAATCATACTATCATTCCGGATACCGGCGAAAATCACTAGTGTCCCCCCTACACCAAGCAGGTTAACCGACTGCTCAACAGCTGAAGTCGAACTTGCGGCAACAATTACTGCATTAGCACCCCAACTGTCACTAACTTCAAAAACAACATCCTCCAAACTTGCTATATGAGGATTTACTACCATGTCTGCTCCAAGCTCAACAGCACAATCCAGTCTCTCTGCAGAATAATCGGCAACAATTACTTTAGCACCAATAAATTTAGCTGATTGTAAATGTAAAAGTCCTATCGGTCCTGCTCCAACCACAACCACAACATCGCCCGCTTTAACCCTTGCTTTCTCCATTCCGCGTAAAACACAGGCTAATGGTTCAGTTAGGCTGGCTGCGACGAGATCAGTCTTTTCTTTTAGATTATACACATTGGCAGCCCGGGTAACATGATACTGTGCAAAACCGTTATATGCATCAGCCATTTTAATACATTTATTATAATACCCATGCCTACAGGCAGGACATTGCGTATAACATTTTTGTGCCGGATCAACAACTACTTTTGAGCCTATAGTCATATTTTCTACCTCACTACCCACAGCTTCAATCCAACCTGTAAATTCATGCCCGGCTACAATTGGATACTTAACAGATGAGAGTCCCTGGTATATTCGATAATCTGACGGACATATTCCACAATATGCAAGTTTAATTAAAACATCACCAGGCCCGGGCACAGGCATATCCCTGTTCTCGATACGAATATCCCCGGTTTTATAACACACTGCTGCCAGCATAATAATTCTCCTTATCTTAACTAACTTTTATGGTATTCTACGGGACGATCAGATGATAATATTTGAAACACCGGTTTTACTCCTGCCTGTGACAATTCATTTAAAGCCTCAATTTCTTCTTTTGAAACAGAAATATTTCGGTAAATGGTTTCCCGATCGGCACGTGCACCTATTCCACCTATGATTAATGTGTTGAACCTAAGGCCACCCTTTAATAAAGCTAAAGCGGTAACCGGAGTCTTGATTAGAAGCAGAACGTTTTCGAAAATACTTAGATCGGATATTGCCTCGGCAGTTGATACTATTTTAACTTCAACATTTTTAGGCGCGGCCAATAGCACCACTTCAGCAAGAAAACTATCCACAGCTAACTTGTCGTCAACAATGACAATTTTGTTGCTGCTCACTTGTGGAAGCCAGGAAATCACAACCTGGCCATGAATTAATCTGTCATCTACCCGAACCAGTGCAGGTACACTCATAGCTTACTCCCTACTTTCCAACTATCTGTAATCTAAAAAAGCCTCCATCATCGCAACAATATTTTCTGGTGGAACATCCGGCTGAATGTTATGGACAGTACTAAAAACAAAACCACCTCCCGGAGATAGAATATCTATCTGCCTTTTTACTTCATCACGAACTTGCATTGTATTTCCTTTTGGCAGTGTTTGCTGTGTATCAATACCTCCACCCCAGAAAGTAAGAACATCACCAAACTCTTTTTTCAATTTTAAAGTATCCATATTGGGGGTATTAAACTGTAATGGATTTAAAATATCAACACCTGTCTCAATAATATCGGGAATAAGTTCATAAATACTTCCACAAGAATGAAGGAAAATGTATACTGGCGCTTTTTTCTTTATAAACGAATACAATTTCTTTTGTCTCGGCTTCACAAACTTCCTATACATAGCAGGTGAAATAAGCGGCCCCTTTTGCGAACCCAAATCTTCGTACTCAATTAATACCATTATATCGCCCTTCAGCTCATCCAGCGCTTTATCGAGAAAGCGCATACGAATATCAAGTGTAATATCCAGGATTCTTTCTGCAAGCTTAGGATTCCCTGCTAAATCCATGAACCAGTTTGCATATCCACGCAGCCAACCTCCCAGCTCAAAAAAACCTGCTGACATATGATCAAAAACAACACAAACCTGTTTCTCGTTTGTTAAATGCTTCGCTTTTTCTTTCAAACCTTTCAAGCGAACAGGATCTTCGGGATCTGGCCAGGCGAATCCATCCAGATCTGATTGACTCGTTATATCGGCAAGTGGATGCCTGTACATATCATAATATAAACCATTTTTTTTCGGCATTCGCCATACTATGCCCCACTCATCTGTAAAATAACGGTAACGGTCATCTTCTTCACCTGCAAACGTCCATCCTGATGGAAACTGGGGAGCAAGCCCACGGGTGTCTACCTGGAATTTTTCAAGAAGGGATTCATCCACTTGAGCTAACTGATGAGTCATTTCAGAAATAACCACTTCTTGTGTATCTAAGCCAAGGTAGTCTATCAGATTACTATAAGCTTCGGCTGTAATACCGGTTACAAAACTGCCACCTAAATCCAGGGGCACTCGATCCGGTTCTTTATGTTGCAATGCCGTCAGTACTCTTTCAGATGAAGTCATCATAATTACACCTCGGATGATATAAAACTTTTATTAACAAACCACCACCTGGCTTTCACGCCATTCCAATTGTGCCATTTACATGAAGACTTAATAACTATACAGAATAGCCTATGAGCACCAGATGGTGGCAAACTCTATGACACATACCCAGAAATTAATATAAATTAATTCCTGTTATCAACTATCGCCTTAGAACTATTTGTAGCTTCGTCAAAATCAATTGAAATTTCCTGTGTTTTAATACAATTTCCGCAATCCTGCTTAATATCTTTCAGAAAACATATAACTCCAGCAGTTATAAGAAATACCAATGGAAATGCACATGCTACAGCAAGAGCCTGTATAGGTTCCAAGCCGCCGATCATAAGCAAAGCAGTGCCGGCCAGAGCCATAATTGCCGACCAAAGCAACCTGTTCCAGCGAGCAGGCTCTTGGTCAGGACCAAGATTCTCTGTGGTAATCGACGAAAACACATAAGCTCCTGAATCAAGGGTTGTTGCCAGGAAAACAAACATTAAAACAATAAAGAGAGGCATGACTACTTTGCCAAAAGGTAGCGAAGCAAAGATTGCCGCGATTGTTGCCGAAGCACCGTGTTCAGCCATCAGTGAGGTCAAAGACTCTACTCCGTATAGCTCAACGTTTAATCCGTATCCACCATATATTGCGAAATGAAGCCAGGCACCAAGACTCCCAAAAACCACGGTTCCCAAGACCACTTCTCTTATTGTTCTGCCTCTGGATATCCTGGCAATAAACAACGATAAAAACGGCGCGCAAGCCAACCACCAGGCAAAGAAAAACATGGTCCAACCTTCAGGCCAGCCACCCTGTGCTATAGGATCTGTCCATAGGGTCATCCTGAAGAAGTTTTGAGCAACCAACCCCAGGCTGTTAGTGAAAGTATTGACTATAAAATGTGTTGGACCGGCAATTAACACAAACAAGAGCAGCGCAAAACCAAGATATACGTTAACTAAACTTAATACCTTTATCCCTTTTTCAAGGCCACGATATACACTAGTTCCGAAAATAAGAGTCCAGATCACTATGATTACTATGTTTAAATTAAACCCTTCACTGAAACCATATGCTTCTGATACTGTTGCTGACAACATTGGCACTCCAAAAGCCAGGGCAATGCCGATGCCAGCCATTATCGCAAACAGAGCAAATATATCAACGATTTTACCGGCAATGCCATCTGCCAATTTTCCAAACTGCCCCTTGAACATGATACTTAAACGCAGTGTATGATTACGCCTCACATAGTAAGCGTAGCTGAGCGGAACAGCAGGCAGTGCAAATAAAGCCCAGGGGACGAAACCCCAATGGAAAATCCCATATGCCGCAGCCCATTCGGCAGCTTCAGCTGTACCCACTGCTATTCCAAAAGGAGGCCCATCCATATAGTATATCGGTTCAATTACTGACCAATATATTAAATCAACACCTATCCCTCCACAGAAAAGCATTGCAATAAAGGAAATCAATGAAAACTCCGGTTTTTCACCAGGCTTCCCTAATTTCACGTTACCATAAGGGCCAAATGCAAGCCATGCTAAAAAAAGTAATGCTGCAAAACCAAAAACCATATACATCCAACCAAATTTACCCATTATGCCCCATAGAACAAGATCTGCGATTTCGCCTCCTTTTACAGGATTCATTAACACAGGAATTATTACTGCAAGAAGAATGATAATCGAAGGCCAAAATATTTTGTGATCTATTCGTGGTTCCTGGAGTGAAACTCTCTTCCCATCAGAATTGCTCGCTGACATTAATTTATCTACCTCCTTCTGTTAAATAGTTTAGTTGCATCCCGGGAAATCAATCATTCTGCATTTTTAACCATTAATCAACTCCTGATCATTTATTGAGTGATCTTTCAGCTAAAACTATCCCTTCCTTTCCGGCATTTAGAGCAGCGTTCACTATCTCCTCAAAAGATGCTCCTTTATTTCGAGAGATTATAGCTTCAAGCAGCATGGGCAAATTCACACCAGCCAGGCAATGATAACTGCTGATATTTAAAAACCTCATGACCGTATTCCAGGGGGTGCCTCCCCTCATATCCACAAAAAAAATGACACTATCCTCTTTTTTAAGGGTTCCAAGTAATTGCTCAACTCTTATTGCAACACTTTCAGGGCTGTCATTACAGGTTACTGATTCAACCTTAATACCTTCTTGTGTACCGGCAATAATTTCCGCAGAATTAACCAATTCAACCCCAAGGTTCCCATGTGTAAAAACAATAAATACCTTATTCACACTTCAACCTCCCTTCTATCTATTATTATTTATGCAAATTGCATACCAAATAGTGTGTAATTATCTAAAAATACAGCATGTTGCTCAGCTATCCCCACTATGATATATTTGATTTGGCTGCCCCGGCCAAAGCGATATGACACATGGTTACGGCTTATTTACCTTAAGATGTATAAATGAAATAACTACGAGAATAAAATGTTTGCATATTTCATGGAATGAGTGATTATAATGAGCCGGATAAAAAACCGTAAAACTCTCATTTATAACACACTAAAAGAAATGATTGAAAAAAATGAGGGACAGTGTGCAAATATTAAAGGATTTGACACACTGATGATAGCAAAAAGATGTAGATTAGATCGCACTAATGTCAGCAGGATATTAAACGAATTATGTCAGGACGGCCTTTTGGTAAAATCTGAAGGCAGGCCTGTCCTATATAAACCGGCATCTGATTTTGTCCTTCAAACAGATAAGCCTGTTATGCTTTATGACAATCATTGGCTTTCATTTATCGGTTCCGATGGAAGCCTGGCTTCTCAGGTTGAACAAGGTGTTGCCGCAATAGCATATCCTGATGGCCTTCATATACTTATAACCGGATCATCCGGAACAGGCAAAACCCTTTTTGCCAAACTTTTATATCAAACTGCAGTTCAAAAACAGATTTTCCACCCCCAGGCGCCTTTTATAACTTTTAATTGTGCTGATTATGCAAGTAATCCTCAACTGCTTCTAGCCCAACTTTTCGGTTATGCAAAAGGAGCATTTACAGGTGCAGACAAGGAACAACCCGGCCTGGTCAATGCTGCCGATAATGGTTTTTTGTTTCTCGACGAAATACACAGGTTGCCTCCGGAAGGCCAGGAAATGTTATACCTGTTGCTGGATCAAAAGGTTTATCATCGTTTGGGAGAATCAGGAAATCTGCGATCAGTTAACATAAGGTTTGTGGCAGCAACTACTGAAAACCCTGAAACATCTTTATTACTGCCTTTCACCAGAAGAATCCCTGTATTGATCAACCTCCCCACATTGTCCGAAAGGCCTTTATCGGAAAAAGAAGCAATAATTAATGCCTTTTTCCAGAGTGAAGCAAAAAAAATAGGCTGCACCTTGGTCCTGAGTGGAAAAGTTTTGGAATACCTGCTGGAATACAGTAGCCCGGGAAATATAGGACAATTGAGAAATGACATCAAATTAATCTGTGCAAATGCCCTATATAGAAATTACACACAAGATCTATCAAGTGAAAAAGGTAATACATATAAAATAAACCTTGATTCGCTACCATCAAAAACAGTATTGAATAAATCAATTTTTAGCTGGGGCACCAGTAAGTCATCACAAAAGAGTATTATAATAAACGGAGGCTCAATAAAATATGAGCATTCACATACCCCCTCGAAAAGTTTAAACTTCGATGATCTCAAGGGCCTTTCAGATAACTGTAAAAAACACTCCCTGAAAATTGTCGTTATCGCACAGGGCTTTTCGACTGCAACCAGCATAGCAGATACAGCTAACAGTTTATTAAAAACCAACCTTGTATCTGCCTTGAACCTGGATCTTAAAACAGATAATTCAATAACTGAGCAGGAGATTGAGCATTTTTTCAATTCCCTGATTGATTATGGTAGCTTCGTAGTTTTTATTGACACACCGGCACTTGCCGGTTCAGTTCATAATATTGCACAAACCTTAAAACTTAATGTTAGCATCGTAAATAATATTACAACCTCTCTTGTTATAGAGGCAGCACGTCTTGCCTTATTAAAAGACTCATCACCTGAAGGGATACTAAATCAACTGGTTGCTGATCCTTCAATACCTTTTCACACAGATAATATCGAAACAATTAAACAAAATTCTTTTAAAGATAAAGTTATACTGACTACTTGCATATCGGGTACAGGAACAGCAGAAAGAGTAAAAAGACTTCTAAATGACATATTCCCATTTCTCCCCTCAGTTGGCTGTGAAATAGTCTGCTTAAAAGCAGAGCAAATAAAAGATAATACTGCTTCCAATCTGAAGCAGAACCTTTCATCACTCTCGAATCAGATTGCGATGGTAATAGGAACTATCGATCCAAAAATACCGGGGGCAACCTTTATCCCTGTTGAAGATTTCTTAACTGAACCAGGCGTGAGAAAGGCTGCAGATTTACTAAGAAACAAATTTGATATCAGAAAGACGGAAGATATATCCAAACAAATAATAAAATCATTCTCAACAGAAACACTTTTAGAATATCTGACAGTATTAAATCCACGGATTGCTGCTAATTCAGCACATAGATTTATAGAGGATGTTGAAAATGCCCTCAGAATTTCTATTAGCCACAATGTGCGATTACGTTTGCTGGTTCATACCGCCTGCATGTTGGAAAGGCAAATTTTATCAAACAATTCCCTGGAATATCCGATCAGCCAGTGGCAAACGCCTCCAGCAAAAATGGAACCAATACTTCAGGTTCTAAGGGCAGCCGCAATTAACCTGGAAAAAGGGTTTACCATAACAATACCCGATGACGAGCTGGCATTAATCGCTGATATAATTTTACATAAAAAAGAGGAAACAACCTGCCCGATCAGTGACTAATAGTATTCTTTATTTTTGGAAACCGAGAATACTAGATAAAATTCAGCAGAACGGTTTATTTTGTTCCACCTTACTTAGTAATTAATAACCCAGTATTTGTAAAGATCAGGATCTTATCTACCCTCATGTACTTCGGGTAATCTGCTTTGAACAGTAAGTTAAAAAAGCTTGCCTTGAATAGAATCTATGAGCATTATAATTCTTTGAAAGCCAGGTGTAATAATGAGACAAAAATTAAGGCGCTTATTAATTTTTCTATCACTATTTTTTTTCCCGGTTACCATGAACTATTTTTCTCCCTATCTGCCGGTTGACGGCGCTTTCAAAGGTATAATAACCGCCAGTTCGTTATTCTTTTTATTGCTCTTAATTACTGCCACCATTTTGGGCAGAGCCTGGTGTGCATGGTTATGCCCGGTAGCAGGTTTAAGTGAAATTTGCATGTTAATCAATAAAAAGCCTGCTGCAGTAAATAAATTAAGGGTAGTTCGATACAGCATTTTCAGTTTATGGTTTATCACTCTTACTGGTGGCTTTATTTTGGCCGGCGGAGTTAAGGGAGTAAACCTCTTTTACATGACAGAAAACTACATCTCTATTGATGAGCCTTTCAAATATATTACCTATTACTTTGTATTATTAATCTTCTTCGGGCTCTCAATCTGGTTGGGACGCAGAGGAGCCTGTCACTCAATTTGTTGGATGTCACCCTTTTTAGTCGGAGGTTTGAAAATCGGGAAAACGCTTAACCTGCCCCGGCTTAAAATTGCAACCACTCCGTCTCTCTGTACAGATTGTAAAAAATGCAACAAAGTGTGTCCCATGAGTATCGATGTTAACCATGAGGTTAAATCAGGGGAAATTAAATCTACAGATTGTATCGTCTGTGGGGAGTGTGTGGACACCTGTCCAGAAAAAACCCTCAAGTTCAACTTCGGAATCAGCGCTAACCAAAAGCCCTTATAATTCCGATCAGGATCCAGGAACAAGATGACCGGGGCGCCTGATAATTTTTGCACCAAAGGGGAGTAGCGCCAGAAGTGCAAGTTTGAAGTGTTGTAAACCGAAAGGTATGCCAACAATAGTAATGCAAAGTACAAGGCCAAATGCAAGATGTGTTATACATAATTCCCAGCCAAGTATCAAAATCCAGAGAATATTGCCCAGCAGGCCACCAATACCAAAACTACCGACCTCGACATCCCTGCCAAAAGGCCAAAGGATAAAGCCCGCAAACTTAAAACACTGCAGCCCAAAAGGGATTCCAATAATCGTGATACATACTATTACTCCGGCTAAAAACCAGAGCAAAGCTCCAATGATACCACCAAACAGTAACCAGAGAATATTCCCAAGAAATCGTAATATACTCATAACCAAGACCCTCCATAATTCAACTCAAGTTAGTCCTTATTTATCCAGGTGCCAAGATTGCAGCCTTATTTGCTATTGCTATAATTTATTCATTTCCCGATTTAGCATCTCATAAAAAAGTGGCACCGTAAAGATAAATATTGATTTATTCATGCCGGTCGTCAGCTCGGGCTATTCTCAAATGTTGTCAACAACCCGAGGTCCTGACAATTATGCGCATTGGATAACAGTTTAGAAAGTAAACGGGCATTTTTATCTCCTGGCTTGTTTTCCACTCCGGTCATAACATCTATAAATTTTGCACCTGTTGCAGTTAAAATATCACAAACATTTTCATAAGTAATGCCGCCTGCAATGATAACCGGTTTAGAAGATAATTTGACGATCTGCCTGACAAAGTTGTAGTCAAATACAGTTCCTTTTGCGGCGGCATTTGCAGGAGATCTTGAATCGGCAAGCAAAGCCTGAACATTAGTTTTATGTAACGCTTCAACTATAGCTTTAATATCAACAGTTCCAAACTGAGCAAGACGATCTTCTCCTGATGGCGGGATAGTTTTAATTACGGCTATACCTATCTTCCCCAGGTTGTTTGCGATTATATCCGTATCCTCCAGGCTCTCCTGGTGATGCAGCTGGACCATGGAAGGCTTTAGTTGAGCAGCTAATGAAATAACTTTATCCGGGCTCCCCCCGGTAACGATACAGCTCTGATGGGGCAAACAGACTTTTCTGAGCAAGCTTGCTGTTGTTGTACGGTTTAAATTCCAGGGCACGGGTACTGGATATTCTGTAACAAAACCAACAATATCCACTCCCTGTTTCATACACAGCTTAACATCAGAACTCTTCATTAAACCGCAAATTTTTACAGTTACTTTTTTCATCAAGCCCTATTCCCTCTTCTATCACTGAATTCCCGGTAACATTTAAGCATATCTTCTGCCTGCCAGAGTGCAGTGCCAACCAGAACAGCATCCGCACCAGCCTTAATCGCCGCGTCCACCTCTTCCGGTGTTCTAATAGAACTTTCACTGATCAGCACTGCTTCCGGGGGCGCATATTCTGCAAGAAGTTCAGTAGTGGAAATATCTCCATCATCTCTTTCCAGTTCAAGGATGTTGCGGTTATTAATTCCCACAAGCATTGCTTCCATTTTACCGGCCCATTCCAGATCCTCGCGTGTATGTGCTTCAACCAGCGGCTCAAGTTCGAGTTTTAAAGCCTCTTCATATAATCTGGATAAATCTGTTAAGGTATGTGCCGCGCAAATTAATAAAACTGCCTCCGCCCCGCATTCCTTCGTTATTCGGAGATCATCAGAGTCTCGAATAAAATCCTTGCGTAAAACCGGTAAATCGGTTTCAGCAGCCACCTTTCTTAAAAGCTGCAGGGAACCGCCAAAGTTTTCCGGCTCAGTTACTACAGAAAATGCAGGCGCACCTGCCTCAGCCAGCATCCTGACCACTTCAATTGGCTCTCTGTCCCGAAAGAGCTCTCCTTCACCGGGAGAATACTTTTTCAGATCCGGTATTACCGGAATGTACCCCATATCTTTCCTTGTCACTATCGCCTCGGAGAATTTGGTATTCATCTATCTACTCCCTGAAAGAATTTGACATTACACAAAGCTGATCCAACTTCTCTTCCGCCAGGCCGCTGTCTATCAGTTCACTGGCAAGGGAGATGCCGTCCTTGAAATCAGTAGCTTTTCCTCCCACGATCAATGCACCGGCAGCATTTAGCAAAATTACATTTCGCCTTGCACCTTTAAGCTCACCGGCAAAGACACTGCGGATTGTTTTTGCATTTTCTTCCGGAGTAGCTGTTTTAATATCCTCTAAGGTGCAGCGGTTCATACCGAAATCCTCCGGTTCAATTTCATAAGAACTTATCTGCCCATTCTTCAATTCATTAATCCTGGTTTTACCCAACAATGAAATTTCATCCAGACCATCTAAACCAAAAACAAACATAGCCCGGGTATAGCCAAGTTCTTTTGCTACATAAGATACCGTATCAAGAAGCTCAGCCTTATATACTCCAAGTATATGCCTTGAAGCAAAAGCAGGGTTGATCAGCGGACCGATGATAGTATAGAAGATGGTTTTAATACCGAGGTCTGTCTCCGCTGGCAGCACTTTACACATAACCGGATGGAACAGGGGGGCATAAATAAAAGCGATGCCAATCTCCTCAATCAATTTTTCCGCCTCAGCCGGGGTCAGGTTAATATTAACACCCATGGCTTCCAGCACATCAGCGCTGCCTGAAAGACTTGAAATCGAGCGGCTGCCGTGTTTGGCAACCGGAATTCCTGCCGCTGCCGCCACGATTGCTGTTGCTGTTGAAATATTGAAAGTGCTCAAGCCCCCTCCGGTTCCACAGGTATCCATTAGATCATTATTAACCCTTGGTTTTAAAGGTATACAGTTTTCACGCATGGCCCTTGCTATTAGTGATATTTCCTGCAAGGTTGCACCTTTCATCAGGAGAGCAACCTGTAACCCGGCAATTTGAACATCACTAACTTCATCATTTCTAATCGCACTAATCAGTTCAAAAATCTCCTCTTCGTTCAACTCCTGGTGGGTTGTTGCTTTACTAAGAATATTTTTATACATGATAAAACCTCCTCAAATTTTTAATTGCTTTTATTTAAAGAATGTTCCATGCCCTTTTTCATTGCTTTCACATACTCGATCACCGGTTCAATGCAGTCCCGGCCATATTGTTCAACCAGCTTGACAATAGCGCTGCCAACAATAACTCCGTCTGAGATTCCGGCCATATAGCCTGCCTGCTCAGGGTTTGAGATGCCGAAACCGATTGCACAGGGTATATCAGTAACCTCGCGAACTTTCTCAATCATTGCCTCTATATCGGTTGAAATATCCTGGCGCATACCGGTCACCCCGAGCGAAGATATGCAGTAGATAAATCCACGGGCTTCCAGGACAATCTTAACTATACGCTCTTCCGAAGTTGGCGAGATCATCGATATTAAATCTACTCCATTAGTTTCACAGATATCAGCCAGCTCATCTTTTTCCTCAAATGGCAGATCTGGTACGATAATTCCATCAATACCGCATTGCCTGCAGCGGCTTAAGAATTGTTCTTTTCCATAAGTAAAAACAGGGTTAAAATAAGTCATAAACAGCAGGGGGATATCGGTTTTTTTACGAGCTTCCATAATCATGGTAAAAAGCTTATCCGTAGTGCATCCACCCTTCAGAGCCCGCTCATCAGCATCCTGAATCACCACCCCCTCTGCAATAGGATCAGAAAAGGGGATGCCAATTTCAATTAAATCGGCGCCGTTATTCGCCAGGGCTAAAATCAGTTTTTCTGTTGTATCTAGATCAGGATCACCTCCTGTAATAAAAGGTATAAATGCTTTGCCCCGTTTAAAAGCTTTATCTATTTTACTCATTGATAGTTACCCCCCTGTACCTGGCGATTGCTGCAACATCCTTGTCTCCACGGCCTGAAAGATTAACAACAATAATCTGATCTTCTCTCATCACCGGACTAATTTTCCGGGCATAAGCAATGGCATGAGCGCTTTCTATAGCCGGGATAATACCTTCAATCCGGGCAAGATATTCGAAGGCACTTACCGCTTCAGCATCAGTTATTGGCACATACTGCGCCCTTCCGGTATCGAAAAGGTTAGCATGCTCCGGCCCTATGCCCGGGTAATCAAGCCCTGCCGAAATAGAATAAACCGGAGCTATCTGGCCGTACTTGTCCTGGCAGAAATAAGATTTCATGCCGTGAAACACCCCTACTGAACCTGTAGTGATTGTTGCTGCATTTTTATCTGAATGAACACCGGCTCCGGCGGCCTCACAGCCAATCAATTCTACCGATTGATCCTGAATAAACTCATAAAAGGCACCAATAGCATTGCTACCTCCTCCGACGCAGGCGATAATCGTATCGGGTAATTTACCTTCAGCCTGCTGAACCTGCTGTTTTATCTCAATGCCAATGATTTTTTGAAAGTCCCGCACTATACTGGGAAACGGATGGGGTCCCATAACTGAGCCAAGAACATAGTGAGTATCGTCAATACGTGTCGTCCACTCACGCATTGTTTCATTAACCGCATCTTTTAAAGTCATCGTGCCGCTGGTTACCGGATGAACAGTAGCACCAAGCAGCTCCATGCGATAAACATTTAAAGACTGGCGCTCCATATCTTCCCTGCCCATAAAGATATCGCAGTTCATATCCATCAAAGCCGCAGCTGTTGCGGTAGCAACCCCGTGCTGACCTGCCCCTGTTTCGGCAATTACTCTTTTTTTATCCATCCTCTTCGCCAGCAAAACCTGCCCCAGAACATTGTTGATCTTATGTGACCCTGTATGGTTCAGATCTTCCCTTTTAAGATAGATCTTTGCCCCCCCCAAATCCCCGGTCATTCGTTCCGCATAGTATAGACGTGATGGCCGGCCTGCATAATTTTTAAGCAACCCATTCAGCTCACTCTGAAAATCAAGATCATTTGAATAATATTCATACGCCTCCTCGAGTTCCTGTACCGGTTTAATCAGCGTTTCCGGTATGTACTGCCCTCCAAAAATGCCGAATCTTCCCTTTTTCATGCCACACACTCCCCGGTTATGATTATTAATTTCAAATCTTTAAATATAAAAAGCTTTTGCCCTGTTTTATAGGACAAAAGCTTATCACCTCTGCGGTGCCACCTAAATTGATGCAATTGCATCCACTCATTTTCGTACCATCATACGAATTCCCTTGATAACGGGCGGAAATCCCGTTGGTCATTACCAGCCTCGTTGTGAGACCTTCCTACCACCTTCATGAGCCCATTCCATACAACGCTGCTTATTGCCTTTTCACCACCGGCAACTCTCTAAAAAACAAGCTGCTGTATGTACTCTTCTCAATCAACAGTTTAAGATTATGTTTTTATAATCTACAGCACCTGATCAGAATTGTCAAGCGTTTTTAACGAATGCTGAAATCTATATTTATTCAAGGTAATCAATCACAAGCTCTACATTCCCGGGATTAAACTGGAACATATCCCAGACATTATTGTTGTTAGTAGTTGCATCCAAACCTATTTTAACCTGAAGCGTTGTGCCGCCTGATGCCTGAATACTGCGCAGTTCATGCACCAGTGAACCCTCCGCGGTTGAACCGCCTGTGAAAAATCCTGTACCAATCATCATGAAACGATTTCCACCAACAGCAAAATCACCGCTATCCAGTGTTGAGCCGTAATTAAAAATTTTAAAATCAACAAACTCACCAATTGTTTGAGGAGCACCCGATTTATTGATGGCATTAAAAATGATCTGAGCACTGTTTATATTGTCGGGGGGAATTCCGGCTATGCCTGCCAGGCTAAAGGTTAAATAACCCTTGTACTGCCTGTTGCTATCGTCGTCACCAACTATTATTGTTCCTGTTCTGACATCACCGGCTGAATTTACATAACCGCTTTGATCTGAATGGGCTGGGGAACGGTAAGTTTGGGCTACCGAAAAAACACCACTCAGATCAGCAGTTTCACCGGCATGCTCACTGCTTTCAGGGGTCATTGCCAGATTTATTACAGCCCTATCTCTTCCACCCGAAAAATCAACAGCCGTAACCTCAACAGTGGCATTTACTATTGTGTCAACAATACCTTCACTGTTGGGGGGGCTAACCCAAATAAATTGAACTGTATTATCATCAGGCCGCACCATGTTATCGATCAATCCATGGCTGAAATTAATCTCAAAATCAATTGCTTCCCCTTCATGATCAGAAGCATTAACAGTAAACCAAAACGGTTTCTCCTCAAAAGTTATCGGTATTGCCTCCCCGCTTCTTACCGCACTCATAACATTAACAGGGCCGATTATAAATACTTCAATTACCGGTGGTCTATTTATAACCGTCACGTCGGCAACACCACCATCCTCTCTGTCTGCAGAACTGCCCTCGCTGTCGGTATGTTCAACTATACCACTTGCAGTACCATCTTCACTGCCACCACCAGTGGTATCATCGGTATAGCCGCCATCTGCCTCACTTTCTTCAGGCAGCACGCCGGAATCATCTTCCGTGGCAATATCTTGTTCTCTCTGGGACGGAAAAACAATATTTCGCAGTGGACTGATCATAAACAGCATAACAAGAAGAATTAAAGCAGCTATCACCATCAACAATCTAATCATCAGAAGCCGGTTTTTTTCCGATAACTTGATTGCCATGATCAACAATCCCTCCCTCGAATTATTTTATATATTCCCATAATTCATTCTTTTATTATAACAGAATTTAATACTCTCAATGGGTGATTATCTGAAATCATAACTAAATAATCTGCTAAAACCGGACAGCTGCGGTATTTATGAAGATTTTGGATCTATTGGTGTTTCGACGTGCTAATTGCTTGTAAATATCAGGTGCAATTAGGCCAATACAGTTTGATCAGATACTGATCTTTAGTTTCTCCAGCCTTGGATGTTCCGTCTCATGAATGATGTCAAAAGTCTCAGCATTCCAGGTGAAAAATCTGCATGGAGAATGCTTGAGATAGTCCGCGTTGTGCAAGGAGCAGCGGCTTATGCTCACTAGGCTTTATAAAAAGATATTTATTTTTCTGCTAAATATAAACAATCATTACCAAAAAAATTAAGCCTGAATATTTCATTTTATTTTCATTTAGGCGAATCCTTTTACAGACCTCACCTGGAATGCCAGGCACCACTTAGCTGCTTGAAGGCTGTCAACAATCCTGTCTCCTGATATTCAATCAATGCTACTTGAACTTATCAGTCATTCCTTTCAAACCTTTTTTAACATCATTAAGTTTTTCCTCGCCAACATCTTTCGCCGCTTCTGCCTGCGCCGCAAACTGTTTCATTTTTTGTTCCATCCCTTCTATCTTTTCCTGATATTTTTCTTTAGCATCTGCACTCTTGCCTTCTGCTTCTGCTTTCAACTTATCAATCTCCGCCTGCATTTTTCTTAATTGGGCTTCAATTTTCTCTTTATGAGCATCCTTAGACATATAAAACACCTCCTTGTTTTACTAATTCTTCATCAATTAAGCATATCCTTGATCATATTTCATTATTTTGACCCGCTCTTCCCAAACAAGTTCATGATCTCAGTTCAAGCATGAATGAATAAGCACTGTTATATTATGATGCTTCACACATTTATAGTATAATTTAAAAGAGTGGGCTTAATGTGAATTTTTAAAGCAATTGATATAATTATGATTGTCATTAATTGTAAAAATGTTACAGAAAGCCGACAATCGAATTTTCGAAGTAGCACAGCAAGGCGATAAAAAATCTTTTGCCCCTAAAACTCAACAAATGGAGGTAAA
>CAZBKZ010000033.1:0-28923 GCA_964492615.1 uncultured Syntrophomonadaceae bacterium | reverse complement strand
GCAGGCCGATACCCATCCCGCAGCTGAAGAGCATGGCAAACCAGGCTTCATTTTTATAAGCCGGTTTCTCGTCATCTTCACCCAGTTTTATTTCACCAACCGGACTGAGCAATAAAAAAACAACCAAAAATAAAAACACGCTGCCACCAAGGATAAACGACCAGCCCCAGGATGATACCATGTAATCAAAAGCAGCGCTCGTTGCCGCACCGAATGAATCTGGAGCAGCCACACCAAAGATAACGAAAACAAGGATAACCAGTAAAGCAATCAGAAATGTTGGTTTAGTAAAAAAACTACCTCCGTTGTTCAAGAATCAAACCTCCTTCTTTCTTAGTATTTGAAGCTTGATACAACAAACTGCATTAATCATCCCCTTTCTTGTATATATTTTCTTGAAATAGCCCCATATAAAAGAGTTTATTAAAACTTTCACTTTTATATAGTACACTTACCTTAATTAAAGCAATATTCATGCCATAGAACAAAAAGTGACAGATGTTACCCCCCAACCCTTGTTTTAAAGCAATATAAAAAAACCGCCTGAATTACGGCGGCAAAAACTTTCTCAATATGATATTTGTGAATATTTAAATACTTGTGAAGTTTAACACCAAAAGGTTTTAATAGGTTTTTCTCATTCTGATACTTTTTCTCATATCAAGAAACATTCAGGTCGAGTTTCTTCAGTTTCCTATACAGAGTTGCCCTGCTGATTCCAAGGGCAGATGCTGCCTTTTCTTTTCCGCAGGTACTGTTTCCATATTTCTTCAGTGCTGCCAAAATAGCCTTGCTCTCCAGGGAAGTTAAATCTTCCAGACTGCCGGAGTCGCCCCGGCTCAGACTCCTTGTTATTTTATCAGGAAGGCTGTTCCTGCTAATCTTTGTATCAGCTTCAATGTTTACGGCATATTCAACTGCATTCTCAAGCTCACGCACATTTCCCGGCCAAGGATAAGACAGCAGCGCTTCCCTGGCATCCTGCCTGAATCCAATGATCTGTTTACTAAGACGTCTTGAATAATAATCTAAAAAGTGGTGCATTAAAAGTAAAATATCATCTCTTCGCTCCTTAAGCGGGGGAAGAATAAAGGGAATAACATTTATACGATAATAGAGGTCTTCCCTGAACCTGCTTTCCCCGATCAGCTCTTCAAGATCCCGGTTAGTGGCGGCAATAATCCGGACATCAATGTCGCGAAACGAAACCCCGCCAATACGGGCAATAGTTTTATTTTCAATTACATTAAGCAGTTTGACCTGGAAATCCAATGGCATATCGCCTATTTCATCAAGGAAGATTGTACCACCGTGGGCCAGTTCAAATTTACCCGGTTTACCGCCTTTACGCGCTCCGGTAAACGCTCCTTCCTCGTAACCGAACAACTCGGATTCCAGTAAGGGAGCAGGAATTGCAGCGCAGCTGATGGCCACAAAAGGGTTCTTACGCCGCGGGCTTTCTTCATGTATAGCCCTGGCAAAAACACTTTTTCCTGTACCGGTTTCACCACGGATTAGTATAGTTGAATCAGTGGAAGCAATTCTTTTCATTTTTTTCTTAATCTCGGTTATCTGGTTACTGGCACCAATGATCCCTGAAAATGTAGTCTTCTTGTTTTCTTTTACAATCCGGTTGGCCATCTCTTCCACATCCTCTTTGAGCCTGAAAGAAAGAACGGCACCGGATATATTCTTTTCCTCATACATATGAGTAATGTGGTATAAAAGAACAATCTCTTTGCTTTTCCTGTTTTTATAAGTTAGCTCTTTGCTGTAATACCTGTATGCTCCTGTTCCCGATTCTGCATTAACAACCTGTTCAAGATCAAAATCAGGAAAAAGCGAATTAATGTGTTCTCCTTTTTTGGTACCTCTTTCGAAGCCAAGCATTTTTTCTGCGGCCTGGTTTATATTATTTATTTCGCCATTTATGTTTATTGCAATAATACCTTCATAAACTGAATTAATGACATCCCTGAACTGGTTCATCAAACTGGTAACTTTAATTTCCATTCGCTTTTCATTCAGGCTGATGCCTATCATGTTGCTCAGCTTATTAAGAAAATCGAGCATTTTATCATGGTGGTTAACCAACTTGCGCCGCTGTTTTTCGTTTAGGGCCAGCAGAGAGAGGGTCCCAATTTTTAGACCATCGTAGATGATCGGACGCATTAAAAAAGCCAATACTTCGCATTGGCTTGCATGATCACAATCAGCACAGCAAACAGCATATGAGGTGTTTTCCACCATGATCGATTCATTTCCCGGAGCGGACATGATCCTGGAGGTCATGCATCCTTCATCATAGACGACTCCAACTTCTTTTTCAAAATATCCACTTCCTGCAATTACTTCAAGGTCTTTGCTGATAACTCCTATTTCTATATCGACGACACCGGCAAATGCTTCTGTAACCTGCTGCAGAAAGCCCTGGATGCTTTTTAACCGGTTCAACAGTGTATAACCTCCCTAAAGAGATACCACCTCATTGCCGCAGTACTTTAAAAATTTAATAAAATCCTTGTAGTTCAGTGTAATAGTTGCAGTGTTAACATTGGGATGAAAGTTTACTTTTTCATGCTCTGACAGATCTCTGTCTATAACTACTGTAACAGACTTTCCGGTATCGTTAATTAATCCGAAAGGTGAAACAGCCCCGGTTTCAAGTCCGAGATGTTCGTTCAGACGCCTTTCAGAGGCAAAACTTAATTTACTTGTCCCTAATTTTTCTGATAAGCTTCTCAAATCGGCCGTTTTTGTCTCCTCCAACACAACCAGGTAATGTTGATTTCCCTTGTTATTACGTAAAAAAAGGTTTTTGGCATGTCCGCCTTCAATTCCCTGCCAGTATTGATTTGCTTCTTCTACCGTATAGACAGGAGGATGTTCGTGCCGCGCATATTCAATGTTCAACGCATCAAGATAGTCATATACCTTTTTTTCAGCTTCGTTAATCAAAACCTCACCCTCTCCAGGCTAGTTAAATTTATTTCCAGGCCAGGTCTGCCAGTTCAAGAGCTTCCAGGTAAAAAGACATAATCTCAACTTCATCGAGCCTATAGTTGTCACGGGCAATCTCAAAAGCTTTATCCCAGGCCCCTTTTTCATACAACTGCACCAGTTCGAGAATTTTATAAAAGTCACAATGTTCGCCAAGCAAAGCCTTCTTAATGTCAGCATCAAGCGGTAGTTCCCTGAGGATATCACCCATCGGTTGATCAAGGAAAGTATCAAGCAGTGAAAAAAGCCCTGTTAAAAACAGGTCGGCGCTACGTTCCTGTAAAGACGTTGCGCCAGCCATTGATTCACAGAACTTTGCCCTGGAAACAGCGGTAACCAGAAGTTCATCGGGTTTGTCGTACCCTACATTGCGCAACGCTACCAGAGAAGCCCACTTAATCATCTCCTGTTGACCTAGCAGGGCAATGGCCTGCCTGATTGAGCGTATTGGAAACCTGACGGGAAAAGCTACTGAATTGATAAAGCGCAACAACTTGTATGATAGTGAGGGATCCTGTTTAATTAATCTTTCAACCTGGTCGAAATCCATTTCCGGTTTATAGATCTCCTGCAAAAGACGTAGATTCTGCAGTTTTGTGCTTGGTATATCTTTGCCTATTACTATGGCAGGCTCACAAAAGAAATAGCCCTGGAAATAGTCAAAACCTCCGGCCATCGCTTCACCATATTCACGGGCTGTTTCAACCTTTTCTGCAAGCAGCTTTTTATTGCTGTTCTCGAAAAAATCCAGTATTTTAATTCTATCTGCTTCGCTGGTTTCCTGGAAATCAACCTTGATAATATCAATAACATCAAGCAGCGGCATACATTTCGAATCCATATTGAAATCATCAAGAATCAAGCTGTAACCCTTTTTATGCAGTTTCTGGCAGATATTTATTGTTTTTTGGTCTGGCTCAATATCCTCTGTAATTTCGACAGCAACCAGTTCCCTGGGAAGTAAGAGCACCACTTCATCGTCAAGCAAGTGTTTTGTAAAATTAATAAAAGCTTTTTTCCCCCGGGTAATCCTTTCCAGGCCGATATTTAAGAAACTGTTAGAGATAACTTCAGAAGTAGCCAGGTCGCTGTCTTCTTCGGGATTATAATTTTCTTCCCCGGCGCGATAAAGTAGCTCATAGGCGATAACCTTTTGCCGCCGGTCAAATATAGGCTGCCTGGCCAAATAAATATTCACAGAAGTACCTCCCGAAATTAATGATGAACATGGCTTATCCAGACAAGTACAAATTAAAACGGTCTCCCTCTCAAAGCCGTAAATATACTAATTCGAGGGAGACCTTCAAAATCCTTCATTTTTTTCCTGTTAATAATTGACTAAATATCTCCAACTACCTGTCGTCCTGCATCTGAAATATCATCAAGGGCAATCTGCTCTTCTGTGGAGAGAATTTTACCCAGGTTTAGAATAATCAGCAGCCTTTCTCCCAGTTTACCCACACCCATAATTAAATCAGTATGCCTACCGGCTACCTGGTCAGGAGAATCCTGAATGTTTTCGTTAACCATTCTGATCACTTCGCTGACTGAATCAACAATCAACCCCACCATTCTGGATTCAACTTCAACTATAATAATTCTGCTGTCATCGGTCCGCTCAACATCATCAAGATTAAAGCGCTTTCGGAGATCAATAACCGGTATAACCTCTCCACGCAGGTTAATTACACCTTCAACAAAATCAATCGACCGGGGAAGCGGTGTTACCCTGACCATTTTTAGCACTTCACGCACATCTGAAATATTGCAGGCGAATTCTTCGTTCTCAAGAACAAACACCACTAATTGTGTCTCACCATCTCTCCCTAACTCCGCCATAATAAACCTCCTCCACTCAGCGCTTCGCTATAGACTGTTAATAATATGTATAAATAGAGATCAACCTGGTTGGGTGTTTTATATTATTATCGGCCCTATTTCTGAACTGTTAAGATGTGACACTTGCTTACTTCGCCATGCTCAGCGCTTATCCCTGCCGGCGGTCAGCTTCCATTACAAAGGCATATATTGCTGCAACTGCTTCATATAATTCTCTCGGGATCTCTTCTCCCAGGGAAAGGCTGCCGAGCATTTTAGCCAGTGCTGTATCTTCTATAACCGGAACATTGTTTTCTTTGGCCAGGGTGATAATGCGTTCAGCCAGCCAACCTTTTCCGGAAGCTGCAATTGTCGGAGCCTGTTTCTGTTCAGGCTTATAATGCAGGGCAACAGCCCGGCGAATATCTTTTTTGGGATTATTCTTATCTTCTTCGGCCAAAAGATGCACCCTCTCAAACTCTCTTGTTGAGATTTAATCCTCCCTGGGCCAGCACCTCCGATATGGTTCGTCGAAGGTTCCCGACTGACCAGCGCAGTGGTTCATTGCTTTGGTTTCTATTTCCTCCGCCGGCTTCGGCTATCAAGCGTTCTGCTTCAGATTGCAATGCCTTACCGGCTTCCGGAGATTCAACGACGAATTGACATTCGAGTCTGTCTTTCTGGAGAAAGAAAAACTGGATCAGGACAAGACCGAAGTTTTCTGTATCCAGGAATATTTCAAGAAGTGGCTCCCTGCTATCGTATGCTTCGTTTTTTTTCCCCTGATCGGGCATAAAACGAACCAAAGCCGGTGTAGAATGTTTTTTATTTGTTTCAGCCGGCATTAAACCAAACAAGAAGGGCTCTCCGGTTTCCCTGGCAGGACCCTGGGCCTGATCTGCACCTACCGGAAATCGAGCCATTATGCGGTAGTGAGACCGGCCTTCTTTGACTCCGTTATATTTTAACAGGAGGGTTTCTCCCGGGGTAACCGCGGCATTAAGAGAAGCGCTGAAATTGCCTCCCTGCCAACGAAGCATGGCCAGATCGCCTTTCATAGCAGTAACCCTGGCTACTACAGATTCAGGCAAAGCCGGTTTACCTGTCGCTGCTTCCGACACTGCCAGGCGGTTCAGAACAGGATCGCGAAAAAGTGCATTAAGAATACCGCTGTCCATACCATCGCCTCCTCCTGCTTAATAAACAGTTATATCAAGCAGGTATAAGAGCGAGCTAACAACCTGCCGGTGAATTTTTACCCTTTCATGAAGAGACATTCTTATGCAGGTTTCAATGATCAGGGCATCGGCGCCCAGCTGGCTGGCAGCTTCTATGGCACTTCCCGGCGCCATTCCACGCAGAAGTATGAAGCTATACTCATCTATAATCATTGTACGATTGACAGATGTCAGCAGTTCTTTAACTATATCTTCGGAAACAGAATTTTCAGGGTAAATAAAGGTCTGTCCCAGGGCACCTTTTAGTTCACGTTCAAAATTTTCAGCTTCATGCAGATCTATTACCCATGACGGTTCATATTCAATCATCACCGAATATATTTCGGCTGCCAGCTGTTCTGCTCCACTGCCCCCTGGGTTGCCTGGAAAGGCGCGGTTTAAATCGCTGTCTCCGGGAGCCATTCTGCTGCGATTGGATATTGCGGGAACATTGGCATTAGGCAAAACCAACAGTGTACCGCGATCAATAGCCCAGGAAGCGATGCTGCCGGCTGCCATATAACCGGCTGGTTCATCGCCATGAATACCACCGACAACCATTATAGTCGGCCCTTCATGGGGAGAAATTACAATAATCAGTTCTGTCTCCCAGGGGGTCCCTTCCATCAGGATTCTCTCAGTCCGGGAAGAGGTGATCTCTAAAGCGTTCTCTACTTTTTTATCTCCACTAAAATTTCTAAGGCGTTCCAAAAAAGCCGACCCTTCACCACTAAGAGTCAATAAAATAATTGACAGGGTCAGCATATATATTATAAAGGTCAACCTTCGTCTCGCAAACATGAGATCCTCCGATCAGGCTTATCAGGGCTGTTTCAGGTAAACCGAGGGTATCTGTCTCTCAAGTTTAAATCTTTCCGGCTTATTTATAAACTCAGCGCTGCCGATAATAAAATAACCTCCAGGAACAATCAGGCGGGAAACATGGTCGATAATCCACTCCTGAACCTCAGTTTTAAAATAAATAAAAACATTCCGGCACAAAGCCATCTGCAGTGATGGCATATTACTGTATATTGGATCAAGAAAATTTTTTTTGTTGAACTCGATTACTTTTTTATAGCGGGCATCAATATAATAAGCGTTATCCTTTTCCGTAAAAGCAGCGCTTAATATTTCAGGAGGCACTTTATCTAATTGATTTTTAACGTAACGCCCTTCTCTGGCCATCTCCAGGGCTTTGTCGTCTATATCGCTAGCCAATATTTTAACTCGATGCATAGCTTTGAGCCGATCCAGTATCAGGGCAAGAGTATAAGGTTCCTCCCCATGTGAGCATCCAACACTCCAGATAGTCAGGCGTTCATGGTTCCTTAAAAGGTTTACCAGTGCTTTTTGTTCTATATAATCATAAATTTTAGTATCACGGAAAAACGAGGACGTATTAATGGTTAAATAGTTATAAAATTTATGCAGCACATCATTGCTGTTTTTCAATGCCCCAAAGAATGTAGCAAGGTCAGCATATCCTTCCCGGGTGATTAACTGGTTAATCCTTCTTTCCATTTGCTTATCCTTGTAGCTCTCCAAATCAAGCCCGGTAAAGGAGTAAAATTCTTTTTTAAATTTAGCAAAATCCCAATTTGCTTTCAATAACACTTCTCCTTTCATTATCATATATCGACCAAGAAGTCTCACTATTAAGGATATGCATCCAGGGTTAAACCATTATCCTCACGAAACGGGATACTTCAGAAGCAAGTTTCTCCAGTGGAACTATGGCATCACAGGGGACACTTCTGATTAAAGCTTCCGGCATGCTGGAGATCAATGCCGTTGCCGGATCCTGGGCAATTATAATAGTATCGCCTTTACTCTTCTTTAAAACCTGGGCGCCATCAGCGCCATCCCTGCCCATTCCGGTCATGATTACTACCAGTACTTTTTGGTTGATGTTGCGTAATGAATGAAACATAACATCGATTGAAGGTCTTACATAGTTTACCTTCGGCCCGGAATCAAGTTTAATTGCCCCGTCCTTTACAATCATGTGGTAGTTGCCGGGCGCAATAAAAGCATGACCCCTGAGCAGCCTGTCTCCTTCTTCTGCTTCTTTTACTTTTAGTTGAGACATTAAATCAAGCCTTTGTGAAAATGAATATGTAAACCCGGGAGGCATATGCTGCGACAATAATAATGCTGCCGGCAAATCTGCCGGCAGATTGCTGAAAAATGTTTCCAGTGCCTTCGGCCCTCCGGTCGAAGCGCCCACAGCAATAACAACCCGCGCTTTTTCGTCTGCAGGAGCCGCTGTTACAGGGGGCCTGGCAGGCGGTTCAATCTGAATACTTTGTTTCGTTTCCGTTATAAGGTCAACTTGTGCTGAAGCAGCAGCAATAATTTTTGATGGCAGTATATCCCGTAATTCTGCAAATGATTCCTGCAGGGACCTCATAGACGGCTTTGGCAGGAAATCTACAGCTCCTGCTTCAAGCGCCTTCAGAGTACTCTCACTGCCGGATACAGTATGGCTGCTTAAAACAATCACGGGGAGAGGATGTTTAGCCATGATCATTGACAGAGTCTGTAGCCCATCCAGGCGGGGCATATCAATATCCATCGTGACAACATCCGGCCTTTTAGATTCAATTTTTTTCAGGGCATCCAGGCCATCACGGGCTGTTGCCACCAGTTCCAGAGAATCATGTTCGGCAATAATATCAGAAATAACCCTGCGCATTAAAGCAGAGTCATCAACTACTAAAACTTTAATTATTTTCAACTCTTAAGTGCTCCTTTGCCGGCAGTTGAGATAGTTACTTCCCCAGTATCAACAAACAGACGCATCGTGCGGCCATGCTTGCCCCCTACATCCTCGAAAACTATTCTTAAGCCCAGTTCTTTCAACTTTGAACGCACAGATTCAATGTTCTTATCGCCAACATTTCCCGATTCCGATTTGAAGTTGAACAAACTGGCTCCACCAGCGATTTTAGCAATTATAGAACTCTTCTGGGCTCCCATTTTAACCATCATGTCTAGCATATGAGGGATAGCAGTATCGGCAAATTTTGCCGGGTTTACATCAGTGACATTCGGGCGAATGAATTTAGTGCTGTCATGAAGCAATATATGCGCCAGGCCGCCGATTTTCACCTTCTGATCATATAGGGCTATGCCAACACAGGAACCAAGCCCGAATGTAACCAGCACTCCCTGACCTTTTTGAACAGCGAGATCGGCTATTTTTACATGAACAGTATCCATTTACTACCTCCACTAAGTATTGCATATTTGCCTGGACAGCAAATAATAAACAGTTTATTATCAACCTCCGACTTTGGCAAGTGCTTCCGCAATCCGATCCGGCTGAAATGGTTTAACGACAAAGTCTTTCGCTCCGGCATTCAGGGCTTCAATAACAAGACTTTTTTGCCCCATTGCACTGACCACTATTACCGAAGCCTCAGGGTCAAAACTAATTATCTCCTTAATTGCCGTGATACCATCCATATTAGGCATGGTAATATCCATTGTTACCAGTGATGGCTTCAACTGCTTATACAATTCTACCCCTTTTAAGCCATCCTCACCCTCACCGACTACTTCATACCCATTTTTTTCCAACATGTTCTTCAACGTCATCCTCATAAAAGCTGTGTCGTCAACTACCAGTACAGTTTTGCTCAATATACTCCCTCCCTTCACTTAAAAGACCGGCTACATCTATAATCAAGGTAACCCTGCCATCGCCAAGAACTGTCGCTCCGGCAATACCTTTTAACCCTTTAAGGTAACTGCCCAGCGATTTAATCATGATTTCCTGCTGACCAACGAGTTCATCTACAACAAAGCCGGCTTTTTTACTCGCCGCTTCAACTATAACCACCGAACATTCTCCTTCAGGTAAATCACTGTGACCAAAACCGAGCAGGCCGCTCAGTGAATAAAGTGGAATAACATCTCCCCTCAGGTTAACAACGGGGTTACCCTTAATCGATTTAATTTCACTCCGGTCAAGATATACATTCTCTTTAATTATTTCAACCGGAATTGCATAAAATTGATCCAGTGATTTTACCAGCAGCGTTTTAATAATGGCGAGAGTCAAAGGCAGCCGTAATACAAAACGGGTCATTACATTAATTTCGCTAAACACTTCGACTGTTCCATGGAGCGATTCAATACTGTTTCTTACCGCATCCATGCCCACTCCGCGGCCGGAAACATCAGTAATTTCGGCTGAAGTGCTAAACCCATTAAAAAAGATCAGGTTAATTTTATCCTCATCAGTGAGCTGGTTTAACTCTGCCTTACTGATAACACCTTTTTGAACAGCAATTTCCCCCACCTTATCCGGGTTAATCCCCGCCCCATCATCTTCAACCATAATAACAACCTGATTGCCCTCATGACAGGCACTGAGATAGATTGATCCTTCTTCATTTTTGCCTTTATTAGTTCTTTCTTCAGGTGTTTCAATCCCATGATCGAATGAATTGCGTAGAAGATGGACCAGTGGATCAGATAGACGGTTGATGATCGAACGATCAAGTTCTGTTTCTTCACCGCTTATATATAACTGAACTTTCTTTCCTTTACCCCGGCATAAGTCGCGCACCATTCGTGGAAAGCGTTCAAAAACCTGCTTAATGGGGACCATTCTTAAACCCATGGCCGTATCCTGAAGGTTGGTAATTGACCTTTTTAGCTGATCAATGGAATTATCAAGGTCTTCGCTAAAACCGCGTCCAATTTCGGTTATCCTGGTCCTTGCTACTACCATTTCACCCACCAGGTTAACCAGATCATCCAACTTCTGAGTCTCAACCCTGACCATTTTGTCAACTGCCTTGGCAACCTGGCTTTGCTCATCAGCCTGACTGCCAACAGCTTTACCAACGGGTTTATCGCTTTCCCTAACACCTTCTCCAGTCGTATCATCCTCTGCAGGCGTATCTACAGTATCGGTTCCGGGGACCACGGGAGCACTTTCTTTGATTTCACCGGATGAGTCCTCTGCAGATTGCTCTTCTGCCCAGGTCGAAACCTCCACACTCTCAACATCGGTGATCTGCATTACTTTTTCCTGGACCGCTGCCGTATTATTCTCGTGTGGAACCAGCAAAACATGGAAGGATTGTTCAAATTTTTCTTCTTCCAGGTCAGCCATCGGAGGGGATGAAGTAACAACCTCACTTAGCTCCTCCAATACTTTAAAAATCATATAAACCCTAACTGACTTCATCAAGGCTTCCCGTTTGAGGGTTATTGTTACCCTGGTTGGCATCTGCCCTTTTTCTTCTGCCTGCCGAAGAATCTCGCGGTCCATAACCCCTAAGGTAATTTGATCAGCAACGGTCTCTCCGCCTGTTTCTTCAACCGGTAAGACAACTGAACCCTGTTCTTTATAATTATTCATTTTAACCTGCAGGGCGTTCCATTTTTCAACATCTTCAGGAGGCGACTCCTCGGGATGTTCCAGCGATAATTGGAGTAGATCAACGGCTTCAAACAGAATATCGAGCAGATCGGGGCAAGGTTCCTGTTCACCTGTTTTAAAACCTTCCATGAAATTCTCAAGACCGTGGGCGATATCTGTAACATGGTGATAACCCATGGTGCCCGCCATTCCTTTAAGGCTGTGGGCAACCCTGAAAGCTTCAAGAAGCTCTTCACGATCCTGTGGATCCCGTTCAAGGTTAAGAAGACACTGGTTTAACACCTGCATATATTCCCCGGCTTCAGCCTGAAAAAGCTCGGCATATTGCGATACATCCATCTTTCTGAACCTCCCCGCATAAAAATACCATTTTTTTTCATCTAAAAGAAGTTAAACATTGTACTGGTCAAGCACTTCTTCAAATTGTATTTCTGTAATACGAACACCAAGTTGATCATTAATCATTACTATTTCACCCCGGGCCAGCAAACGATCATTAGCAATAATTTCCACCGGATCGTTAACGTTACAGTCCAGTTCAACTGTACCGCCCTTGTCTAAAGCAAATAGCCCTCCCAGGGGCATCCTGGTCGTTCCGAGTACAACAGTTATATCCATCGGAACATCCCGGACCAGGTCAAGCTTTTCCAGGTCCAGATCGGATATTCCCTTAAATAACGGTGCCGACGTAGAAGGCTGGGGCTTGGCAGGCTTCCTGTCTGCTGCCTTTTCGCTCGGGATTTCACGTTTAATTTCTTCCTTTTCAACGATTTCCGGTTCAGGCGGAGCAGACTTCTGTGCCGGTGTTTTTACCGTCTGAGAGGTTAAGTCGTCTTCGCCGTAATGATCTTTTAAAAGGTAACCGGCCATTTCCCGGGCAAATTCCATTGGGATTACCTGGACCATTACAGAGTCAATCATATCTTCTACCTTTATTGAAAATTCAACATGAACTATACTATCTTCTGAATCCATGTCTGCCAGCATTTCTCTTTCATCAGAAAGATCTATCAGTTCCATTCTTGGAGGAGAAATATCTATTGTTCTCATAAAGAGCTCCGACATGGATGTGGCCATTGAACCCATCATCTGGTTCATCGCTTCCTGCACGGCGCTCATTTCTAGCTCAGTTAACGGATCTTCCTTATCTTTAGGTTTTTCTTCACCCATCATCAGAGCGGCTATGATCAGAGCATCGTCTTCTTTAACCAAAAGTACGTTGCTGCCCCTTAAACCCTCAATATAATCAACTTCTACCAGCAAACAGGGAATGGGATATTTCTTTTGAATATCCTTTACTTTAATTATTTCAACTTTGGGAGTGGTTATCTCTACACTTCTGTTTAACAAAAGTGAGAGGGCTGTGGCTGAAGAACCGAGAGAGATGTTTCCTACTTCACCAAGGGTATCTTTCTCAAGATCGCTCAGTTCTTCCCCTTCCTGTCCTGTAGGGGCAATTATAGCCTCTTCCACAGCATTATTGTTAAATTCCGCAGCTACATCACTTTTCTGTTCAGAACCGGCTTCTGCTCCGGCATCTGCCTCGGGAGCAGAAGCAGAAGCTGAGTCTGAAACTTCTCCAAGAAGATATCCGGCCATTTGCCTGGCAAAAGCAACCGGTATCACCTGGACCATTACACTGTTTATAATATCCTCGACCTTTATATTAAACTCGACCTGAACGAACAAATCCTCATCACTGTATTCGCCAAACATTATTTTCTCTTCAGCCATGTCAATTCTCTCAATTTTCGGCGGAGTTATATCAATAGCTCTTGTGAAAAGTTCTGACATGGATGTGGCCATCGAACCCATCATCTGGTTCATCGCTTCCTGGACAGCACTTAGTTCAATCTCATTCAGGGGACCTTCTTTTCCTTCAAATGTCTCACCCATCATCATTGCGGCAATTATTACTGCGTCCTTTTCCTTTATCAGCAACATATTGCTTCCCTGCAAACCGGTCGTATAGCTAACCTCCACTGCCAGACAGGGAATTGGATAATTGCGCTGAACATCGGACAAATGTAACTGTTCCAGTTTAGGCGTGGTTATATCAACCTCCCTGTTCAGAATAACAGAAAGAGCTGTAGCTGAAGCGCCAAGCGATATATTACCCACTTCACCTATTGTTTCTTTTTCCAGTGAGCTTAACTCTTCCATGCTGCACTCCTCTCAAAAAAACGGGGAAAACAGTTTCTAGTTTTTCCTGTTTGATTACCGCAAATTCTCAATTCTATCCTCGGGTTTACTGATGTTATCGAGGCGCACACCGAATGTTTCACCAATGGTTATAACTTCTCCCTGGGCAAATGATTTTCCGTTAACTTTTAAGTCGACCGGATCGGTCACCATGCTGTCCAATTCTATTACTGTTCCCACGGTGAGGTTTAAGATCTGCCCGACAGTCATTTCGGCATCACCAAGCCGAACTGATACTTCAAGGGGAAAATCAAGCACCAGTTTCAGCTTAAGATCCATCTTTAAATCATCTTCACGCCCCGGATCGTTGTCCAGTAACGCTCTTAGTTCTTCCTCGGTCAGTAAATTATCGTTATCCATTTAATTCACCCGCTTTAACGGCCTTCTTCAGAAATCCAGTCAATAACCTGGACACCTACACGTGTTCCTTTTAAACCCGGCTGCACTTTAAAAATCGGCTTGCCTTCAACCAACAATTCCAAAGGCTCGCCTCTTCTTCTGCGCAACGGCAAAACATCTCCTTCCTGGAGCTGCAGAAAATCATCGAGAGTGATCCTGGCTGTTCCCAGGACCGCCTTTACTTCCGCTTCGGGAGTCTGCAAACATTTTTCAATATTACCAGGTTTATTTTTTGATGTAGATTGCTGAAACTGGTTAAACCAGTTTTGGGCAGTCAGGCTTGATAATATTTGCTCCAGGCCAATAAAAGGAAAGCAGAGGTTAACAAAACCCTGAACATTTTGTACATTGGCAGAAAATGATACCAGGGCTACAGTTTCACTGGAGGCAATTACCTGGTTAAACTGGGGATTAGTATCCATGCTTTCTATCTGGGGCTCCATCTGCACGATCCCTTTCCAGGCATAACCCAGGTTATCAAGAAACTTTTCGCAAATCTGCCGCATAACTGAAATTTCGATTTCAGTTAGTTCTCTTATTCGGCCAGGCTGTTTCCCTTCACCTCCGAAAAGAAGATCAATTATGGTAAAGACAAAAGTCGGGTTTGTTTCAAGCATGGCTACCCCCATTTCCTGTGACATGTTAAATATTGTCATCAAGGTCGGAACCGGAAGAGAAAATATAAACTCTTCATATGAAACCTGGGCCACAGAAACAACTTCAAGTTTTACGGGAACCCGCAAAAAAGAGGTCAGGTAATTGCCCATTAACCGGGCATAATTTTCATGTATAATCTGCATAGTCCTGATCTGCTCTTTTGAAAATTTTGTCGGTCGGCGGAAATCATAGGTCTGGTAATCATCACTGACCTGCTCACTTTCTTCTTCCAGATCTCCGCTTGACAGGGCATTAATCAATGAGTCAATCTCCGACTGTGATAAAGCATCTTTTGCCATAATATCACCTCCCACCCTTTACATTGGATAATAATTATTATCCTCTTACCAGTAATGTTAATGCTTTCAGTTCATCAGCGGTTATCAAACTGCGTACATTTGCCTGAAGCGCTCTCTGGCTGGCAATTAACTGAACCATTTCCATGGCCATGTTAACATTGGAAGCTTCAAGAAAAAACTGTCTTAGATGACCGTAACCTTCGCTGCCCGGAGTTCCTTCCTGCGGTTCACCGGAAGCATCTGTCGTCTCAAAAAGACCGGCACTCAGTTCTGAAAGACCTCCCTCGTTAACAAACGTATAAAGGTTGATCTGCCCCAGCTCACGGGTTTCTCCTGTTTCTTCCTGGATATAAACCCTGCCTTCGGGACTGATGGAAACATTGCTGACTGCTAAACCTGACAGGTTTATGTTGGTATCTAAGTAATCACCCCGATCAGTAACTATCCTTCCATCGTCATCAAGGAGAAAAGCACCTCTTCGCGTGTATACTTCTGTACCATCTTCCATGGAAATCCGGAAAAATCCTTTGCCTTCAATAGCCAGGTCAAGCGGACGATCGGAAAGCTGCAGGATACCCTGGTCAAAAAAACGGGTAACCGGATACAAGTGGGTTCCCTTTCCTGCTATCGGCGGCAGTCTGTCTGCCAGGGGATTAACAGCATACCTTTTTTCCTGCAGTTCACCATAGAGCAGTTCAGTAAAGGATACTTCTGATCTTTTATGAGCATTGGTGTTCAGGTTAGCCATATTGTCAGCAACCTGCTGTAAAGAACGCTGGTGGGCGGCCACCCCTGAGAAAGCATTAAAAAACGACCGGCTCATTAATTCTCACCTCTTTTATTATCGGCATTTTCAGCTTATACTGAAGTACCGAGCTCGTTGGCAGCTTTATCAAGAAGCTGATCGTAGGTAATCATCATCTTCTGGGCCGCTTCGTAAGTACGACGAATCATCATCAGGGAAGTCATTTCCCTGGTAAGGCTAACATTGGAATTTTCGAGAAAACCGTTCAAGACCTCATAATCTGCTTCGCCGTCCGGTGCAGCATCAGTTGTAAAGTAATTATAGCCGAATTTTTCTATTAACGCATCTTCTCCGAAAACTGCAATATCCAGTACACCAACCTGGACACCATCAACAAAAATTGATCCATCAGACTGTGCATCAACTTGATCGGAGTTGATCTGTATCGGTCCTCCTTCACCTAAAACCTCGTAACCCTCAGCAGTTACAAGCATACCATCATCGGTAATATAAAACCTTCCATTCCGGGTGTAAAGTGTATCCTCAAGTCCCTGGACCTGGAAAAATCCGTTACCAACCAGGGCAAAATCCAGCCTGCGGTCGGTAACTTCAAGCGGTCCCTGAAAAAAAGAGGTAACCGTTTCCTGGGTGGCCACGTTATGGGCCATCGTCCCAATCGGCCTGAGAGTACCTCCTCTGCCCGTGCCCGGTGCAGGTCTCAGCTCATGGACCATCCATTCGGCAAAACTTGTTTCCACTCCATGATCCCTTTTAAAACCGGTAGTCCTCAGGTTAGCCATATTGTTGCTGACCACCTGCAGCTGAGCCTGCTGAACCAGCATTGCACCCTCAGCTAAATATAATCCTCTCATCTTTTCACCTCCTTTCATTATTATTTAAAGTTATCGCTGGTAAACATCGGAAATAAACAGGGCGGCTGTTTTTGTCAGCCATTACCCTGCAAAGATATAATCAGTTCTATTTCGCCCTGCCCCAGGCTGGTCTTCGAGGCAATTTCAGTTATGGAACTGCCTTCGCCCCACATTTCCAAGACCTTCCCGCGAATCAGCTTTTTATCCGGCCTGGCTACACCACCGCGTTGACTATCGCTTCTTACCCCGGGAACGATTTCAAGTTTCGGTGAATATTCTTCCCGGACAACCGCATCAGATAAATCTGATTCAAGGTTATCCAATCTTTTTTCGATCTGATCCAACTTTTTTTTGAGTTCTGTTATACTGCCCAGCTGGCCGTTCAATGCCAGTTCGCGCTGCATCAACAGTTGAAAAACAGGCATACCTTTGTAATATTTTTGCCACAAAAGTGTAAAAGTAATTCCAATCAATAAACCTGCGATCAGATATGCCATGATTTACTCCTTTCAGCTCCTGTGCTTATTCTTCATCTGCCAGGGTTTGGCGCAGTCTTTCAATAGCCCTGGCATGCAGCTGGGATATTCGTGCAGCCGACACTTTCATCAGTTCGGCAATCTCTTTCTTGGTCAGTTCCTCATAATAAAACAAGGCCAGCATCAGGCGTTCTCTTTGAGGCAACTGATCAATCGCAGCAGCCAGGCGTTCAATCATTTCTTTATCGGTAAGCATTTCCTCGGGGGTTAGATCGGGAGCCGAAATAACCCCTTCCAGGCGCAGCGTATCATCACCGTCATTGGACATGATCATCTTTTCCAGTGAAACAACAGTCATCAAGTTATAGTTAGCCCAGACCTGCTCCACGGAATTCACACTCCATCCTAGCTGATTTGCTATTTCTTCCCTGCTTGGTTCCCGATTATAGGACTGTCGAAGCTGTTCTTCTGCCTGATTAACCTGACGAAACTGGCTAAAAAATGACCTGGGCGCCGGGCTGGTTTTACGGATTTCATCAATCATTGCTCCCTTAATCCGCCAGGTTGCATAAGTTGAAAACTGAACCCCGCGGGAAGGTTCAAACCTATCAAGCGCTTCAATCAAACCGATAATACCGCTACCAACCAGATCTTCTTCGTCCAGGGAAGGAGGCAAAGCTATGCTGAGCTTAGACGCAAGCTTTCTGATCAGAGGTAAAAACTTTGTGATAGTTTCCTCCCTCGATTCTGCGCCAGCCTCTCGGTAAACATTTTTAGCATTACGCTCTCGCATAGTCAAATGACTTCTCTCCTTAAATCTTTTTACGCATAATCGTAAAAAGATACCTGATAATCCTTTCCTGCACTTTTTCGGTAAGATTAATAAAGCTCAACCCTACACGGTAACGCCTCCAACCCCCAATATTCAAGGGAACAACCCGAACTACTTTAGCCTCGACAAAGAGCAGCTGATGCTTTACTTTTTGTTTTTCAAGCACTATTTTTACCAGAAGCCGGTCGTGTCTCTCAAGAGGTTCAAGGGTGACCATCCTCAGCCCACCACCGGACATATCAAGAGTAAAAGCATTTTTACCGGCAAGATTTTTTTCAAGCTTTTCCAGGTAATCATCAATCCACTGGGGATCTTCCCACAGTTCGGATGAACGGGTAGCCATAATCGGGGAGGGCAATCCATTTATATTTGTATCTTCCCAGTTCCAGTAAACCAGGTTGTGATGACAGGGGACTCTGACATGTCCTCTTCTTTGCTGACGATGAACTGATTCCGGTTTACTCACCCCATAATAATTTCCCCCGCTTTCACGCTTAACCTCCAAAATCCGCGAGGTAAAAAAATATACGGCATCATCCCTGAGCAGACAGAACTGCCAGCTGCTCTGTTCAGACATATCAAGCGTTTTCCCTCCTGATTCCGGCTCGTAAATAAGAAAACTGTCTTTACCAATTTCCCGGATTCTGGTCATATAATATTCCTGTTCCTGTTCATTAAGAATCTGCAGGTGATCTTCAACGCGCAGCTGCTCCATCATCTCCGTAACAGTCCTCCTCCCCGTTATTTACAAACATTCGTTTTAAACGGTTAAAAAACCCTGCAACCCTGCTGTTCTCAACGAAACGGCCATCTCCGTTGGTAGCAATGCGCCAGGCAATCCGGTTCACGGCTAAAGATGCGGCACTGCGGGGGTGGCTAATCATAAAAGGAGAAAAACTATGGACCGCATTACTGACCGCAGAATCATGCCGCACATCACCAAGATAATTTAGTTTCATCGACGGCAGGTAGGTGCCGACTACCCTGTTAAGGCGTTTATAAGTAGCTAAACCCTGCTCAACATTTTTAGTTGAATTAACAATCACATTGCTTTTCTCTTTCAAGCCCTGTTCCACAAGTACTTTTAACATACCATAAGCATCTGTTAAAGCAGTCGGCTCAGGAGTAGTGACCAAAACAAAGTCATCTGCAGCAGCAATAAAACTAATTACATTGCGAGACAAACCTGCAGCTGTGTCAATTATAATAAAATCTCCTTCTTTTTCCAGCAGGGAGAGCTGATCAATCAAATGCTGTCTTTTAATCCGATCCAGGTTGGCCAGTTCAAAAAGCCCTGAACCACCGGGAACAATTTTTAAATCAAGAGGCCCATTTATAATGATCTCGTGGATTGTTTTTCTACCTTTAATAACATCATTCAGGTTATATTTTGGTGTTGCATTAAGCATAACATCCAGGTTGGCCAAACCCAGGTCAGCATCAATTAATATAACCCGGTAACCTTTCTTCTCCAGGGCAAGGCCCAGGTTAAGAACCAGGCTGGTCTTACCCACGCCCCCTTTACCGCTGCTTACAGCAATAACCCGGCACCCGGCAGAGTTTCTGCCGCGTTGGGCCAGGTTGCCCTGTACAGCTGCCTGCAAGGCATCGGATCTCAGTTGTTCGGCCTGGTCATTAATCATCAGCCGGTCCTCCATAGCATCCCTGCCAGGTCTACTTCACTGGCAGGCTTTATATCCTCAGGAACCCTCTGTCCGTCGGTCAGGTAGATTAAAGGCGTTTTTGTATAATAATAGCTGTTCAAAAGGTTTCCGTATGCATTCGTTTCATCAAGCTTTGTTATCACAAGGCGGTTATATTTAAGCCGCCTGAACCTTTCAGCGATGTAAAGCACGTCCTGGCGCCTGGTTGTAGCGCTGATTACCAGGTGAATATCGGCCGGTAACAGCATATCGATATAGGGAACCAGATCATTGAGTTGATCATCGCTACCGGTCGATCTTCCAGCGGTATCAATAAGAATTCTGTCGCAGTTTTCAAGCCGCATCATAACCTTGAACAGATCACCGGGCGCCAGCACCACTTCCAGGGGCAGATCCATTATCTCTGCATATGTCCGCAGTTGATCGACCGCTCCAATCCGGTAATGATCAATTGTTATGAGACCAACTTTTTCCTGATTTTCAAGAGCAAAACGCGCTGCCAGTTTGGCCAGGGTTGTTGTTTTACCAACTCCTGTCGGCCCGATGAAAATTTGTGACCGGGAGCTGCAACCACTGATGCAGGATACTTTTCTGGCTGCTTTCTCCCGCAATATTTCTGCCATACGGCTGTGACTCATCCTGCCGGGAACAGCAGCATCAGTTTCAGCCTCACTGAATATTTCTTCAAGCAGGTTTGGATCAAGATCATGATGTTCAAGGTAATTACGCCAGTAATTGATACTTTTCTTTTTAGGGATAACCATCGCTTTTGAGCCATTGTGATCATCCACAGCGGAAACAGCAGAAAGTTCAGAGACCACGTTCTTTAGTTCACTAAGCTCCTTGGCCATTGCAGACATTTGTTTTTCTTTTTCAATAACCTTTTTCAGCATTACTCCATTTGCCGATGATTGTTCTTTCCTCTGATCCACTGCTGCGATAATTTCCATCTGCGGCGGGGAAAACAGGCCACGCAGCCCTTTCCGGCGCACACTGCGGCTGTGCAGGATAACTGCATCAGGACCAAGATCTTGCTTGATCCTGGACATTCCCTCCCTCATATCGGCAGCCATGTACTTTCTAATTTTCATTATCCCTAATCACTCCTACCGCTTCTACTCTTACCTCGGGCAATACTTCATTAATTGAAAGCACATTAACCGGTAAATGGAACCGATCAAGCAATCTTTTTAAAGGCAGACGAATTGCCGGTGAGGTGAGCAAAACAGGACTTATACCTTTTTGAGCCAGGCTTTCGATTACATTGCCAATACCATCAATAAGGTTTTGGGTCATCCCCGGTTCCATTACGGGGAAACTGCCCTGTCTTGTTGACTGAATTGAGTCGGCAATAACTTTTTCCAGCCTGGGATCAATTGTTACTACCTCAAGCTTGCCTTCCGGGCTGATGTACTGCCCGGTTATAGTTCTGCGCAGCGCCTGCCTTGCCGCTTCAGTCAGAGCATCTATATCCTTCGTCATACGCCCCTGGTCGGACAGCTCTTCAAGCAGGGTAACCAAGTCATGCAGGGGCACTTTTTCTTTAAGCAGGTTTTGCATCACCTTTTGGATCTCGGCCAGCGAAAGAACTTCCGGGCTCAATTCCTCAAATACTGCAGGGTTACTTTCCTTGATCGATTCGACCATTTCCTTAACTGCCTGCCTGCCGAGCAGTTCATGGGCATTGTTTTTAATCACTTCGGTAAGATGAGTAATCAGTACCGTGGAAGCATCAACAACCGTGCAGCCCAGGGCTTCAGCCTTGGCCTTGTGGTCTTCGCTGATCCAAACTGCCGGCAGATTAAAAGTCGGCTCTTGTGTTGCTATACCATCAAGTTCAGAAGGCAGGTCGCCTTCCGGGTTCAAAGCAAGAAAGAGTCCAGGCCTTACTTCCCCCCTGGCTACCTCATTACCCTTAAGTTTAAAACGGTACTCGAAAGGGCCCAGCTGCAAGTTGTCACGCACCCTTATAGGCTGAATTATAACCCCGAGTTCATTAACCGCTCTTTTACGGGCAGCAGTTATCCTTTCCAGCAGGTTTCCACCCCGCCTTTCATCTGTCAAATCAACAAGGTTATATCCGATTTCTATCTCCATCAGTTCAACCTTGAGCAAATTTTTGAAGTCATCCGGTTCAGGTGGTGTCTCTGCTACTTCCTGCTCAGCCAGTTCAAGCTCTTTTTCTTGAACAATTTTCTTCTCCCTGAATAAAATAAAAGCGACTAATCCTCCCCCTGCTGCAAGCAGGAAGAAGGGCAGAAAAGGCAACCCGGGAACAATACCGAGAAAAAACAGCATCACCGATGCGAGCATGATAACCTTTGGAAACGCGGATAACTGCCTGGTCATTTCCTCACCGAATGATGCTTCCGCTGTTGATCTTGTAACCAGCATACCGGCAGAGGTTGATATAAGCAAGGCAGGAACCTGGGCTACCAGGCCGTCTCCGACAGTTAATATGGTGAACACGGACGCAGCCTGCTCAAAAGACATCCCGAGTTGTAAAACTCCAACCCCCAGCCCGCCTATGATATTAATCAGAACAATAACAATACCGGCTATGGCATCCCCACGAACAAACTTGGAGGCTCCATCCATCGAACCATAAAAATCTGCTTCTTTTTGAAGGTCTTTTCGCTTGTTGCGAGCTGTATCTTCGTCAATCAACCCGGCGTTAAAATCGGCATCAATACTCATCTGTTTACCGGGCATTGCATCAAGAGTAAAACGTGCCGCAACTTCGGCAACACGCCCGGCCCCATTTGTGATTACCAAAAACTGGACCAGGGTGATAATGATAAAAACAACCATCCCAACAACGTAATTGCCGGCAACAACAAACTGTCCGAAAGCCTGAATAACCGAGCCGGCATCGGCAGTGGAAAGGATCAGCCGGGTTGACGATATGTTCAGGGCAAGCCTGAAAAGTGTTGCAGTTAACAGTATCGATGGGAAAATATTCAGTTCACGTGTATCACTGGCAAAAAGGGTAACCAGTAGCACAATCAAGCCAAATGCAATATTCACAGTTAACAGAATATCGAGCATCCAGGTTGATATAGGAATAATGATAATAATTACAATAAAAATAAAAGCTACGGCAGCAGCAATATCGGCATTGCCCCGAAATATTTTTCCGAGTGAACCAATTGTAAACTGCTCCCTTCCGGTTACCGCCATCTGTAGGTCACCTTTCTGTTAAATTGCTCTCTTTTCCCCGGCTTGAAATACTGTTGCCAGAATTTCTGCCACTGCCTGGTAAAGTTCAATAGGAATTTCATCTCCGAGTTCCGTGTGTTTCCAGAGCATCTGCGCCACCGGTGGATTTTCAACAACAGCAATATCATGTTCTGAAGCTATTTCCCTGATCCGCCGGGCTAAAACAGCAGCTCCCTTGGCCACCACGCGGGGGGCCTGATCCTGCCCTTCACGGTAAATCAGGGCAATGGCCAGTTCAGTCGGGTTGGTAATAACAACATCAGCGGAAGGAACATCCTGCAGCATGCGTTCCCTGGCCACCTGGCGCTGTTTTTCTCTGATCTTGGCCCTTACCAGTGGATCTCCTTCAAGATGTTTATACTCATCCTTAATCTCTTTACGGCTCATTTTAAGGCTGGTCTTGTATTCATGCCTTTGAAAAAGGTAATCGAGAAAAGCAATTATCAGGAAAACAAGGCCAACAATAATCCCAAGATTTGTCATGGTTCTCCAGTAAACGCCAAGACTGGTTTCAGCCGTCTGGTTAACCAGCAGAAGCATTGTATCCATTTGGCTGCGTATATAAAAATATGTTACAGCCCCGATGATGATTATTTTTAAAATCGATTTGACCATTTCAAAGAGTGCTTTTTTGGAAAAAATTTTCTTCAGCCCTTCGACCGGGTTCAAGCGATTTAGCTGGGGCGACATCTGCTGGGTTGAAGCAAGAAACCCAACCTGGATTAGGTTAGAGCTAACTCCCAGGAAAATGGCAACAGCAAAAATTGGCGCCACCATCAGCAGGTAGCGGGTTACCGCTTCCTGGAAAACAACCTGCACATTGCTCCCGGTCAGGGGAAAGCTGAGCATATCACCAATAAATATACTGAAAACAGTTTCAAAGCCCCGGAAGGCCATGGCGCTGAAAACGACAAAGAGAACCATTACACCAACAATGTTGATCGCCGAGTTGAGCTCCACGCTTTTAAAAACCTGCCCCTTCCGGCGCGCTTCACGTAATCGGTGCGGCGTTGGCTCTTCTGTTTTATCTCCTCCTTCATAAAAGAAGAAGAACACGTTCTCACCACCCTCTCATAAACTGGTAAAAATACCCTACAAATTGATCAAGCAAACTTTCCCAGACCACCCCAAACATGGGCAGCAATAAAGCCAGCAAAAGCATTGAAAAAGCAATCTTAAGCGGAAGTCCCTCAATAAAAACATGAACCTGGGGAACTGTCTTAGCCAGTAATCCAAGAGCTATATCCATGATCATCAAGATAATAATGATCGGAGCTACCAGCTGAAAAGCCAGGGCGAACATATCAGCAAAGATATGCAAAACCCCTTCACTTATTCCTCTACCCATGAACGGCCCATCAATAGGAACAATAATAAAGCTGTCGGCCATAGACTTTAAAAAATAATGGTGTCCGTTCAGGGTTAAATAAAAAACCAGCGCCAGCAGGTAATAAAACTGGCCCATAAAGGTAACCTGGCTGCCAAATTGCGGCTCAAAAACCCCGGATAACATCAACCCTGATTTTAGATCCACCATCTGGCCGGCATTTAGAAATAGTGAAAACATTAAAACAACCAGGTAGCCAAGGGCAAGACCGGTCAGGATCTCTTTACCCAACAGCAATATCATTTCCAAAGAACTGTTCATCGCCAGTTCGGGGCGGTTATCCATGGAGAAAAAAATTAAAAACGCGACAATAAGCGATAACCAGACCTTCATCATAAAAGGTATGCCCCGGTAGCTAAAGTAAGGAAACAGGAAAACAAATCCCATCAGGCGAGCCCAGATTAAAAGATAAAGAAGCCAGTTTTCCAGATCAATGGGCGGTAGACCTTCCAATGAGATTCCTCCCTGTAAACCGGATACTTTAGAGCATGGTCAACCCTTCACTCCATAACTGCAGGGTAAACTGAACAACATTACTAAAAACCCACCCTCCGAAAACCATAATTGCTACCAGCACGGCAACTATCTTAGGAACAAATGCCAGTGTCGGTTCCTGGATCTGGGTTGTTGCCTGAAGGATACTGACTGTCAGGCCAACGGCCAGTCCCGAACCAAGAATGGGGGCTACCATGATCAGAATAATCATTATAGCCTGCTGCACAATATTCAGTAAACCATCCGGCGTCATGCTTTACAACTCCCTTATAAAAAACTCTCGAGCAACGATTTGACAACCAGGTGCCAGCCATCTACCAAAATAAAAAGCAGAAGCTTAAACGGCATTGACACGATAACTGGAGGAAGCATAAACATACCCATAGACATCAGGGTGCTGGCCACTACCATATCAATGATCAAAAAAGGTACATAAAGCATGAAACCCATCTGAAAAGCCGTTTTTAGTTCACTAATTACAAAAGCAGGAACCAGGACATGCAATGGAACATCTTCTTCCGTCTCCGGCTGCTCAATATCAGCGATATTAACAAAAAGGGCAAGATCTTTTTCCCTGGTGTTGTAAAACATAAATTCCCTTAAAGGTGCGGCAGCAATTTCAAAAGCATCTTCCTGGATTATTTCCCCTTCAATGTACGGCTGTACAGCTGTTTCATTAATTTCAGCCAGAGTCGGCTGCATCACAAAAAAAGTCAGGAAAAGAGCCAGCCCGATTAAGACCTGGTTAGGCGGAATCTGTTGAGTTGCCATAGCATTGCGGGTAAATGACAGCACAATAATAATTCTGGTAAATGATGTCATTAACACAACAAATGCCGGAGCAAGTGTTAATATGGCCAGCAGCAGCAGTAACTGCAAAAAACCGACTAGAGATTCGGGATCTTCCTCTGCTTCCCCGCCGATCTGTAAATTTACATCAGGCACCTGGATCGGCTGGGCCGATACAGGATAGGCAAAAGCCAGCAAAAACAAAAGAAGAACTGTCGCGATGATTAAATACTTTTTCCAGTTGTAGTTCATTACTGACTTCCGTCGCCATCATGGTCGGCTGACGATTCCCTTCTGAAATTGCTGAGAACCCGCGAAAAGGATTCCTTCAGGTTCAGCGCCTTAAGCGTATCCGGTTTATCCATTTCATCAATCTCTTTTTCACTCAAAGTTCTTAAAAGAGTTACCCCTCCCTGTGAAGTGCCGAGCAGTAGAACATCTCTACCCATCTGCACCAGCACCAGGGCACTGCCGTTCTTGGGATCAAGGACAACCCGTTCAAGCACCTGCATGCGTCCACTGCCAAAACCGCGGTAAGCTGACCTGAGGCCGTAACGGAGGGCAAAATAGGCCAGCAGAATAATGATAATCAGGAAACCTATGGATTGGAACAGCATGCCGTAATCACTCATTAGGCGCCCTCTTTTCCCTTGTTCGAATCATTTTCTTCTCCTTCTTCCCTGTCTATAAGAGAAGTTACCCTTACACCAAAACGATCATTAATAACCACTATTTCTCCATGGGCAAAAGGAGCGTCGTTAACCAGTATTAAAACTTTTTCATCGGCAGCACGGTTTAGCCTTAAAACAGAGCTTTCCTCAAGGTTGATCAGTTCGCGCACCTTAAGTTTAACCTTGCCAAGCTCGGCGCTGATCTTAAGATTTACCGGGTGGAACTCGGCTGGGATTCCCCTGTGCCGCACAGCCGAACCGGAATCCTGGAGCTGCTGAAATACAACCTTTTTAATGTCAGGCTGTTCCTGCGAATAATCATAATCACGGCTGTCATGATTATGATCAGCATTGTTGTAATCTTTGTTAAATGGTTCGTCCACCATGCTCCGGCACTCCTTCTTTTTTACTGGAATATAAACTCCCGGTAATAAATTGCCTTGATTTCGCCTTCGACAAGGGCGCTGTTCAAAACATGAAGCAGATCCTGCTCAAGGCCTTTCATCCCACCGGGTTCATCGAGATCAACAACATACTTGCTGCGCAGAACGGATATTATCAGAGAACGTATTTCTGATTCTCTCGACTCTAATTCTTTAGTCAGCGACTTTTCATCATAAGCCAGGTCTAAAGTGGTCCTCAGAAAACGCCTCGTCCCGGGATCAGCAAGGTTAACCTGGAACTCCTGCAAAGAGTAAAGGTAACGGGGTTGTTCCACCACTTCCTCCTGGACATCGTCGCCACCGCTAAAAGGAAAGCCGTCAAATATAAAAAAGAGAGCTCCCAGTGCCAGGATTACTACTAACAGAATAACAATTATGATAATAAGCAGCAGCGGTCTACCCTTCTTTTTTTTACCACCCTTTGCTTCTGCCGCTTCTTTGTCGGTTCCGGCTTTTGCTGCCATATTTATTCAACCTCCTGCCTCTAATAAGCTTCCATGTAAACTTCGGGACCCTGCAGCGATATAACCATGGTAACCCGGCGATTCCTGGCCCTTGCTTCAGGGGTCAGGTTTGGTTCGAGAGGTTGGAACTCCCCGTAGCCGGTTGCTGTCAGACGTTCCGGTTCAATACCTTTTTCTTCAACCAGGTAGCGGGTAACACGCACAGCCCTGATCACCGAAAGCTCCCAGTTGCTGGGAAACTCAGGCACATTAATCGGCAGGTTACAGGTGTGTCCCTCGATAATTATATTGCGGTCAAGCTCCCTGAAAAGATCGGAAAATTGATCAAGAACCTCTCTCGCTTCAGGTCTCAGGTCAGCCCGGGCTCTTTCGAAGAAAATATAGTCAGGCAGTTCCATGACAATGCCCCGTTCATCCAGACGCAGTTCAACCTGCCCTTCCAAACCTATTTCCTCTAGAAATGATTCGACCTTAGCCATGATTTCTTCTGCCTCCCGAGCCCTTTCAATCATCGCCGCTTCATTGAAAAAGCCCTCTTCATAGGCCAGCGCTTCTCCTGTGGATTCGTAAGGGTCGGGTGTCTGCTGCATAATGCCGGTATACCCCATGAATGAAGTCTGAATTGATATGATCACTGTTTGAAAGCGTTCTATATCAATAACCGAAATAGAGTAAAGCAGAATAAAAAAGGTCAGCAGCAGAGTAACCATATCCGAATAGGTAACCATCCAGAGAGGACTGCCCTGTTCTGCCGGCTTTTGTCGGCGCTTGCGCATATTCTGTTCTCCATTGCTGCGCTGATCAGACATTAATCAATACATCCTCCACTTCATCTTCATCTCCCGAGCGTTTGCCAGCCTGTTCCAGCAGCATTTTTTCTGCCGGTGAAAAATATGATTTAATCTGTTCCTGCAGCAGGCGGGGGTTAATTCCGCTCTGCAGGGCCAGAAGTGCTTCGATTATAATCTCTTTCATTCTGATCTCTTCCTGGCTGTAGATAGCCAGCTTTCCTGCCATAGGCAGGAAAACCAGGTTGGCCAGCAGTGAGCCGTAAAGAGTGGTCAGCAGGGCCACCGCCATACCCGGACCGATAGCGCTGGGATCATCTAGCCGGGAAAGCATGAGAACCAAGCCGATCAAGGTACCGATCATACCGAATGAAGGAGCCAGAGCCCCCCAGGTGCGGTAAAGGCTCTGACCAAGTTCATGTCTGCCTTCAAGTGAGGAAAGCTCGGCATTCATAATGTTGCGTATATTATCCGGCTCAAAACCATCGATTACCATCTGCAAACCATTGCGGAAAAACGGGTCTTCAATCTGGTCAAGTTCATCTTCCAAAACCAGTAACCCTTCCCGTCTGGCTTTCTGCGCCAGTTCAACAAAACGGCTGTGCAAATCGAGCAGAGATTCGTCCTGGCGAACAAAGACTTTCCTGGTTACCTGCAGCACAGTTTTTATTTCATCCAGCCGAAAACTAACCATCAGGGCTCCGAATGAACCACCGACAGTGATCATTATCCCGGAAGGGTTCCAGAAAGCCCTGAGATCGCCTTCAGATACAACTGCAAAGACAACCAGGGCACCCCCGACCACTATACCGATTGCTGACATCAAATCAAACTTTTTCATACCGTTATCTCCAAGTCTAGACTGTCCGGCCGGGAAGGCTTCTTACTCCTGCCCGGCCGGACATTTTTTTACCGCTTCATGTTGATTACTTCAACCAGAACTTCATCTGAGGTGGTAACTACCCTTGTATTGGCCTGAAAAGCCCGGCTGGTTGTGATCAACTCCGTAAATTCAAAAGCAAGGTCGGTGTTGGACATTTCCAGGGACGATGATGAGATTAACCCCCGCCCGTCCGTTCCCGGCA
>CAZBKZ010000032.1:0-29781 GCA_964492615.1 uncultured Syntrophomonadaceae bacterium | reverse complement strand
AAATTGCTTTAAATAAGTGTTAGTTCACCTCGCTAATACTTAAAAACAGGGGAGTGCAAACTCCCCTGTTTTTTTATATAGAGGTTGCTTTAACTGGCCGACCTGGAGGCATCCCGTTTGACAGCCTGCCGATTTAATGCTATATTGTAGAAGGATTTTTAATTTTAAAAGCGAATAGAATAAGGGTTGAAAACGTTAAACCGACAGCACTTTGTTTACAGAAAGGATGTGTTTAACGGGTGCACAAAAAACATAGCCCCCTGATTTATGCACTGATTATTTTACTGCTTACTGCCGCGGCAGCGCCGGCTATCGCCCAGGAGATACCTCCCGTTCTGCAGAACCCCGATACCATATTTGATCACAGTATCGTTTACGATATCGGTGGGAGAATTACCATTAACCGCCAGCTTGGTGATGACAATTCCACGGGAGCTGTAAAAAGAACCACCGTCAGGGGCTACGGTGAAATGAACAAGGTGGAGAACGTGCGCATTGCCGCCAACATTATCAAGGTAGATGAAATATCGAACTGGAATGTGCCGGCTGACGCCGTCAGCGGCTTAACCGTTACCACCACTATTGACCTCTGCAGCAGACCGATGGCCACGGCAGCCCATGTTTACAACAATAGCGGCTACGACATTGAAGAGGGCGATGTAATTAACATTTACCACCCGCTGGTGGTCAGTGGAGACTTAGCCGTAAACCGCCTGACCGATCAGCTGTGGGCGATCAGGCAGGCTACCGACCAGGGCCACAGCGGCAGGTACGATTCCGACTTTATCGCTGCTTACGGGCCTGGCCCGTTTGAGCGTGAATACGGGATAACCGACCAGCTTGGCAATATATTCTATTATGATGAAGATTACATGTGGAGCTATGAAGAAGGGATTCACCCCAACGACCGCGACCACAGGCGCCTTGGCTATGAACGGGGCGATTACTACGTAGGCAACTACTTCGATATTGAACAGTTTGCCTCTATCTCCGGCGGCAGGATGATCCGTTACATCAGCATGAGTAATCCTTTCGAGAACTCACTGCTGATCGAAGATATGACGGTAACCGGTTCGGCAGCGGTAAGGGAGAGTTTCTCCAACCACGGCCTGACAGGTGGGCCGAAAGCGGTTACCCTGGCCTGGTATGAACTGTTCTAATGAGATTATAGTAAAGAGTTTTAATGAAGCCCCGGTTCTAAACCGGGGCTTTTTAATGTGCTGAAACAACTTTTCTTAAAAACAACTAACTGCATTTAAAAGCTGATATCTAGCTGTAATCGTAAAAGCCGCGGCCACTTTTACGCCCGTAGTGCCCGGCGCGGACCATTTTGCGGATCAGGGGGCAGGCACGGTACTTGGAGTCACCCGTCTCCTGGTAGAGGGTATCCTGAACAGCCAGAAGAACATCGATGCCAACCAGGTCGGCTAAGGCCAGGGGGCCGATCGGGTGGTTGGCCCCAAGCATCATACCCTTATCAATATCTTCCGCCCCGGCTACGCCTTCCATCAGCACGTAGGCCGCTTCGTTAATCATCGGCACTAAAATACGGTTAACCACGAAGAGTGGCGCCTCGTTAACGGCAATCGGTTCCTTGCCCAGCTTACGCGAGAGATCCATCACCAGCTGGAAGGTTTCTTTTGCCGTGGCTGCACCCATAATTACTTCAACCAGTTTCATCACGGGAACGGGATTAAAGAAGTGCATCCCAATTACCCTGTCCGGCCGTTTGGTGGCCGAGGCCATTTCGGTAATACTCAAGCCCGAGGTGTTGGAGGCAAAAATAGTTTCGGGAGGGCAAACCCGCTCGAGTTCGCCGTACAGTTCTTTTTTGAGGTCCATGTTTTCAACAACAGCTTCGATAACCAGGTCTGCTTCTTTTAAATCATCCAGGTTGGTTGTACCACGGATGCGGCCGACTACCTGCTCGGCTTCTTCCCTGCTTTTTTTACCCTTATCGACCGCCCGGCCCAGGTTCTTGTTAATATTGCTCATCCCGCGGTGAACAAAGTTATCTTCAATATCGCGCAGTATTACATCAAAGCCGGCTTCGGCAGCCACCTGGGCAATGCCGCTGCCCATGGTGCCGGCACCGATAACGGCAATTGTTTTAATCTCCATCTTAATGATCTCCTCCTTCGTATATAAACAACAGCACGGTTAATATAATCACACCTGCCGCCCTGAATGCAGAAAAGGCTCAAGCGAAAACTTTCATTTTCCTTACTGCCCTTTAAAAAGAGGCCGCCGTTTTTCAAGAAAGGCCTGTGCCCCCTCTTTCTGGTCATCGGTATCGCAGAGAGTGGCAAATAGTTTTGCTTCGCTTTTTTGTCCTTCCAAAAGGGTCTGATCCAGTCCCCGGTTGACCGCCTCCTTGGCCAGTTTAACCGCTATGGGGCCGGCTTTCAGTATTTTACCGGCTATTTCCTCCGCTTTTTTTAAAGATTCACCGGCCGTTACCAGGTAATCGGCAATACCAATCTTATAGGCTTCAGCCGCATCAATCATCGCCCCGGTAAAAATCAGCTCCTTCGCCTTACCGACTGAAATCAGGCGGGGCAGACGCTGGGTGCCGGCATAACCAGGGAATATACCGAGGGTTACCTCGGGTAGGCCGACTTTGGCATTCTCCGCCACCACCCTGATGTCGCAGGCCAGGGCCAGCTCCAGCCCCCCGCCAAGGGCAAACCCGTTTACGGCAGCAATAACCGGGGCTGGAAAATCGGCAATTTTTTGAAATACCTCCTGCCCGCGACGGCTCAGCTTTTCGCCGTTGGCGCTGTTCAGCATGGGAAACTCGCTGATATCGGCCCCGGCAACAAAAGCTTTCTCCCCGGCACCGGTTAATATAACCGCACCCACGGATTGATCTTTCTGCAGTTCATCGAAAGCCGCCTCCAGGGCATCTAAAACATCCCGGCTGAGGGCATTTACCGGCGGCCGGTTGATGGTAACCCGGGCCAGACGCTCTTCCACGGTAACCTGGACAAGCTCGGACATAATAATTCCTCCTCTTTTTAGCTTCTCTTTTTATTCTTAAAAGTGATTAAAGCCTTTCAAAGACCATCGCCATACCGAGGCCGCCACCAACACAGAGAGTAGCCAAACCAAACTTATTATTGCGGCGCTTCATCTCGTGCAACAGGGTAACTACAATCCGCGCCCCTGTCGCCCCTACGGGGTGGCCAAGGCCGATTCCACTGCCGTTGACATTAACTATCGCCCTGTCAAGCTCCAGCAGCTTCTCACAGGCCAGGTACTGGGCGGCAAAGGCCTCATTCAACTCTATCAGTTCCATGTCGCCCAGGCTCATTCCTGCCCGTTTGAGGACTTTTCTGGTGGCGGGAACCGGTCCGTAACCCATCAAGTCGGGTTCTACCCCGGCCCAGGCATAGGATACAATACGGGCCATTGGCTGCAGGTTAAGCTCGCGTGCTTTTTCGGCGCTCATCACCACCACGGCGGCAGCCCCGTCGTTCAGCCCCGATGAGTTGCCCGCCGTTACCGTGCCTTCCCTGCGGAAGGCCGGTTTTAAAGAGGTCAGCGACTGTAGCGATATGTCCCGGCGGGGGTGCTCATCTTTATCAACCACGATCTCTTTCCTGCGGCTCTTAACCGAAACAGGAACGATCTCTTCGTCGAAGCGCCCTTCATCAATGGCCGCGATCGCCAGTTGATGGCTGCGGGCTGCAACAACATCCTGCTCTTCCCGGCTAATAGAGTATTTGTCGGCAAGGCGCTCGGCCGTTTCGCCCATTAATATTTTATAAACCGGGTCGGTCAGCATTTCCCACAGCGAATCGGTCATTTCACCATGCTGCAGCCGCTGCCCCCAGCGGGCACCTTTAAGCAGGTAGGGTGCGGCGCTCATCGACTCCACTCCCCCGGCAATAATTATTTCGGCATCTCCGAGCTGGATTTCCTGGTAGGCGCAGGCAATCGACTGCATGGCCGAGCTGCACTGGCGCTGGATGGTAAACCCTGTGGTTTCAACCGGGAACCCGGCTTCAAGGGCGATGCAGCGGGCGATATTCGGTTCATAGCTGCGCTGGCCGCAGTTACCGAATATAATTTCCTCAACCTGCTCTTTTTCGAGACCCGGTGCACGCTGCAGGGCAGCTTCTACAGCGGCGATACCGAGCTGCAGAGCGCTGAGATCACGAAAGGAACCACCAAAATCGCCGATTGGTGTGCGAACGGCACTGACAATTACCACTTCTTTTAGCATAAGTCACCTCCGTTTGGTTGGTTATCTAAAGCAGTTTAGCAACAGGGTTTGGAACTTTTCAACCTCACCCTGCCCCTTTCTCCTTAAATGAGAGGGGAATTATTAGCCATGGTTTATTGATAGATACTGCTTATCCCTTAAAAAAAAGACAGGCCGTTAAAGGCCTGTCTTGGCTGTTAGTTTCGATGGGAAGCGGTAAGGCAGGAAATCATCAATCCAGTTTCGGGCGAGGATAAAGCCCGGCTCGTTCAACGATTTCAGGCACCTTTTCTTCCCAGGCAATGGCCATAACATGCACTCCGGCCACTCCTTCAATTTCTTTCAGTCGTTCAATGGTTTCTATGGCTATTTTCAGGCCTTCTTCTTTTTTATCTTCGGCATTCTTCAGCCTGTCAATCAGTTCATCGGGGATGGTAATTCCGGAGACGTTGTTTTTCATGTACCTGGCAGCGCCGAGCGACTTAATCGGAGTTATACCGCCCAGGATTTTAATTTTCTTATGCAGTCCGCGATCGCGAACCATTTCCATCCACTTTTCGAAACGGTCGAGGTCGAAAATACACTGGGTCTGTATAAAGCTTGCCCCGGCCCTGATTTTCTTTTCGAGCCTGTCTACCCTAAACTCAAAAGGATCGGCAAAGGGGTTTTCAACAGCCCCCAGGAAATAGCTGACTTCGCCATCCAACTCTTCCCCACCCATGAATTTCTTTTCATCACGGAGATCTTTCAGCCCCTTGAGAAGCTGAATTGAGTCGATATCGTAAACGCCTTTCGATCCGGGTTCATTACCGAACTTCATATGGTCCCCGGCGATACAGAGGATGTTCTTAATACCAAGGGCCTGCGCTCCAAGGACATCGCTCTGGATACAGATGCGGTTGCGGTCGCGCGTAACGATCTGGATGATCGGTTCTACGCCCATCTGGACCAGGGCAGCACCGCAGGCAATACTGGAAGTACGCACAATTGCGGTCTGGTTATCGGTTATATTACAGGCCTCGACATGATTTTTCATGCCTTCGGCATGGTGTTTCATTTCAGTGATGTCGGCTCCCTTGGGGGGGCCGAGTTCACCGGTTACGACAAAGTGACCTGCTTCCAACATTTTTTCTAATTTGCTACCCGCGATCAATTTTAACATCCTCCCTTACTGTGGTTCTGTTGCCACCGTGATGTGATGTTGACCAGTCTTTGGGAGGCTGAATTTCATCCAGGTCGGAGAGGCGGTCGAATGCCTTAAGACGCTCATGAATCAGGTGCCAGGCACAGTCAACATCTTTGCCCAGTTCGCATTTACCTTCGGCTGAGCCGCCGCATGGCCCGTTCAGGATGCTTTTTGCACAGCGGGAAATAGGACAGATGCCCATTGTTAAGTGCAGGACACAATCGCCACAGCCAAGGCAGCGTTCCACCCAAACTCCCTGTTCAACAGGGTAACCCATAGATGTTGTATTCAGACCGGGCACTACCCGGAGTGATGGAACATGCTCAACCATGGTCTGCACTCCAACCCCGCAGGCCATCGAAACGATAACATCATAGCCTTTAAGTTTTTCTAACACTTCATCGACCATTTCAAATTCACACTGTCTTTCAATGGAGAAAACCTCAACTACACCGTCAATATTCTCCTTTTTGCGGTGTATGCGGAGAAGCGCCGCCGTTTCTTCAGCTTCTTTCTGGCCACCGGCCATGCAAACCGCCACACAGGTGTTACACCCGAGGACCAGAACACGCTTAAATGGGGCTACCATGGCAGCAATTTCTTCCAGCGGCTTACGTTCCGCGATTATCATACGCTCACCTTCCCTTCTCAGCTAAAACTTTGTTTAATATTGTATCACAAGTTGAACCGTTAGCGGTTATGCTGGACAAAAACATCCACGTAAGAATCGCAGTAGATATCCATGTTCAGGATAATTCGCGCCGAGGCGATTGCAGCCATCAATTCCTCGTCATTAGCATCTACAATACCGGCATCAAGGCCGTTAGCCATCGCCATTACAGCGAAGGTGCGGTTGATTAATTCGCGGTTTTTAGTACCCTGGGAAACATTGCTCAGGCCAACCACTGTTTTTGGCGCAGGGTCGGAAATGAGTTTGATTTCACGAATGGTACGCAGCACTTCAGGACCGTGATCCTGGGCTACATTACAGGGTAATACGAGAGGATCGACATAGAGCATATCGGGAGAAATGCCGAAAGCATCGGCAGTGGCAACCAGTTCGGCTGCAAGGGCAATCCTGCTGTCGGCATCCTTGGGGATGCCTTCTTCATTCATAGCTAGGCCAACCACTTCTGCACCATGCTCGGCAGCCATGGAAAAAACACGTTCCATTTTTGGCATTTCTGCCGGGACGGAGTTGATCATAGCCGGTCTTTTACAGAGTTTAAGGCCTTCTTCAATTGCATCATACTTGGTTGAATCAAGACATAGAGGCAAATCGCTTGCTTCCTGGGTTACTTCAACCAGCCATTTCATCGCTTCAACAGGGTTGGGGGAACTGGGCCCTACATTTAAGTCGAGGTAATCAGCGCCTGCCTGTTCCTGCCTGCGTGCCCACTCCTGTATTGGACCGGGATCCTGTTCCTTGATAGCCTTGGCAATATCTTTGAACATACCGTTAATACGCTCGCCGATAATTATCATGAGGTAGCCTCCTTTAACTTATAAAAAAATATTGGGAGATGGGGGCACGGCAAGCCGTGCCCTTACACCTGGTTCACCAAACAATGATGAAAAATAATGCTGCATTTAATAGTAGTTCTTCTACGGCATTCTGTGCAATAATACTGGCTCGAGCTTTACTACAGACAGTCTGCATTTGTTGCTGCATATACTGGTGTGAATATTGCTATGTCAGTTACTTCATGCATTGCCGCGAACATTGGTGTGTCACATCTTCCCAAACTTGATACCATTTTAGCCGCGGACGCTCAGCGTCCCCAGAACCTGGTTGTTAACAGTTGTTTCAAAGAACATCCGGACAGCTGACTATTAATAACTGTTATCTTTCATCAGGTCATCAATATTAGCCTTGATCACCTTCAGGGCTTCGGGATGGCGCATTACCATCAGGTCGATACCCGACTGCAGATAAGCCATGGCGGTAGTTGCTTCCCAGAGCAGGCCGCGTTCTTCCTGCTCACCCCAGCCGGGCTCATCTTCTACAGGGCTATTTGCTTCCTTAGTGCGCCAAACTTCCATTCCCACATTACCAATCATGGGCATGGCCAGCATCTTGTCGCCCTGCAGGGCCCCGTTGCGTGCTCTTTCCATGATGGAGTAGGAATATTCAATTCCATAGCCGAGAGCAGCGATGGTCGGGTCAATAACAATCCGGCTGGCCATGGCTGTGCTCATTTCGGAGATTAATATATTAAGCTGCTTACATATGTTAATATCAATCGGCGAGTTGGCAATGATGTTGTGCTGGTTGGCCATACAGGCACTGGTTACTGCCTTGTAGTTTTCCAGCTCGGCGACACCGATCAGCAGGTTCTCGCCAGCCGCAGCTTCAGCGACCGGGGCGTAAATGGTGTTATCTTTTTCTGCTTTGCCGCAGCCAACAACAATCAGGGGCACCCCAACTGCTTCCAGCACTTTTTTAACCGCCGCAACACAATCTTCCGGCGATGCGTCATTCAGATCAGGGTCGGCTCCCTTGAGGCGGATCTGGATCATTTCCGCGCCAAATTCTTCAACACATTTTTTAGCCCAGGCGCCGGGGTCGTTCCAGACGTCGCCATAATACTTCTCAAAAAGAGGATCCCAGTCTTGCGGTGCCATATCCCATACTTCCAGCGCCACTACCGGACGGTTCGGTGTTTCTCCCTCAAAATGGAGATACGGCAGAGCCGATTCGCCACCGACTGTAACGGTATGGCTGCGGGTGCCGCCCTGTTCTTTAGTTGCGCCAAGGACGACCTCACCGACTTTACTTCTATATTTTTCTTTAAGGATTTCAACAGCCATTGTTTTGCTCCTTTCGTTAGGTGATACAGGGGGAACACAATTACTTATTTAGGCAAAGCTTTCCTTGGCAAACTTGCTGATTCCCGATGCTTCACGCGGGCCAACAACAACTTCCCAGCCCGACTCTTCTTCCAGTGAACCTTTCAAAACCGCCACATGACCAGGTAAAACAATCTTGCGATGCTTCACTTTTTCTTCGAGGCCTGATTTCTTCATTGCCTCGGTAATTGTCTCGGCGGAAAACTTGTTGTCGGCATAGGCAGTAAGCACTGATACACCGCCGGTGTCCACAGAAAGGATACGGCTGGGGATACGGGTGCTTTCCACTTCACCTTCAACAATATAGTAGGTAAGGGAGAAGTTAGTAGTAACATATACCGGGGAATCTTCATTAGGTTCTCCCACATCGTAAAGTTTAGCTTCAACAGCAACCGGCTTCTGCGGGTCTGTGTAGAGGTTTTGCCTCCAGGAAAGGAGCGGCAGGAGTTGCTGTTTTTCACAGGCTTTTAGCACCACTACATCGGCATATTTGCTGAGGTATACCCCGGCCTGAATTACCTCTTCACGGGGGTCATCCTTGCTGGTGAAAGCAATGGTCGGATAACCGAAGGGGCGGTACTTCTTGCGAACAGCCAGGCGGCGGAACTGGGTCAGGTCAGCCAGAACCTTGCTGGTTTCACGGGCGCCGCTGTCGAGAACGAGCTCCTTGTAACCGAGAGCGACAATTTTTTCTACCAGTTCTGCTGTTTCATTCAGATCTTTGCCCCTGACGACCAGCGGGCATTCTTTTGACTTGGCCAGTTCGGTCATCTTTTCGTAGTTATCAACTGTTGCCGCAGCAAGCAGGGGCTTGCGATCGGCTACAACAGCCAACCCGGCTTCCATTACGGCAGGATCATCTGTTACCAGGATAACAGCTTTCCCTGTTTTAGCGGCAACTGTTTCAACAGCTGCCTTAAACTTGCCGGCATCACCGGAATCACATTTGACGGCAACCATGTCTGTTACAAAATCGAGGCCGACACGGTGAAACTCGAGGGCTTCATAAGCATCGGCCTTGGCTGCCACATCCTCATTGTCGCTGATCAGCACAGCTACACCGGTGGGATGGAAGAATCTTTTATCATGACGGAAGATTTCTGTTTCTTCTCCCAGTTCAACCACATGATCCCCCGTGCCGACCTTGACCAGTTTGATCGGGGGAGCGGAAGCAGAATCTAGCGCCTCCTTAGCCTCATCGGTAACATGCGGACAGGCATCAAGCGAGGCTTTCCCTGAAGCCAAAGCCATGGCAAAGGCCAGGCAGGTTGGCGATCCGCAATCCTTACAGTTGGTTTTCGGCAAGTGTTTATAAATCTCTAAACCGGTTAAACCCATCTATAATCTACTCCTTTCATTTATATATAGGAAAAACTTCGGTTTCATCGTCGCCTCCGCCGAAGCTTTGTCTCCCTTTATATTACATCAACGGATCCATGGTTAAGGCTGGATGGCCTTTTTCTTCAAGGAAGGGAAGGATTTCATCAGATGCTGTGCCAACAGTTTCATCGGCAATTTTATCGACAAAATCAGCTCCCAGCCCTGCTTCTTCAGCACGCTTGCGCAGCTCATCGCCGAGCGAATCTTTCAGCTCTTTCGGCATCCAGACCAGGCGCTCCAGCCCGCCGTCGGCACTGATGAACTTTTTACTGAGCACATAAGCCCGACCGTGCCCCATGAAACCGGGAGTCTGCACTCCACCGCCGCAGGTTCCGGCCAGGGTGGAAAAAGTCATGCCGATCGGCGTGTCACCGCTATACTCACGGGTGGTAATCATTACCCCGTTCGCCTCGGGCAGAATGGCCATGATACATTCGAAACAACCGCAGGAAGTCATCGGCTCTACCATGAAGCTGTACATGGAGCACTTCTCGATTGTGCGGTTGGTATTGTTATATACATACTCGTTAATCGATTCCCAGATTCCGTTTTTCTCGTCGATCAAGCCCTCTTTCTTGATCGGGCGGTTCGGTCCGGTCGGGTCAATTTCATAAGCTGCCTTACCATCAAGCCAGCTGACAGCACCGCAGAGCCCCAGTCTTTCAGGAGTAACAACACAGCAGTGGTTCGGGGCAAATGACTGGCAGAGAATACAGGAATAGAATTCGTTAACCGATTCGTCTGTCAAACCCTTCAGCCTTTCATCACGGGCGCTGTAGAATGTACGGGCATGCTTCAGCCCTTCCTCTACCTTCTCGGCATCGGTAATCAGGGTAACCTGAACCCGGTCGACGATGGAGGGGAATTCATCCTTGAACTTGGCTATCAGCAGCTCGCCAAAGTGATGAATCTTAAAACCCTTGGCGGCAGCATCCTTGCTGATTCTCATCCAGATCGTGTCGCGCTGGGCCATATGCCAGATTCCTTCACCATAGTTAACTAAGTAGTGAATACGGCGTTCGAGAACACCCTCGAAATCTTCCTGCATCTTACGGCCGAAGATCTTGACCATGATGCCGAGAGGCAGCGAGCCGCCTTCCGGCGCTTCTTCAATTTCGGGGCCGATTACCTCGATCTTGCCGTCCTCGATCTGGTCTTCATCAACCATCTCAACCAGTTCAAAAGCAGTGGTGCGGCCCCCACCGAACTCAACCCGCATATCTCCCTTACGGATAACCTCACCCTCGAAAGCAGGGCCGACGGTGATCGGCACTGGAATATCAAGGATCTTCAGTTTAATGCCACGGATTTCCATCGCTACCTGAATCATATCATCGTAATTGGGGTGTGAAACGTACCAGTTGGGAATCTGCTCGTCTTCCGGCAGTTCCTGGTCGGTGATCACCGGGAAGCCGAGGAAGATTGCCGCAAAGTGGGCTGCCACCTGCACTTCGTCAATTTCGCCAAGCTGCAGCACAAAAGCACGTACGCGACGGCGCTGGTAGTCACGGGTATTATCGCGCTCTCCGGGGGGAATACCTCCGAAGGCAATACCGGCGCGCAGGGCGTAGTTTACCGCATGAATAATCTGGGTGAAATTACCGATCGGGAAAGCAATAAAGTCGATACCGAGTTTACAACCGGCTTCAATGGCCTGTTCAACCACCTGGTTGCAGAGGAAAATCATGAAACCCTTACTCTGCAGGTCCTGAATCATCTTACCGACCGCTTCGCTCGATTTACCTTTCCCCATAATTACTGCCTGGCCGGGAATAGTCCAGTCAACCAAAAGAATACCATAGCGGCGCACCACAGGGTCGCCCAGGAAACCGGTCCAGGGTTCAACGTGCGGGGTGGCTCCATCCAGGTAACGAAGCGCTTCGATAATTTCTGCCGAATAGGCGGCCGCTTCTCCGCAGAGGCGGGCATTATCAAAGTTAAGCTCCTCGTGGATCTGGTTGCGCATACGGTTAAGAATAGGCGGTAATTCACCCAGGGTTTTTACCGCTTCTCCACTGAGAGCCCTGATAACGGGCAGGTAGTAACCGGTATCGGGGTAACCGACCGGCTTGTCCGGGCCAAAACGCTTGATGGCCTGGTTGAGCAGGATTTCGGCATAACTGGTAGCGATAACCGCCCCGTCGTATGCTTTTTCAAATAGTTTTAACGGTGGATTTGATTCGTCAACAGCACCGTCGAATATTTCATCAAATGAATCTTTCCAGTCTCTGGTCAGAACTCCATCTGTACTCATTTATCGTGCCTCCTTTTTGTGAGCTTTTTTACCATCCGGTGGATAGTTCAGTTTCGTATTTTTCGGCAGTCTGCTTATGCACTTTCAGTTTCCAGGTTCGCTCATCAAGAGCGCCCAGGATTTTATCGACAGACTTTTCGATGTCTTCTTCCCACATGAAATAGCCGCCGTAAACATCCTCGGCGATCTGCAGGGCGATACCATCGACCAAAGCGCTGCCTGTTACCTCGGGAACAACACCAACGTGAGTCGGGATGCCGAGGGTAACGCACCAGCTGCCGATTGATATGGCTTTTTCACTCATCGCTTCCGGTGCGGAGGCAACAAAGGGAACCTTGGGAACATCAACATCCCACTGGCGGGCCAGAGCGGTAGTGAAATCATAGCACCTGGAGTTATCCACGCAGGAACCCATGTGGAATACCAGCGGTAACTTTTCTTTCAGCCTTTCCTGGTTGGCATCGTTGAGAGTCTTGTAGAAAGCTTTTAACCCTTCTCCGGCATACTCTTCAACAGCCTGGTCATTCATCAGACCGAGCTTGGCCGCTGTTCCGGCGGCACAGCCGGTAGCCAGCAGCAGAACATTGTTCTTAGCCAGCTCCTTGATCAAATGGGCCCCGCTGCCGTCGTGGGTAACCCGCAGGTTGTTGCAACCAGCAAGCAAAACTACACCGCGCAGCTGACCGGAGTCTACAGCATCGGTAACCACTTTAATCGGTTCATCGGGATTAACCGCGGCAAGAATATCTTCCATTGCTTCCATGCTGAAGCCGGCGGTAACTTTATGTTTCACATCGGGTATGTCAACTTCTTTACCCTTGCGTTCCTTGAAGGCTTCTATAGCCAGGTTGATAACTTCTTTAGCCTTCTCAACCGCCCGGTCCTCGGTAAATTCAACATGATAGGAACCGGGGATTTTCGAGTGCGACATGGTGGTAACAATTTTAGTATGGTAGCAGTCCGACAGGGCCTTAATTCCAGGCATTATGCACTGGACATCAACCACCATCAAGTCAATTGCACCGGTCATAATCGGCAGCTCCTGGGAAAGGAAGTTGGTAAGCACGGAAACTCCCTGGCGCATCAGCACCTCGTTACCTGTGCAGCAGATACCCATACATTTAACTCCCTTGGCACCGGCCGCTTCCGCTTCCGCTTTCATTTCGCGGGCCTGGCGAACGATCATTTCGCTGAGCAGCGGGTTATGGCCGTGTACAGCAAGGTTAACCATTTCCGGATCGATTACCCCAAAGTTTGCTTCGGTTGTAACCGGCTTGGGAGTGCCAAATAGTATGTCGGAAAGGTCAGTTGCAATGTGCATGCCGATATAGTCGGCCAAAGAGGTTTTTAACCCCTGGAAAATCAGGTTTACCGGGTCGGCGTCAACACCCATGTGAGTCTGACCCATTACCTCTGATATGGTGGTATGGACCGAGCGGGGTTGTATGTTGCACTTGTCGAAAACTTCCATCCTGCCGGGAACCACAGTAGTTTCAAGCCACTTACAGGGATCCGGGCTCATCTTGGAGAAATCGGCTTCGGCCAGAGCTACGACCTCTTTCAGCAGTGAGAGATCATCTTTCCCTTCTGTTTCCAGGCCAAGCCTTTTTGCTACCCGGTGCAGCTTGTCGGGATCTTCAATAGAGTAATCAGGAGCCTTGCCTTCAGCCATTTCATGAATAGCATAAAACATGTGACGGCTGTGATCGGCGTGGGCTCCGCAACCTCCGGCGATAGCCCGGATCAGGTTGCGGGCAACAATGGTATAACCATGGGCACCGCAGATACCTTTGGATGATTTCTTGGTAATGCGGCAGGGGCCCTGCAAACAGATCCTGCAACAAACCCCGGTGCGACCGAAGTTGCACTGCGGCTGCATTTTTACATAACGTTCGTAAGCAGTTTCCAGCTGACCGTTGGCTGTATTCTTATCAATTACTGCCAGGGCAGCCGGATCAATTGTCCTTCTGTTGTCAATTTTTTTCTTTTCTTCGGACATTAAATGGTCTAACCTCCTTTAAAGTGTTGAGATAAAAACTTTGTGCAAAAAAAGTTAATCTGTCCCCTTGATCCATATTTACTTTTAAATAATAGATAGTCGGGAAAAGCCAAATAAAACTCTGCTGTCACCTCCCACAAGCCATCTCGTATACTTTTTCGAGGCCGGGCAAAAGGTCATCAAGACTTGAGACCACCGGTTCACCACGGCGCGCTCGTTCCAGGATTATATCGGAAAATGGGATCATACCGGCAAAGCGTTCGGCCGGCAGCGAAGTTTCGAGGTATTTACGATCTTCCCCGGTGCGGATTTTATTGCCAATGAAGTATACTTTTTCAATTTCAAGGTCGCGGCACAAACGATCTACTGCCCTGGCGGTGCTCACCCCCGCCCTGGTCGGTTCCACAATGACAAGCATCACCCCAACACCGCGGGCTGTTCCGCGGGTCAGATGTTCAATGCCGGCGCTCATATCAAGCACCACTGCTTCGGGGCGATCCAACAACATTGTTGTCAGAACAGCATTAAGAAAGGAGTTTTCCTTGCAATAGCAGGCTGAACCTCCCTGCTTGAGAGCGCCCATTTTCAAAAAACGCAGCAATCCGTCCTGCAGCGTATAGTTATCAAGAACATCATCAACATCGGGGTTCAGATCGACAAGCGTTCCGCCCCCGGCATTTTTTGCCTCGATTACCTCCTGCAGTTCAATTAAAGGACGCAGGTTTTCCAGTTTGTCCGGATCTAAACCCAGAACAAGCCCCAGGTTGGCATCAGGATCGGCATCAACTGCAAAAACAGGCTTCTGATTGAGAGTAAAGCAGCGCACCAGCTGTGCGGATACCGTTGACTTACCGGCACCACCTTTGCCGGAAACAGCTATTTTCAAAAAATAAACACCCTTTCTTAGGGCAAAAAAATACACCCAATTGCGATTATTAGTTCTCCATATTCGACAAAACAGATTTAAATTCCTTTAGAGGGCCTAAAGTTGATACATTCATAATATTTATACATTATAGCGGGCGAATCACTAATCGGATGATTGATAAAGAAAAAGGCGGCAAACTGCCGCCTTAATTTACTTTCTTGTGAATAAAAGATTTTCTTTATCGCCAACCGTAATAGCAACTGTGTCGCCGGGAGCAATTTTACCCAGGAGCAGCTCCTCGGAGATACCGTCTTCAAGGCGTCTCTGGATAACTCTCCTCAGGGGCCGCGCCCCAAATTTAGGATCATACCCCTCTTTGAGAAGTATACTTTTAACCTCGTCGGAGACCTCCATGTGGAGGCTGTATTCTTCGATTCGCCTGTTCAGCTCATCAAGCATAATTTCAACAATCTGCCTGATGTGTTCTTCATTAAGAGCGTGGAAAACAATCAGGTCGTCAACCCTGTTCAGAAACTCGGGACGGAAGGTTCTTTTAAGCTCATCCATTACCCGGTCTTTCATCTGCTCGTAATCGGCCTCTTCACTGGAGGCTCCAAAACCCATTGCCGTTTTATTAAGCAGGGTAGCTCCCACGTTGGAGGTCATGATCACAACAGTGTTGCGAAAATCAACTGTTCTGCCCTTGCCGTCGGTCAACCGGCCGTCTTCAAGAATTTGAAGCAGAATGTTAAAAACATCCGGGTGGGCTTTTTCCATCTCATCCAGAAGAATAACCGAGTAAGGATTGCGACGCACTTTTTCCGTCAGCTGACCGCCTTCGTCATAACCGACGTAACCGGGAGGAGCCCCAACCAGCCGTGAGGTTGTATGCTTCTCCATATACTCGGACATATCGAGCCTGATCACGGCATTTTCGTCGCCAAACAGGGCTTCGGCAAGAGCCCGGCCCAGTTCAGTTTTACCAACACCGGTCGGCCCCAGGAAAATGAAAGAACCGATCGGCCTTTTCGGGTCTTTCAATCCTGCCCGGGCCCTGCGGACAGCCCGCGAGACCGAGCGGACCGCCTCATCCTGACCGATAACCCGCTTATGCAGGGTCTCTTCCAGCTTCATTAAACGATCCGATTCTTCCTCGGCCAGACGCTTGGTGGGAATGCCGGTCCAGCTGGAAACTATATAAGCAACATCTTCTTCCGAAACCAGGGAAAGGTCGGAGGTGCCGACTTTCTGCTCCCATTCTTTTTTCTGCTCTTCAAGTTCTTCCTTTAGCTTATGCTCCTCATCACGCAGTTTCGCCGCCTTTTCAAATTCCTGGTTGCGCACCGCTGCCTCTTTTTCAGTTCGCAGGGCATAGAGCTTTTCTTCCACCTCTTTTAAATCGGGCGGGACAGTATAATTACGTATGCGCACCCTGGAGGCTGCTTCATCAATCAGGTCAATCGCCTTATCAGGCAGGAAGCGGTCAGGGATGTAACGGTCACCAAGTTTTACCGCAGCTTCAAGAGCTTCATCGGTAATTTTTACCTTGTGGTGAGCCTCGTAACGGTCCCGCAGTCCCTTGAGGATTTCAACGCTTTCCTCGCGGGATGGTTCGCCTACAGTAATTGGCTGAAAACGCCTTTCCAGGGCGGTATCTTTTTCAATATGCTTGCGATATTCATCCATTGTTGTGGCTCCGATGCACTGCAGCTCGCCACGGGCCAGGGCCGGTTTGAGAATATTAGAGGCATCAATCGCCCCTTCAGCGGCACCGGCCCCGATCAGGGTGTGCAGCTCATCAATGAAAACCATCACATTGCCGGCCTGGCGTAATTCAGTCATCAGCTTGCGCAGGCGCTCTTCAAATTCGCCCCGGTACTTGGTGCCTGCCACCACCGCGGCAAGTTCTATTGTAACAACCCTTTTATCGCGAAGTATTTCTGGCACTTTTCCCTCTACAATACGCTGGGCCAGCCCTTCGGCAATGGCCGTTTTGCCTACCCCGGGTTCACCGATCAGGCAGGGGTTATTCTTGGTCCGCCTGCTTAGAATCTGGATTACCCTTTCGATTTCTTTTTCACGGCCGATGACCGGATCCAGCTTCCCCTCTTTGGAAAGCCTGGTCAGATCACGACCAAAGGTATCAACTGTGGGTGTCTGCGGTCCGGACTTTTCTCCTTCCACCGCCCTTGATACTCCTTCTTCACCACCGAGCAAATGAATCACTTCTTTGCGGGCGCGTTTTAAATCTATTTCCATGTTCGACAGCACCTGGGCAGCAATGCCTTCTCCTTCACGGACCAGGCCGAGCATAAGGTGCTCGGTGCCGACATAGTTATGTCCGAGGTTCTGGCTTTCTTCTATGGCCAGCTCAACCACCCGCTTGGCTCGAGGGGTATAACTGATTCCCTGCTGGATAATTTTCTCCCCCTTGGGCGTAATCCGTTCTACCTCGGAACGCAGGCTGCTCAAATCAATATTCATATTCTGCAAAGCCCGGGCAGCAATACCTGATCCTTCCCGAACCAATCCTAAAAGCAGGTGTTCGGTCCCTATAAAATTGTGATTTAAACGCTTGGCCTCTTCCTGGGCCAAAACCAGTACCTGCTGTGCTCTTTCAGTAAATCTTCCAAACATAAACATTCTACTTCACCTCATTTACTTTTTAATCTGCGGCAGTGAGATAAAACAACCTGTGCCGCAACTTGCTATCTTTACAGGCATACCGGTATATACAGTTTTATTTAAAACCCTATATTACAAAGCATCATACCGTCAATTACTTTTTTAAATATCCAAAGCCTTTTTAATCTGGACCGGACGCTCCAGGTTTCTTTCCTCATTGCTCAATTCGCGCCCTGCCAATATCTGCAGACAGGCGGGCCGAATCAAAACCAACAGCAGGTTTAGAAGGCGGTGATCAACAGATTTTACCAGCCCCAGGTCGTGGCCAAGACGCAGGTCGGAAATAAGCTGTATCGCTTCTTTTGAGCTCATTACCTGGGCGTAACGCAGCAACCCCAGCGCCCGCCAGGCCCTATCCGCCATCTGGGCCCGCTTTTTATCCAGCAGTGCCTGCCTGGCGTTCTGTTCCTGCTCCATCACCTGTCCGATCATACTGCCGAGGTTGCCGATAATCTCCTCTTCACTCTGCCCCAGGGTGACCTGATTTGAAATCTGGACCAGGTTACCGGTTATTTCGCTGCCCTCTCCATAAAGGCCACGAACAGCAAGGCCAACCTGCGAAAGGGCCGCCAGCAGACGGTTCAGTTGCCCGGTCATAATTAAGGCGGGCAGGTGCAGCATTACCGAACCGCGCAGGCCTGTTCCCACGTTAGTAGGACAGGCAGTAAGATAACCGCACTGTTCATCAAAAGCATAGTCCAGCTCCTGCTCGATAAGTGAATCATAATAATCGGCTTTCTTCCAGGCTTCCTCCAGCTGAAGGCCGGGCAGGATAACCTGGAGCCGCAAGTGGTCTTCCTCATTAATCATCAGGCCGGTAGCTTCATCTCCGCTCAGCAGCAAAGCACCATTTTGGGAGTTGCGGGCCAGCATAGGCGAGATCAGGTGTTTTTCAACCAGCGCCTGTTTTTCCAGGATGGAAAGATTCTTCATGGTAAAAAGATTAAAATCAGACAGTTCTTTTTGATTTTCGATAACAGAATAAACCTTATCCAGAACAGCCTTCGTTTGCTCGTTTGAAGCAAGACAGGAGAAAACCTGTCCAGCCAGATTTCTGGCCACGCGAACCCTTGAGCTTATTACTATATCATTTTCCGGACCTGAGCATTCCATCCAGTAACTGACACTAAAATCGACCTTTTTCACTGTTCTTCTCCTTCATCACTTTCATCCTGTCCCGTTTCGACCACCTGTTTACTATCTTTCATCATTCTTTCAAGAGAACGGATACGGTCGCGAATAAGAGCAGCCTCTTCAAATTCTTCATCCTGAACTTTCTGCTGCAAATCTTCTTTTAAACTGTCTATCTCGCGGATTGTATGAACTCTTTTAGCTATTCCAGCCGGCACCTTACCTTTATGAACAGTTCCAGCATGAATACGGCGCAGCAGAGGTTTCAATTTACCTTCAAAGGCTTTAAAACATTCACTGCAGCCCAGCCTGCCGACCTGGCTGAACTGGGTAAAAGTAAAACCGCATCCGGGACACTTCAGGTTTGAAACTGACTTGACCTCGCTACCGTTAAAGAGCCCCTGGTTGAGCATACTGGCAAATAGTTTATGCAATGAAAACTGCGGCTCAAAGGTAAAATCCAGCTCTTCTTTTTTCCTGGCACAATTCTCACACAGGTTCAGCTCAACCTGCCTGCCGTAAATATTTTTTACTATATGTATAGTTGCCTCATTTTTGCGGCATTCCTGGCAAAGCATGGTTTCATCTCCCTCAATAACCTGTCTTAAGCATCTCCCGCAGGGCTGACAAAAAAATGTTCAACTGCAATTTACCGGCTTCAGCCCGGCTTACCCCCGCGGAGCAATACAGTTCGTCATCAATCACAGCATTCAAAACAGATGCTTCTCGCCGGGAAACTACCTTCTCTTCAACAAGCCGCTTCAGCAATTGCCTGATGCGGGCCGGTTCAAATTTGTTTTCACCAAGATTATCTATTAACTCCTGCCAGGGTTTTACCTGTTCCGGCTCAATGCGGTAGATGCGAATGTACCCCCCGCCACCGCGCCTGCTTTCAACCAGGTAGCCCTGATCAATAGTAAAGCGCCGCTCCAAAACATAATTGATTTGCGACGGCACACAACAAAATTTCCCAGCCAGTTCGCGCCTTTTTATTTCAATGTGCCGGCTATTACTAAGCAGGAGCAGTTTTTTAATATATTCCTCGATATAATCAGTAAGGTTGGGCATTAATACCTCCTGCTTTTAAATGTTTGACCTTCTCTGACCTTTATTAATAATAACCGATTTTAATTTAGTTTGCAAGTGCATAATATGCCCTGTTACAGGAGAACGGAAAGGTTTGTTGAATGCTGCAGCGGGTGGTTTTCGGCAATCAGGATTTTAAACAAGGGGATTGAGACAAAGAAAGAAATATTTATCAACTACCTCGGGGAATATGCTGGTTGTCCCAGAACAGGTCAATCACTCCATTTAGTTTATAAAGCGAATCAAAAAGCTCGAGGCGGTTAAGATCAAGGGGGGTCTCCAAGAGAAAATCCAGACTGATTAAATCAGCGCCGCTTGACTCTTCTTTTTCAGGATCGCTGACTTCACTCTTGCGGATACTGACCGCTGAATCACCCAAAACTGTTCCGACTTTACCCAGGAGCCCCGGCTGGTCAACTGCCCTGATGTGCAGGCGTTTCAAACGGTGGCGGCTGAAAAAACTTTTCTCTGTTCTGCGCAGCAGCAGTAAACTGATCAAAACAAAACCGGTAGTTAACGCTGCACCAAGATAAAACCCGACTCCAACTGCCAACCCGACACCGGAAACAACCCAGATGCTAGCAGCTGTGGTCAGGCCATGAATACTGCCCCGCTGCTGGAGGATAGTTCCCGCACCAAGAAAACCGATACCAGTAACCACCCCGGCAGCGATCCTGCCCGGATCCACTTCAAAACCGGCGCCGATCTGGCCGGTAAAGCCGTACGCGGATACCATCATAATCAGGGCTGAACCGGAACAAACCAGAATATGGGTACGGAAACCGGCCGGACGGTTGTGGCTTTCACGTTCAAAACCGATTAATCCGCCTAAAACAACGGCCATTAGCAGCCTGAGCGCTATTTCCCAGGGTAGCAGAGTCAAACAGATTCACTCCTTTTTGGTATCCTGCCCGGAGGAAACCGGTTATTAAACTTAAAACTATGTGGCAACATTTCTATCAATAGGTATATAACCGCTGTGAACAAGCAGTCGCTGCTACAGCCCCGTCTGAGGCGGCTGTGATTACCTGGCGCAGGAAAGTTTGCCTGATATCTCCGGCAGCATAAACGCCGGGAACAGATGTTTCCATCTTGCTGGTGGTAATTATAAAACCACGTTCATCACATTCAAGGTCAACACTCTCTAAAAATTCGGCATTCGGTTTGCGGCCGGCATAGATAAATATTCCATCGATGCCAACTGAGCGATCCTTGCCATCCTGCTTTATATTAAGCCCGCTGACCCTGTCCTCCCCTTCGATTTTGTTCACAGTGCTGTTCCAGAGCACCTCAACAGAAGGTATCTTGAGCACCTTGTCCTGAAGCCAGTTACACCCGCGAAACTTGTCCCTGCGATGGATCAGGTATACTTTTTCTGCAAAACGGGTCAGAAAAATTGTTTCTTCGAGAGCGGCATCACCACCACCGACAACAGCAACTTTTTTGCCGCGGAAGAAAGCAGCATCACAGGTGGCACAATACGAAACTCCCCTGCCGCGCAGTTCAGTTTCGCCTTCCACATTAAGCAGATTCGGTTCGGTTCCGGTTGCGATCAGGACCGTTTTACCCTTGAATTCACCGGCAGTCGTTTCAACGGTTTTAACCTCTCCTAAAAGGGAAACTTTTTCAACCTGGCCGCTGACAACAGGCACATCAAGATTGTCCATCTGTTTCTGCAGAAGCATACCAAATTCTGCCCCGCTGACGCCGTCAGGAAAAGCTGGAAAATTATCGAGCCGATCGGTGGAACAAATCTCCCCACCGAGCGTCATCTGTTCTATTATCACAACAGGCATTCCAGCTCTGGCCCCGTATAAAGCCGCTGTTGCACCGGCCGGACCTCCGCCAAGAATAACCATATCGTATAGCTTGTTGTTTTCCATATTAATTATCTCCTTTTCATCATTTCTTCTGGTATAAACTGTTACAGCTATTATCAGTGATATAACCTTTAGTGTCAACAAACTGCCAGCCACATAAAACTTTACAAATTGCTCTTGAATAAGTGCATTACGGCTGGTATGTTATAATAAGATTATGCTAAACAATTAAGGCGACTGGAAGGAGGCTCACGATTGATGAAAGAGGAAGTTCAAAAAGCGCTGGATAAAATCCGCCCCGCCCTGCAAAGAGACGGCGGCGATGTAGAACTGGTTGAAGTAGGCGACGACGGAGTGGTAAAGGTTAAATTAACCGGTGCCTGCGGCGGCTGCCCTATGTCCCAGATTACCCTGAAACAGGGTATTGAAAGAGTATTAAAACAGGAAATTGCTTCAATTAAAGAAGTTGTTTCGGTTTAAAAAAGTCTCAACTGAAAAAACCCGGGGCAACCCGGGTTTTTTCTTGACTTTTTGGAGGTAATAAATTGACTCATATATACCTTGATAACAGCGCCACCACCAGGCCATATTCTGCAGTAACAAGCCTGGCCGGCAGAATCATGGATGAAATATACGGGAACCCTTCTTCCATGCACGAAATGGGTATTGCCGCCGAACGGGCAATAAATACCGCTCGCTGCCAGATTGCCGCACTCTTCAATGCCCGCGAGGAGGAAATAGTTTTCACTTCGGGAGGAACGGAAGCAAACAACCTGGCCATAGTCGGCACAGCAAGACAAAACAGGAAACAGGGTAACCACATTGTAACATCCCTGATTGAACACCCTTCTGTTCTAAACTGCTTTAAGCACCTGGAAAGTAACGGTTTCCGTGTGAGCTATCTGCCCGTAAACCAGCACGGCTACCTTGATCCCGATCGGCTAAAAAAGGCTGTCACTGAAGAAACAATTCTTGTAAGCATTATGCATATTAATAATGAAACGGGCACCATAGAACCACTGGCTGAATTAGGACGCGCTGTTAAAGAAAAAAATCGGCAGACCCTGTTTCATATTGACGCAGTGCAATCATATGCCAAATTGCCGATCCAGGCAACAAAATGGCAGGCTGACCTGATTAGCTGCAGCGCCCACAAGATACATGGACCGAGGGGAGCCGGAGCCCTGTGGATTAAAGAAGGATTGGTTATCGAACCTCTATTCCACGGCGGCGGACAGGAAAATAACTATCGGCCAGGAACTGAAAATACTGCTGCCATCGCCGGTTTCGGTCTGTCGGCAAAGATAAACCTGGAAAACATGGCCGTAAGCAGCAAAAATTTAATGGAGTTGAAGCTGATATTCCTCAGGGAACTGCGCAGAAACAACCCGGGGTTCCTGGTAAACGGACCAGCGCCTGAGCAGGGTGCACCTCATATTATTAACCTTTCTTTCCCCGGCCTGAAGGCAGAAACAATCTTGCATTCCCTTGAAAACAGGGGCGTTTATGTATCGTCGGGCTCTGCCTGCCATTCGAGGCATCCGGAGCAAAGTCATGTGCTGAAAGCTCTGGGCATCAGCAGCAATTTAATCGATAGCGCTCTCCGTTTCAGTTTCTCGGGAATGAACACCAGGGAAGAAGTTCTACAGGCAGCAGCCCTTACCGCAGAAACCATCAATGAGCTTAAGCGCCTGTTCGCTTAACGCAACCACGACTCCCGGAGGTATTTAAACTATGCTTGCTTTGATAATGGTCCGCTACGGAGAAATCGCCCTGAAAGGGAAAAACAGGGGGGAATTTGAGAAACAGCTTCAGCGCAACCTTTACGGGGCAGTTAAAGCCCTGGGCGGCTCGGTTGAAAGGATGCACGGGCGTTTCATGGTTAAAGGTCCCCTTGAAAACCTTGAAGGAATGCTGAATAGCCTGCAAAAAACATTCGGGGTTATTTCTGTTAGCCCGGTCATGCAAACATCTCTCGCTATGGAAAAAATAAAAGATACAGCGCTGGCAGCGGTCGACAAAATTGCTCCCGCACAGAGCAGTTCTTTTAAAATATCCGCCCGCCGGGCCAATAAAAACTTCCCCTGCCAGTCGCCTGAAATCTGCCGTCTGCTGGGTGCTCATATTCTTAAGCACCACCCCTCTCTTAAGGTAAACCTGGGTAACCCCGACCTGGAAATCAGCGTTGAAATTGGTTATCAACACGCCTATATTTACCTGGAGCAACTTCGGGGCCCCGGTGGTTTACCTGTAGGAATAACAGGACGCTCTTTGCTTCTGCTATCCGGTGGTATTGACAGCCCGGCAGCCGGTTGGCTTTCAATGAAGCGCGGGCTGCGCATTGAAGCCCTGCACTTTCATAGTTTTCCCTTTACAGGCAAACGCTCTCTGGAAAAAGCGGCAACACTTTGCCGGAAGTTATCCCATTACGGAGGAAAGATAGTCCTTCATACTATCAATGTGGCCGAGATACAAAAGGAACTGCGCTCTAATTGCGCCGGGGAGTTGAGCGTTATACTGCTGCGGCGTTTCATGCTTCGCCTTGCCGAGAGATTATCGGCTGAACGACGCCTGCAGGCCCTGATTACGGGAGACAACCTGGGCCAGGTCGCCAGCCAGACCCTGGAAAGCATTAATGTGATTAGCCAGTCTACCAAAATGCTGATCCTCAGGCCGCTAATCGGATTTGATAAGCTCGAAATCATCAAGATCGCCCAGGATATAGACACTTATGAAACATCGATTCTGCCTTATGAGGATTGCTGTACCCTCTTTGTTCCCAAAAATCCGGCCACCAGGCCAAAACTCCCAGTTGTGGAAAGAGAAGAAGACCGCTTGAACATGGAGCGTTTGCTGGATCAGGCATACAGCACGCTGATCAGTGAAGCGATAAACAGGCAGTAACCTGCAGCAGGAATAACTTTTCTTTACTCTTCAAGATCAATCCGCCGGCTGAGGTTATCCTGGTGGACCGCTTCCAGGAGGGTTTCCGGCCCCGGAAATCGGGCTTTTCCATCCGTCAGCGGCGAAAAATAGAGCGCATCTGTGGGGCACCAGTTCAGGCAGCGCAAGCAGTACATACAGTGATAGTGGCGAATGGGATAACCGTCGTCATCCAGTTCTATTAATCCCTGGGGGCACTGCTGAACACAGGTCATGCAGAGAATACAATTCTCCTTATGGATGCCAAACCCAAAGAGAAAGTTATTTAGCAGAAAATCAATTCCGTAAGAATATACAAAACGATAGGGGATACCAAATATTTTTTCTACCGGGTTAGCGGAGCGATACTTAAAGGGAATACCATAAAAAAGCGAGTGAATATATTCCAGGAAGAGAAATATATTTTTCCGGGCCCGAAAACTCTTTTCCGCAAGCAGGCGACCGGTTTTGAGATGATCAAAATTCTTCAACATCACCGCCAGGGCAGAGTTGATAAAAGTTTGATCCAAGTGCCCGACATATTTAAACCCTTTTGTCTTGAGAAGGCTTTTCATAAAAGGCTCGTAATCACCCTGGGCTCCGTCATGCGTAGCATAGGAAAAGGCGCGAACTTTTTTATCGAAAAAGGGTAAGTCAAGTAAAAAGCGAATCATAACCGGAGCAGGTCTGAATGCATAAACGGGAGAACCAAAACCTATCAGGTCATAGTCTGTCCATTTCTTGATCAGCTTGTTCAGTGACTGATTAGGTTTGGCTGAATTTAAAGCGGTATTAAGATCAAGGTAGGGCCAGGGGTATTTACCCAGGGGACGTTTTTCTTCGGCCCGGATGGTATAACGAAGGGCAACCGGTTTTTTCTGCCACAGGGTAGGCATGTCTACCAGCTCTTCCAGGTCGGCAATGTCACAGCTGTAACCCCGCTTAACCATTTCTGCCTGGATAAGGGTAGTAAAATAACGGGTCATTCCCGTACCGGAAAAATAAACCAGCAAAACTTTTATCATTTCTTCACCCCTTATATTATAGCTTATGCCGAAACATATAACAAAATTTGCCGAGTAAATATTATTTTGTTTCTCATAAGTATAGTAATTAAGTTCTGGCAGGTTGTCTGGAGGGACATATCAATGGAAATAAAACTAAAAACAAAAGTTTGGCTTGAAGCTGACGGAGAGAAATTATTTGGCGACGGCCCCTGCGACATACTCAGCCGTATTGAAAGAACAGGCTCGCTACGTCAATCAGCTGCAGAAATCAACATGTCTTACAGCCAGGCCTGGAAGCTGGTTCAGATGATTGAAGATAACCTCGGCTACCCTGTTCTTGACAAACAGGCCGGGGGAGCTGGCGGTGGACATTCCACCCTGACCCCCAGGGCAGCCACCCTGACTCGGGCTTACAGCCAGTTTCGCCGCGAGGCTGACCATCAGCTGGATCTTTTATATAAAAAACACCTGGCCCCGGCATTAAAATCTGGCCAATAATGCCAGGAGATTTATAATAAATAATGATTGCTATTTCAAAGATCCGGGTATATAGTTTAAGTAGAGATGTATATTTATGTAAAGTATTGGTGGTGAAAGCAATGTCCAGGGATTGGAGTATTAAAAACCTGTATTTATATCTGGTCTGCCTGGTTACCTTGTTTCTTTTTATAGGAGGAACTATCTCTGCAATAAATACGGCGGTGCAGCTGGCCATGCCAGACAGGCCCAACATACCGATTGTTAACATCTACTACCCGGAGTTCAGGGAAGGAATTGATGAACCCTTATTTAATCCTCCGCCACTGGCTGAACTTGAAGAACGCCGGACGGAGCAGGAAAATATGGAGCAGCATTATCGCGGCTATACCTGGCGCAGCCTGCTCAACTCGATCGCCCTGATGATCATATCAGCTCCCTTTTACCTCTATCACTGGAGAAAAGTAAAACCGGGTGCAATGAAAGAGAGGTAATAACCTTGAAAATCAAGTGGGATATAGAGCATGTCTATTTCTACCTGGTCAGCTTTGTTGCCCTGATTTTAATCATAATCGGAGCAGTTAATTTGACCCAAACCGCCATAGCTTTTTTTACGCCGGTTTATGAAGATTACAGTCCTTTCTCACCAGCCTGGCCGAACCCGGATATCACCCGCTGGGAAGAAAAATTCGGACAGGAGTTTATTGAGGCAGAAAAAGAACGTTTTGACAAAATCGCATTAGAAAACTACAACCGCAGCCTGATCCGTGATATGATCAGGGGCCTTGCCTTTATTTCTATCTCCTTGCCGGTATATTTTTATCACTGGCGTAAGATTCAAAAACTCGAACACATTCCCGGATGATCCTAATAACTGTGCGGATCAAGTGCACATGTTATAAAATAATTTAACCAGAAACAACCGCTTAAAAAAAGCGGTTGTTTCTGGTTAAACTTCACCTGAAAAAGGGCTTTCTGCCGGGGAATTTACGGTTCAACCGTGAATTCGGCGCTGCCGCGGCTGCTGTGAGAACGGTCGATCTCCTGTGAACTGTTATGCGCAGCCAGAATCAGGGTATATTTCTGCCCCGGATCCAGCCCGTCAAGATTGTAACCCTGACCTGACGGGAATTCAAGGGGATAGGCAAACTCCATAATGGCCACCCCTTCACTATAACCAAGGTAAAAATCCTGCATAGCACCCTCGGCAACTGCCTCGTGACTCCTACCGCTTCCCAGATCTTCCCTGTAAGCAGGGGAACCATTGTCTAGATAACCTATGATCATATTGGCCCCGTCCATCCCGCCTCCGGTACGGTTAAAGCCAATAGAAATCCAACCTTCCACTGCAAGTTCAAAATGAAGGTAAAGTGTTTCACCATCATGAGCCATATGAATTACTCCACCCATTACTTCAAGCGGTTCAGCCGGGTAACCAGCTGTTAAACCATCTATCGCCGGGGCTTCATCTACTCGCGCCATCAGCGGACCCTCGGAAACCGGAGCTTCTGAACCCCCATTTTCGGCTGCAGGAATATCCGGCGCTGTCTCCTGCCCGCAACCTGCAGGCACAAATAAAATAATAAGAACAACAATAGCCAATATCATCCTTCGCATATTCTCACCCTCCCGCCTGTGATGTTTTTATAAACCCATACCTGTCCATATATTACATTTTTAAAAGTAATAACTAAGGGCAATAACGGCATGAAGGAGCATAAATAGTAACCCAATACCAGCAAGAGCCCGGTGTATCTTGACCCGAAACTTCGGCTTTACGAGTCCTTTTACGGTGATAACAATAATTGCAGCTATATAAAAAAGGGCCGCAATTATGCCAAACCAGCCAAACAAAGGTAAATTCATTTTTTATTCACCTCCGAAAAGAATTATAATCTTAATACAACCTACCCTGTATGATAACTTGTATTTAGATATTTGTAAATTATAATAGTCGGTCTTATAACATTATTAGAGAAGGTTAACCCTTTAAAGGCAAAACATAAAAGAGTATAGCGAAGAAATGACAAATACTGCCGCCAAGAACAAATAAGTGCCAGATGGCATGCATTAACAGGCGGTCACGGCCGGCATAAAAAATCATCCCCAGAGTGTAACACAAACCGCCGGCACCAAGCAGGATTATCCCATTCACTGACAAACCGTGGAATAAATCCCTGATCGAAAAAACAATCAGCCAGCCCATCAGTAGATAAAAAAGGGTTGAAACAACTACAAGCCGGTTAATAAATAATACCTTGTAGATAATTCCAAGCAGGGCCAGACCCCAGATCACCCCGAACAATACCCAGCCCTGCACTCCCTGCAGAGTAACGAGGGTGAAAGGAGTGTAAGTTCCTGCTATTAAAAGATAGATCGCCGAATGGTCTATAATTCTCAAAATCCTTTTAGCTTCAGGTTTCTGGATACTGTGATACAGGGTTGAGGCTAAAAAAAGCAAAACCAGTGTTGAACCATATATCGAGAAACTGACCACGTGCCAGGTGTTCCCATAGATTGACGCAAAAACGATTAGCAGGACCAAACCTGCAACTGCCAGCAGGGCTCCGATACCATGGGTTACCGCATTGGCAACTTCATTGATTACTGTGATACGCCGGGTGTTTTCCATTATTTCTCCCCATTCTATAATCTTGATTATAACCAACCCGGCTATTATACCAGTTTTTAAGACGTCCTGCATAGCCGATTAAATTATACTTTTAAGCCGCAATCAGACACTGCTGGTAAAAGCCTTCGCCAGGTTCTCAATTATTACCCGCACTGGTAATATATCTTTAATTTTATATACGTTCTGACCTGAAAATATTAATCCCTGTTCAACCATACCCCTGCGGCTATTTTCCAGTGCCTGAAGGATACAAAACTCCCGGGAGCATGTTTTTAGGCAGTTTTTGCACTCGCTGATTTGCGTTTTGCCCCTGCCCAGGTTATCTGTAAATTTGTTTCTGATGGCCCGCCCCGGTAAACCTACCGGGCTATCAATGATTACGATATCATTTTTTTCCGCATCAATGTAGCTTTTTTTAAAAGCATAATCTACTGAACATTCTTCGCTCAAAACAAACCTGGTTGCCAGCTGAACCCCGTCTGCTCCACTCTTCATGATTGTTCTAATATCATCAGCATCTGTAAGGCCCCCAGCAGCAATCACCGGTATATTAACAGTATGCTTAATTTCAGGCACTATCTCTGTCAGTGAGCTATCGGTACCAAGATGCCCTCCGGCTTCAACTCCTTCGGCAATAACAGCAGCCGCTCCGCATTTTTCCGCTACCCTGGCCAGGCGGGCGCTGGAAACAATTGAAACTATTGGCACTCCTGCTTCCCTGCCCCAGGCAAATATTTCTCTTGAGAACCCGGCGCCGAAAATAACCAAATCCACCTTTTCCCACAGTGCTGTTTCAACCAGTCTTTTAAAGTTTTTAGCGGCATACATTACGTTAACACCAACTAAACCACTCCTGGCCAATTTTCTGGCCAGACGTATTTCCTGCTTTAATTCATCTTCATCCATTCCGGTAGCGCCTATTATTCCAACCCCTCCAGAGGCAGCCACAGCGCCTGCAAGAGAAGCAGTTGATACACGGACAGCCATACCACCCTGTATTATAGGATATTTAAGATCTTTATAATCACCAAGTATATTCATTGTAAGCCTTCTTTCCTGTTGTTCTGCTTATTTTTATTAAACAAGTATCGTCCAATTAATGATGTAGCATACTATTTTTCTGTCTATTTGACCTGTGCCATCATAGCATATTCAGCTGCAAGCAGGCAAGTTTTTTAAAAGAGGTTTTATTATAATAATTGTTATAATTGGAGGCCAAACTGATCAAAAATCAGGCCTCCCTGGAAACAGGGAGGCCTGATAGAAAATATTTTCTG
>CAZBKZ010000031.1:0-30956 GCA_964492615.1 uncultured Syntrophomonadaceae bacterium | reverse complement strand
TTTGAAAATTTTTGTTGCCAGATTAAATGCTTTTTGGAATACTTTTAATTCTTTATATGGGGCTTAAAACGAAACATACAAATTATAATATTGAATTACTTTGATTATTAAACAGTTACTTGATTTGCTTAAAAAACGAAATATGCAAACTTTTGAATTTTGATTGAATTTGATTTTAAGATTGTGAGACATTTTTATTTAATTTAAAGTATATGTTTAACTCTGGCCATTAAAACCCTCTAAAACCCGTTATTATTGCCTTATTCGGCATTTTATTTAATGTATTATTCTTCCGATTCCATACACTATAATCAATGTTAAATAATGATCATTTTATACGTTATTTTTGTGTCCGTCCAATGTGTATATTTCGTTTTATTTAACAAATGGACGGACAAATGGACGGACAAATTTAGCCTTTTTATATATCTGAAATGCCCCCAATAATGCTTTTTTTATAAATTTAAAACTCATGAAATTAATAAATAGAGAGGGTATAATGTAAAAATAAATCAATAAAAAAACGACTCAATATTTATAAATTAATAAAAATCAATCATTTATTTAATTTACATTGTGAAACATCAGATTTATGAAAAAGTTCATTATGTTTTTGGAATATTTCCTTTTGTTCTTTAAGACGACCAATTTCTTCACGCATATTTTCTATTTTTTCATATAATTTTTCTATTTTATTATCTTTTTCTTGGATAATACTCCAAAAATCGGATGATGTAATATTATAGTTCTGTTTTTTCCCCTCTACAGATATAGGTTCAGATAGTTTGTTTTTAATCATTGATCCCTTATTTAAAATAAGCCAGGTTAGATTTAAATCTGGATATTTTTCGATTATTATTCCTATTTTTTCAGAGTTAATACCCTGACCGGAGTCTAAAAAACCATTAGACAAACCAGTATTATTATAAAATTGATTTGGATTAATTCCCTTATATTCAAGATATTCCTTTAATCTATTTTTTGCGCTCATTAAAATCTATAATATTTTAGATAAAAATTTTGTAATCTCGATATTTATCTATATATTTGTTGCATAGTATAACAAAAGTACAGTAAAAAATGACAGAAAAACAAATAAAATCAAAAAAACTAAGGGGAGACTATACTGTTGTATCTCAAATACTGACAAAAAAGCTGGGGCGTTTTATTACTCCAGGCAATGCCAGGCAAATGGTAGAGCGCGAAAATGCCAGGTACCACAATGAGGCTATCGAAGCACTTCGCCGGGTAATTGAAGCAAGAGAAAATATCTTAAATAATAAATAACTGCGACGGCCCGGCGATAACTTCAAAGGGTGTCGCAGTTTCATTAAGTTTCAGCAAAATGAAAGCAATGCCGAATAAATTGTCAGCAATAATAAAGAAAGCGGGAGTAATATATAGGAGAGTTTTTCAAAAAATATGGTTCTTTTTTTCTTTGGAATGGCTACTGCCTGAATCTTTCTATTCTCTTCATACGCTTTTTGAAATTCGACTCGAAATGCTTGACGCAGATCTTCTAAATATATTGTTAGATCGTGCAGCACTAATGATAGAGACAAGATACCGAGTAGCAATAGGATCGTTGACAGAACAAATATCACCCGAATGTATAGGAAGGGTGACGTATTTGAATGAAGGGAGAGTAGAATACCAAGAACTCCTGATGCTCCAAGAAGGACATTTTGGAAAAAAGACCATTGTTTGTCAGCCGACATTTTCGACAACTCTTCCAGATTTGGCAGTTGAGCTTTGTAATAATTTACATCCATAATGATTAATTTTTTGATTAGACACCACTAAGTTAATCATTTTCCCGTCAGGCAGGCACCGGTGTTCGAGCCACCGGCGGGAACAAAAAATAAAATGTCGCAGTTAATTGGAATACTATAATAACATATTAACAGTGGAAGCACGATGGCTTATCAATGAAAGTATTATATCACAGGACAATTATGATATAATGCAAAGAAGAGGAGAAATAAAAGTAATCCGCAGGGGTTGTAAAAATACTCCTGCCCTGGTAGACTACCGGACAATACCTTCAAGATTCAGGGAGGAGATCGAGCGCAAAATAGGAGGCAATCCTTTCGACCTGGTACAAAAGGAGCCATTAAGCCGCAAAATTGAAATTGATTACCGCGCCTTTGAGTTCTATTCAAATTACCGGTTCCCTGATGGCAGCCCGATCCCGACTTCAAAACAGGACAATATATTATTATATAGTAATGGAGCCTGCATTCTGAATACCCTGCGTGTGGAACTGGAACGTCATACCGCCACGCGTGCAGCCCACGGGCGCAGGCCTCTAAACAGGCAATTTTACAGGAATGCCGTTAAATTGATTAAAGATCCATCCACAACACGTGATTTCCCTAATAATTTACCCACTAACCCCAGGACACTTCAACAAAAGCTCGAAGATTATATTGACCGTGGTTACGAAGCACTGATTAAGCATTATAAAGGCAACCAGAATGCACGCAAGATAAACATACAGCTTGAAAAGCTTATTTGTTACATTGCTACAATGCCTACCCGCCCATTCAACACGAAAATCAAAGAAATATACGAGCAATTCATATCTGGTGAAATAGACCTGGTAAATGAGCGCACCGGTGAGGTATTTGAAAGAGAAGATTTCATTGATGATGAAGGCAAACCTGTTACTTTCTCTGAAAGCCGTGCATGGCAGATTGTTAATGACAATCGTAACCAGATTCATATCAATAAAAAGCGGATGGGCTGGAAAGATTTTGATGAACGCCACCGGCCACACCGGCACCGTCATTCTCCGCTGTTTTCATTTTCGAAGATATCGCTTGACGACCGCGACCTTGTATGGAAGGATGTTAATACCCATCAGAGAGTCAAAGCATATTATGCTTATGATGTTGCATCGGGGTGCCGCATAGGATCAGCATACAGCCAGACAAAAGACGAAACCCTGTTTATAGACTGCCTGCGCGATATGTTTGTTTTCATAGATCGCCATGGTTTTGGTGTACCCCTTGAAGTTGAAGTTGAAAATCACCTGGTACGCAAGTTTGAGCTGGAGCTTTCAATGATGTTTCCTCGCGTTACATTCTGTGCTCCTGCCAACTCAAAGGAAAAGCGTGCTGAACACCTGAACAGGGCAGTAAAATACCAGGTGGAAAAAAATAATCACCCGGGCATTGGCCGCTGGTGGTTGAAATCAGTATATAACCGCATACCGGTAGACAAGGTAGATGATGAGTTTAAACTTACAATGAAATCTGCCGATCGCATGATAACAGATGACATCCAGGACACAATTGAATATAATAACGCCTTACATCCAAATCAAAAACGTTACCCGGGCATGACCCGCATGGATGTATTGCGCAATAACCTTAATCCCGATCTGCCAGCTTTGAATAAAGCACTTGTATACAAATATATTGGATACGAAGTTAAGCAGATCAATATTTACAATTCACAATACGTGAAGGTGCAGTATGAAAAATACCAGCTTCCTCACCCACGTGTACTGGAGCAGCTTGCTCCCGGCAACCTTAAAGTTGATGCTTACTATATGCCCGATGATTCCGGTAATATACCGGAAGTTTACCTCTACCAGAACGGTGAATTTGTCTGCATAGCTAAAAAGCTGGCCACATACAACGAGGCTAAAGCAGAACGAACACCAGAGGATGAAGCCGCCAAACTGGAACAAGACAAGTATGTAGCTCAATTTGACAAGTATTCAAAAGACGAAGACTGGGCTAAGGTTGGCATCATCCCGCGAAACGGCGATAAAATAGAAGATGTTGAAGGAGTTGAGATCATTGAAGATATACCGGATGAGCCCATCCGCAACCTTGATGATCTTGACCAGGTTTTCGACGAAGAGTATTTCATAAAAAAGGCAATGAATGACCGATAAATTATATAGTTATGATTACAACTACATCAAAACAAAGAATTATTGAGGCTGTTATAGCCGACTCTGCAAATTATTCATCCGCGAAAAAGCATGCCGTTGCTCTTGGTATTAACCATGCGCAATTGAGCCGTATTAAAAAGGGAGATGCTGAACAGGTTGTCAGCCTGCCAAAGTTATTGGCCATCGCGCGCCGGTTGAATGTTGAACTGGGAGATGGGCATAAGCTTAAAGCTGCCCGTACCCCGGTATTTACCTATATCACTACCCAATTACAGCAAAACCAGGAAGGTAGCCAGAGCAGCCTGCTTTGTGATATTGCCGATATCGGCAAAACATTCGCGGCACGCTATTACTGCCGTTCTCACCGCAATGCTGTATATATTGACTGCTCACAGGTTAAAACAAAACAGAAGCTTGTAAGGTCTATTGCAAAAGAGTTCGGGTTGCATCCCGAGGGCCGCTATGCTGATGTTTATGACGACCTTGTATTTTTTCTTAAATCAGTGGAAAAACCCCTTATAGTGCTTGATGAAGCCGGCGATCTTGATTACTCCGCTTTTTTGGAGTTAAAAGCCCTATGGAATGCCACTGAAGGTAATTGTGGCTGGTACATGATGGGTGCCGATGGTTTAAAAGTAAAAATTGAGCGTAACCTGGGACGTAAGAAAGTAGGCTATACTGAAATCTTTAGCCGGTACGGAAGCCGGTACCAGAAGATCACCCCCGACGGGGGCAACGATAAAACCGATTTTATAATGCACCAGGTATCTCTCATTGCACGCGCTAATAGCGTGAATAACGTGCAGGAGCTGTATGCAAAAACCGGTGGATCACTCAGGCGCATAAGTATCGAGATTAAAAAGATGAAAGATGGAACGAAGTAAGTTACAGCGGCCTATTACCGTCACTGATCTTTACCGCAGGCGCATGAACGTGCTCCCGTTCAGGGGCCGGTATGCTGATTCGTTCGGACAACCGGAAGTGAAAGGCAGCTGGCTAATCTGGGGTCGCAGCTCAGAGGGAAAAACAAGGTTTGCATTGCAACTGGCCAGGTACCTCACTCAATTCGGCAAAGTATTGTTTAACTCACTCGAGGAAGGTGCATCTGCTTCAATGCGAACCGGCTTTAAATCGGTAGAAATGGAACAGGTATCACGAAAAATACACCTGCTTGACCAGGAGCCGGTGGCCGACCTTACAGAAAGATTACGGCTGCGCAACTCGGCCTTGTTTGTGATTATAGACTCCATCCAGTACACTTTCATGGACATAAGTGATTATAAACAGCTATTAAATGATTTTCCCGGTAAGCTTTTCATTTTCACATCACACGCCAAAGGCAAGGAACCAAAAGGATCACTGGCCGAAAGCGTATGGTTTGATTCAAATGTAAAAATATGGGTTGAAGGGTACCGGGCATTTCCTAAAAGCAGGTATGGAGGTGAACAGCCTTTTGATATCTGGCCGGAACGTGCTGCCCGGTACTGGGCAGATAATGCTAAAAATGATTAGCCATGAAACAAATGATTTCAAAAGACAAACAACGACTGTTGCGCCAGTTTCACACCATTTGTGCAAAAACAGGCATGAGGCCCGATGACAAGAAAATGATGTATGAAAGTATGGGCATAGAAAGCAGCAGCGAGCTGACTGAGGAACAGCTTGTACAATTGATAATCAGTCTCGGTACGGAAGCTGATAAATGGCGCAAACGTGTTATCGCGGCAATATTCGGGTGGTGTAACGACATCAATCTGCACTATGATATAAAGAAAGTTAAATCTATTGCCTGCCGTGCCGCAGGGTATAAGGATTTCAACCAGATACCCGTTAACCGGCTGCGTGATATCTATTATGAATTTGTTCGCAAAAGCCGCACGACTGTTGGTGCGCAATCAATGAAAGAGGAAATCATGAATTATCTCGAAAACCGTAACTAATGGCTTACAACAAACTGAATTTTTACAAGCGGGTAGCAGAGATTCAGGACATTGTTCTGGAGGAACAGACTCACGGGGCAACTCTTATGTGGATTTACCGCAACAGGATTAAACGCCGTTTCCATATAAGCAAAAGCACATTTAATAACTACTTGTCAATACCCGCGAAGGCAGAATTGAAAAAAATTGAAAATCAAACTCAAAATTAATAACGATGGAATTTGTATTAGTAATCACACTTATCATTCTCTGCTATGCTGCACTGGTTACTTATTCCCTGTGGTGGTTTTTCATGAGCAGAGAGGCAGTTTTATCGTTGCCTGCATGGGCAGGATCATTGATATCTAAGATACGACTGCAGCCGGTGAAAGAGACCGGCAAAAGCAACAAACATGATGAATGCAGTGATCTTGATAAAAAACTTGATAGCTTAAATGAAAAAAGAAAAGCCTTGCTTCAGGAATTGTTAAAAGGCTACAGCTCTGAATTATGCAGGGAACTGCATATCATAGATCACCACATTGAAGTGACTACTGCACGGATAAATGGTGAATATAACTGCCCGGAAGCCGATTTGGATAACATACAAATCATAGACAGATGATAAAATCAATTATTGCAATTATCATCCTGATCATAGCGGAATCTGCGCGGCGATTCTTTGAATGGCGAAGCTTTAAAAAAAGCCCTGTAGGCAGGCGGTGTAAATTTCTTACTGACAGTGGATGGATAAAAGGGGATGTAGAAGCGAGAATCACGGAAGGTTCTTATTATGTATTTGCTGATGACGGCAACATGTGGCGCACATCTATCGACTATATGCGCCCTGTATATTGGGAATTATAAAATCATTTAAACACTATTATGATGCTATTAAAAATACATTTCAACGACGATGAAATAGCCCGGTTTTTTGAAGCTAACGGCTTTAACATGGTACCACACAAAAAAGGAAAATTTGAGAAAGCTTACCATAATAGGTCGGAATGGGTTGAATATGAGGTACAGGGCATAATGGTTAACGGGCGCACGTTTGATGCAGCAGAGGTATTTGAGCATATCGCTGAATTTAAATTAAAGCAGATGTTGACACCTGCTAATCTTGAGACAAAAAGAGCAATTGAAAGAACAATTAAAAAAATGAGATTATGAAAAACAACAGGTTTAAAAACATTTTCACCGGTGATTGTATAACGGTAACGGATCGGTTTCGCACGGGTGGAGGCAGCGAACAGGTTATCTATGAAAAAGACATCCCTTCAAAAGTGGGAAGTCATATAATAACAGAGTTTTCAAAACCAACGCACGTCTTTAATAAGGCTTATGTTTCAATTTAAATTAATTGTTATGGCTGGAACGACAATAAGATTATATGACATTCTCCAGCTCGAGAAATTGAGCGGACAGGAACTTGAAAACCTCGCGCACCAGTGGGGTATTAAACCGGGAGGCATGACAAGGAATGAAATATTTTATGCTATCCTGGATGCGCAGGAATTTTACACTAAGCAGCTGGTAAGATGAACGAAAAAAAATTACAATCCGCAAGGGCAATACCTGCAATGAAACCTGGAGTTATCAGGACTTATACAGGAAAGATATTTAATGTTTTCGATCCTGATCCGGATATGATATGCATAGAAGATATTGCCCATGCTTTATCCAACCTCTGCCGGTTTGGCGGGCACACTGATGATTTTTATTCTGTTGCTGAACATAGTTACAGGGTTTCAGTTGAGGTTCCCCGCGCTTTAAAGCTTCAGGCGTTATTACATGATGCCAGCGAGGCCTACCTTGTAGATATGCCCTCGCCAATAAAATATTATATGCCTCAATATCGTGAATTTGAAGACAAGCTAATGCATGTGATAGCTGGAAAATTCGGGTTCGAATATCCTCTAAGTAATATCGTGAGGAGAGCAGACAAGTATTTACAGCAACTTGAATGGGAAAGATTCATTATTAAAGAGCGCTATTGGTGGTCTCCATATACTAATGAAGACGCCGAGTTATTATTTCTTAATCACTACAAAATCACAATAAAAAACAATAACTGAAATGAATATAAAAATCACATCCAAAGAAGCATCGAATTTGCACAAAGCAATTGATTTTATGATGCTGGCATGTACTAATGCATCAGTGGAAACACCTAACGACATGTCGCTTAATTATTCAAATATGAAGGCACTGAATGTCGATGAGACTGATATTGCCTTACTACAGAAATTTCGTGAAAAATTAACAAAAAAATGAATTGATATGATACACAGGAAAACAGACAAAACGTGGTTTGATCACCGCGGTAATGAAGTACCCAGGGAGTACGTCCCTGACTTCGATCGTAAAAATGAAGTCGTTGTGGGTAAAATTTTTCGCAACGCAGAACGAATCAGCGATCAGCTTGCCAAGTTTAAGAAGGAATCATTCAAAGCAGCAGACAAGCTATATGGCGAGATGCTTAAAAATGCCAATATAACAGCATCTGATCGTAAAGGCAACTACACCCTCACCAGCTTTGATAAATGCGTTAAGATTGAAGTTAATGTTGCTGACCGCATTGATTTTGATGATAACATTACCCTCGCGCAGGAAAAGCTTAACGAGTTTATTAAGAAAAAAACAGATGGCGCGGACAAAGAACTGGCAGCACTGGTTAATCATGCTTTCACAACGCGCAAGGGCCGTCTCGACAAAGCCCGCATCTTCGGGCTTATGCAGCTAAATATCAAGAACCAGCTTTGGGATGAAGCTATGGAGCTGATCCGTAAAAGCATAACAACGAACTCAAGTGTCCGCTACATGGATATATCTGTAAAGGATGATCAGGGGAAGTACATTCCAGTCAAGCTGAATTTTGCAAGTATATAGTCATGGAAACGGAAGAGTTGGTATTATTAATTTATGCTGCTATTTGGGCGATAGCTATAATTACAGCAGTAATCAGGAGCTACAGTGAACTAAAATGGTCAACGGGCGGCCATAATGCCCGGCGTTCTTAACATTACCTTCATCAGAGGATAGCACTTCAGTGCTATCCTTTATGCCCGGTTAGTGTAGTGGATAGCACACCTGCCTTTCACGCAGGAGATCAGCGGTTCGAATCCGTTACCGGGTACCGCGGGGTGGACTGGAGTGGTTCCAGCCCGGTCTCATACGCCGGATGACGCGGGTTCGAATCCCGCTCCCGCTACAAACCAAAATTATAGAATTATGAAATCACAAAATGAACTTATCCGGAATTATCTCGAGAGCGGTAAAAGCATCACAGCCCTCGAAGCTCTGCGCCGTTTTGGATGCTTGCGTTTATCAGGACGTATCCACAACCTGCGACATGATCACGAACTGCCTATACAGGCTGAAAGAATTAAGCTTCATGGTAAATATGTAGCACGATACTACCTGCCTCATACTCATGTAAAAAGACATAAAACGTCTGATTTAACAATACAGTCTAATTCAATTTTTTAAAATTATGAAAGAAAAAATCAAAAGTTTTGAAGATGCATGTCAGCATCTTGGCATTGAACCGAAGCTTCCTGAAGTTGACGGTTTGTTTCCTGATCACAGGAAAGCAGTTGTAGCATTTTATAAGCTGTCTACAATCATCTCGGCATTAAACAACGGATGGAAACCTGACTGGAATGATTACAGACAGAGAAAGTGGTGGAATTTTTTTTATGTAGAGTCTAACTCTGCGGGTTTCGTTTACTCGCTTTCGTCTCATTCGCCGTCGACTACGAATGCGACTTTCGGGTCTCGCCTTTGCTTTAAAAGCGAGGAACTCGCCGAATTCGCCGCCAAAAATTTCATTGACTTGTACAATGATTTGTTATTGTTTGAAAAGCATTTGTAACAGTTCGCCAGGTGATTCATTTTCACCTGGCGAATCAAATTTTTCAAAAATGAATTACAACAACTTTGATAAACTGGCACCCTGGGTAGAAAGTATCCGATTCGACCAGCAAAAAGGACGGTGGATAGCTCAATTTTTTCCTTCTGTAATTGTAGAGGAATGTTATTTTAAAAAGATAGTTGAGAGTTTAAACAGGCATGTAATAAACGAAATAATTATACTGGTTGCCGATTCACTTGGTATTTCTGCAGATAAGATACAGGCCACGCAACGTCGCGATCCGGAGATTACAGATGCACGGCAGGTGGCAGCCATAATAATAAGCGATTACCTGCCGGGGCTGCCTTACCGTGTAATCGGACAAACACTGGGTTGGAAAAACCACTGCATGGTGCACCACAGCCGAAACAATTCCGGCGTGCCTGAAATTGCTAAAAAAGTGAGGCACGTTTATGCCCGCTTTCCTATTCTTAATAGCAAATTAAACAGTTTTTAAACAAGGAATGGATTATATCTATTTAGGAGACAAACTCACTGATGACCGCCTAAAAAACAAACAGTGTTCTGCAATACGGAAATCCGACGGCAAATGTAGAAGGAGTAGATTCGGTACAATGATGGTACAGTTTGAAAACGGGGAATATCATATTGTTTTAGCCCGAAGACTTAGAAAATTGAATAAAAATGAAAAAAGTAATTGAAATCAAAACGGAATTTAGAATATGGACATTTATGATTAATCCCCAGAGAATTGATCTTATATCAGGGGATTATAAATTTTTTGCCGAGTATCCTTTTCTTAACAATAATACGGGTTATTTGACTGACGTGAATCCTTCAATGTTTCATCTCATGTTGTATGTTTTATTATATGGCCTTGAAAAAGTGCACCTACCCAAACCCGAATTAATGAACCCCGGGAATATATTAGTTTCCTATTCCGGGGGTGTTGACAGCACTGCAACATTATGGTATACAAAGGGAGTGCCAGTACATATAACACGCAGTTATGATGCTGTTTATGAAAGCAGGCAGATACGCGCCTGTAATTATGTTAATGCGTTTCAAATTACAACTGATTTTGAACGGGTCAGGCAAATATATATAACCAGGCACGGGTTTAATGTCGGTATCGGCTATATTTCAATGTATTTGCCCATATTGAATTTAATTGGATGCAGCACAGTTGCCCTCGGTACTATTTTAGAAGGAATAGCCTTTCATTCTGGTGATGAATTTTTCTTTAATGAGTCATACACAAATTCAAATTCATTTAAGATCATAAAAGAATTAAAAAAATTCGGTATCAATATTATTTTACCTCTCGCCGGGCACAGTGAAGTGCTGACTATAGATATGGCTGCAAAATCAGGAATAAAACATTATTCTTCATGTCATACTATTGGCAATGAAGATTCATGCAGAAACTGTTTTAAATGTTTTCGTAAAGAAGCTATATGTGGTAATCCACTTGAATGGGATAAAATAAAAAACAAGATCATACCTTTCTTAAAAAAGAAACCTTTAACAGCTGCCTCCTCGACAGTATACGCTATTCAACGGGCTAATTATAAAAATACTATTTTTGACAGGTATAAAGATATTGATGTTAGTTTTTGTGAGAGAGTCAATATGTCACTCACAGAATTATTCTCCAATGACATGAATGTTTTATATCCTTTTCAGACTGCTGAAGATATCAACCACATAAAGGATTTTGCACAATTCATTAACGATCCTGAAATATATAATTTTTAAATGGAATTATTTTGGGTACTTTTGATAGTGATTGATCTGGCATTTTTCTGGTTGGTTGGCGATTTCTATAATGACAGATATGAGAAATAATAAACTTAGTTTTAACCATTAAATATAATTATCATGAAAAAGTTTACTTTTATTTTAACTGTTATCCTGATGCTCGTGGGATGCCGAACCAGTACTTTTTTTACTGTTGACACTTATCTCTTCGATTTAAGAAAGTATGCTGAAAAGGGATTTTACATGAGCTTCACCGGAATTAACCAGAATTACATGCCTTTGGGAGAAATTACCGTAGTTTGTCAGGATGGGTATGATATAAACACAGTCCGCTTAAAAGGAAATGAAGGCTATGAATACGGAGTATTAACAAAAGAGTCTAAAAAAATTGAATGTAAAGAGTCTTTAGTATTAGAACAATTATATAATAATGCCAAAGCAATAGGAGCTGATGGAATAATTAATATAGAATTCAATAAAACACAAGGGAAAGGATTAGGCAATAAAAAAGAGATGACTGCAACCGGATTAGCAGTTAAAATTAATTAGAAAAAATCATATTAACATTATTCCGCTGTCTCGGTAAAGGCGGTCTGGTAGGTGATACGATACACTTTCAGGCCGTCTTTTCTTTTTTCCGGCTGGGCATTCAGCCTGCTGAAATTACTCAGCTCATCGCTTCCCCAACCCTGCAGTGCATTATGTACAGCCTCCACTACATCGAATACAGCAAGTGCTTCATCCCTCACCGGGGATTTATGGTTTGTTTCACCGGCAGGCATAAATGCCAGGCGCAGGGTTACATTTGCCGTCACGATTTGCCCGAATTGGCTTATATCATCACATGCAGGATATGAAATATCAACCAGGCAGGCAGGAAAAGCAACTGCCGGCCGCTGGTTTAAAGTATCGAGCTGCCCGGAGTCCCAGTCTATCCAACGCAATGTTGAGACAGTTTCAACCCGATTACAAATTTGAGTGAAAACTTCTTTATTCATGTTACTATGCTTTTAATAAATTTCTTAGTTTATTTTCAATTCTCCCGATCATTTTTGCGGCCAGCTCTTTACTTTCTCCCATGAATTGCCGCTGCGGGATATTCACATTGCGTGAATGAGATCGTACATTCACAGGCCCATGCCTGGTGTGTCGCGTATGGGCAGGAATTGTTACATTGCCCTTGAAGCCTTCGTTATGCACCTCTGCATAATCAACTTTCTCATTGCCCGCGGATATGACAACTTTATCCGGCCCGACATAACTCGGCTGAATACTATTAACAAGCGCCCCGCTTTCAATAAGCAGGCTGCCTGTTCTTTTAGCTATACGTGCCCGCTCCCACGGATTGCCGTCGAATTCCTTTTTTGAAAATCGCTCTTTATAATATTCCGTTGCAGTTTCAGCAATAATATCAGGAATGTCATTACTTATATTATTGGCGAGATTATTGAAATAATCTCCAAGCTCATCCCATGTCATTGTTTCGGTTTTTTGATTAACAATCCATGTCTGTATTTATATTTCTCTCCAGTTTCTTTGGCTACCATAAATCGTTTTATTTTATATACTTTTCCACCTTTAACTTCTGCAGTTACAATCATAACTTTATCAGTGAAATATTTCAGAAATACAAACTGATCAAATACTTTTTTGCCTTGTGCATTGATCCATATCTCCTCCGGATTTTTCAAAGCTTCCCCTATAGCTTTCATTAACTGAACGTCACCCTTAGCTTTCATATCAAATTCTATCAGGCGCTCTTTGTAATCAGAAATAAACCTGCGTCCATTCTGTTCTTTGAGTCCCGAAACAAAATCATCAGCAGTTCCGTTATATACAGGCAGCTTTGTAGTGGCTGCTTTCCTTCCTGCTTCATAAGATTTTAGTCCGTAAGTATGATAATTGATGTCCTTTAACAGCTTGCTGGCCTGGTTGGGAAACTTCCGGATATACATCTGGTTCTCGTTAAAAATATTCGGCGATGCAGCCCTGTTGACTCCAAATCCGCTTTTCTTTGCCACTTCCCAGTCATTTGTGTTAAAGTAACCGGTTACTTTTTGCCTGCTTTCATTTACAAACTGGCCATCTACTTCTCCTGCCATCACGCCAGCTACCCAGCAACGGCATTTCCACCCATTTGGAGGCCAAATCTGATCCCAGAGAGGATCTTCAACAGGAAGCACTAAGCCGTGAAGAGCCTGGTGTTCTTCACGTACTTTCCCGTCATTCACTGTCATATACTTCCAGTAGGGAAATGTGCCTGTTTTATTTTTCAGGCGGTAATAATTTTGCGAGCTCTCATTCATTAAAGTGGCTGTCTGCCATTCTGTCCTCTGCCATGTTTTGTTAAACACATCGACCTGCTCGCTTGCCGCCCGGTGAAACTGCTCGAAATTTTTACTTTCGCGATACAGCTCATTCAGTTTTTGTATCTCGGCGATATCTTTAGCCGCGCTGAAATGAAAAATGTTAAGTTCCTGTGCTGTGCGAAAGGCATCGCTTTGATAACCATACTGAAACCCCATGTCTACATTCCTGATAGGTTTTCTTTCAAGAGAGGTTAACAAATCAGAGCTGATAAAATCAAAAAGTTCAGGCATGAACTGTCTGCTTTCAGCGGCATGTTTGATTACCCGGTCATTTAAGCTGTCATCATTCAACGTGAGGAGATCTCCAGCGGATGCCCCGGCTCCCGCCGGGGCTTTGACGAAAAAATCAAAAAACTTTTTTATGATCGAGCGATCCCGGTTTTCTATATCGTCATCATCCGTATCAGTTGATGAAAATGGCGAAGGAGCCTGTTGTTTGCGGGCAATAGGCTCCCCTTCTTCCGCTGCCGGTATAGAATATTTATCATGGAGAAATGATTGTGGAATTTCCATTATATCACATAACTGTACAACATCGCTTACTGTAAGTTCAACAGCAGCTTCTGGGAAAACAAAATTACCTCCTGATACAGGGAATCCACGCTTCTCCAAGAGAGGCAATACAACAAAATTCAACACCCTCTGTACGTACCGCATGTCGCTTTTATTTTTCCTTTCTTCCACATCTTTATGCACTTCCCCTAAAGCGCGGGCACCGGTTTCATTCTGCATTGTCGTAAGGGTCTGCCCCAGTAGAGTGATAAGTATTTCTTCGTTGCATGCCCTTCGAAAATCATTATATGATTTGCCGCTTGATCCGCTGCCGGTGTTATTGGTTGTCTCGACTTCCGATTCTTTTGGAATAACCACGTAGGGAGCGGAGCCGGCCTGCTCCAATGCCTGTTCCAGTAACTTACGGCTTTCCGTGTCATAACTTGAATATTTTCCAACACGCTGGGGCATCCCGAATATCTCCAGCCACTGTGCATAATCGCCAAAACCTCCCCGCTTCCATATAGCAAATGGCGCGGTTTTAAGCATTAGCCCGAACTGGCGGGGTTTTCCAAGAATAAGCAGATGATCATCTCCTTCATAAGGTATGCCGCCGGCATCCCATGCATTAATCAATATGCTTTTATTCTCAAGGCTGATATGTTTTGCTGGTATCGGTTCAAAACGAAAGCCGTCAGTAAAATTGAATTCCCCGCCTGAGCGGCCCCACATGAGCCGGTTCATTATCGTTTTCAATAACTCTTCAAAATCGGGAGTATCTATTAAATCAGTAATAACATCTACTTCCTCTCCCGAGGCATCTTGAAATGTAATAGGTGAGTTGGTAATAGCCAGGATGCGCTTTTCAACTGCATCTGACAATACCCCGTCAATGAGCAGATCATCATACAGGTCGTACAGCGGTTTTAACCTTCCCATGTCTGCGCTTCGCAGGGCAGTGCGCCATTCCCCCACGTCATGCGTTTTGCGTGTAGGCGCTTTTATGATGATTTGCTGTATTACACTTGTTTCTTTCTTTTTGTCTTTTGTTGCCATTTTACCAGTTTATATGATTAAAAATGCTGTTCTCTTTTTGTATTACTTCCGAATATTATCACTCCTGACACGGCATCATCACTGGTATCGGCAGGAAGGTCAGCGGAGACATCTCCTTTTTGCACGGCCTTCAGCCAATTTATCGCACGTTCGTAGCGATCCTGTCGAAGCTCCAGTTCAACACCGGCGTTGCACAATACAAGGAAATGCCATGTAGCAATATCTTTAACAAAAGTCAAAAGCAATGCATTCCTGTTACTGCCGGTAGCCGTGAATACGGCAGATACATCGTAAGCAGTAAGGTAACCTTTAGCTTCTGCAAGTGCAGCATCGATGGCAGCCTGTACAATGGTATCATCATTGCGGCTTATCACCTCCACATTTTCGTTGTAGAGATGGGTTTTAAGTTCTGAAATTGTTAGAAATGCCATTTTATTTATTTTTTAATACTTCATAACCCGCAGGTTGTATTCCAGTGAGTGTATCATAAAAGCACATAGGCTCCATTTTTGTAACATTAACATCGCGGCTCCACTCTTTTTTATGTTTTTTCTTTTGTATCTGGGCGCGAGAAAAAGACTGGTATTTATTTGACATGAAAAAAACGCGGTAACGCTTCTTGTTTCTCCGGCACAGGCGGTCTGCGCGTTTAATTGCCCGGTGCAAGGCTCCCGGCCGTCCTTTAAAACGTATATAAAGGGCTTTTAAATAGATTATAAATTTCATTGCAATGATTTTAAAATCGTTTTTTGTTCTTAATTTTCCTTCCAACTTTATAATCACCTGCAGTCAGGGCTGCAAGCTTTTGATTGATGATCCAAACGCCTCCTTCCACACAGTCGGGGCCGTCGGCGGGTGCCGCTAATTGAGGATTAACCAATAGAAATTGTTCCTCAAGGCGTTTCATATATGGATTCCCTTTCTCCGCCTCATTAAATATTAACAGTCCCTGCCGGTTCAGTGGCTCGAGGTTCCCTTCTATGCGACTGAATTTATCCGGTTTCTTGCGGTCATCAGGAAGGATTCCTATATAACCGTTTTCTTTCGCTTTAGCCGCAAACAGCGGAATAAATACCTGCTCATAGAATGGGTCTTGCAGGGTATTGTTCTCAATATAATTATATACCTGTGTTTTTTCCCCGACAAAATTTTTCATGTAATAATACCAGTTAACATACTCATCATTTACGACATGATCGAGGTAACCGGTAATCACATAAAATTTACCTTTGTGATGGCCTATTAAAAACAATCCCTTGAAGCTTCCTTTTTTATTTTTCGAATTTGAAGGTGCAGGGTCGCCGTAAGCAATCAGGAAACGAAATTTAGAGAGCGGGGGAACCTTGCCCCACGTTATTTGGGTAAAAATATCTCCCTCGCTTACCGGGTTATTGAAATATTCCTTTTGTGCGCTTGCTGTGCTGACAATTGATAAAATCTGGTCGATATCTTTTTCGCTGTTTTTTTCAGGCCATGTGGATTTACCGTTTTTATTGCGGATATTGATAATATCGACATGGTTTGCTTTTTCCATCGCGCGGGTGATAGAGCAATCACGTGCAATCACGTTGCCGTTGAAAATTATACGATAATCACCGCTCACTGACACAGTGGGAATAAGAGCCTGTTCTATCCAGTTCCATTTTTTTTGAATACGTTCGGGATTGCGTGTTTCCTCGTCGGTATCGATATCATCTATCAGTATAAAATCAGGCCTGAAACTCTCGTTGCGCGTACCACGCGGGCTTTGTCCCGCACCAAGCGAACGGAAGGCGACACCGGGAAGAGTTATGAATTCTCCCATTTCCCATGAACCCGGTTTCTGCTGTTGACCGTAATCATGACGGATACGCAAGTTGCTTTCAAATTCCAACATAAATGGCATAAGAAGCCTTTCCGCGTTATCCCCGCTATTGGAGATTAAAAGAACATTGTGTATCTCCTCGTTCAGAGCGAGGTACATTATCTCCATCATTGATCGCACTGATTTGGCTAATTCCCGGCTCCATGCCCTTACTTCGTACCAGCGGTTATTTTTTAATAAACGCCTGGTAGCTTTTTTATGGAAATCTGCCGGTTCGCATTTATAATAATGAGGGAAATAATATTTAAACCATGCTTCAGGAGATGATTCCAGCATAGCCATGCGGATCAGCTTGTCGGATTCACTTTCAAAAAAGTCAACTGTTGTTGCTTCTGTTATCTGGCGACGGAAATCTTCCCATTGCCGTAAAGCATCCCTGTCATTTATTTTAAGACGTTTCATCTGATCCTGCTTTTTATGAATGAATCACAAAGAGAGGTAAGTTGCTGTGCCTGTTCGAGATCAAAACCACGAATCCATGTAAGGAAACTGCGGAATGTTGAGATTATATCAGCAAGGCCGATATCACTTTCCATTTTTTCAATGGCAACAGCGAGTTTACTGATAGTATCAGCTTCTGAGGCTGTTGCAAAGCGTTTTCCACCCTCGCGCTCTGCAATAGCTTTATTCATTTCCGCAAGCTGCCGGTAAAGGTTTTTAAGCTGTTCTTCTTTTGTAATTGTTACAGATACTTTAAGCTCTTCCCATTTTCCTTCCCTGACCCATTTATTCATTGTCTGCGCGGAAACACCCACGCGCTCAGCAACCTCTTTCTGGGTAATTGTCTCTTTCGTGAATAACAGTTGAGCCCAGTCTCTTTTTTGTTTATTTGTTAATCCGGCCATGCCTTATTTTTTGAACGAAGCTACTTTCAAGGCATGAAAAATTGAAAATATTGTCCAACCCTTAATGCAAATAGTCCAACCGTTGGCCTGTTATTTGTCAAATTCGCACTCTCTTTTTTCTTTTGGGAAAAAAGCGATTAATGACGAAAAGCTTCACATTGCACGATGAAACCGTAAATACTTACGGATTCCGGATGTTAACTTCGGGGGCTAAACTTGACGAATTCAGAAAGAACCCGGTCATGCTGCTTAATCATAATGACTGGAGCATGCCGATTGGCCGCTGGGAAAATATACGTATTGAGGGGGGAAAGATATTAGCTGATCCCGTGTTTGATGACCAGGATGTAACAGGAAGGGAAGTAAAAGGTAAAATTGATCGCGATTTCATTCGCATGGCCAGCATCGGCGCATGGCCTCCCGAAGAGGTAAGTGAAGAACAGGTATTAAAACTTGAAGGGCAGAGGGGGCCGACCGTAACAAAATGGACAGTAAGGGAAGCCTCGATCGTTACCATAGGCAGTAATCATAATGCACTTGCTTTTTGGGATCGGCACACGAATAAGCTCATTGATCTTTCGAACAGGGATAATATTCTCAAACTTTTTGATCAACCGATTATTAATCATAAAAATTCAAAAATGAAGGAACTCGCTAAAATTCTTAACCTGGCGGATACCGCTTCCGAAAGCGAGGTGGCAGCCGCCATACGGCAGATCATGTCTGACCGTGACCGCCTAAAATCAGAGAATACGACTCTTTCGGATCGTATAGATGCTCTGAACAAGGCAAAAAAGGATGAGCAAAAAGCCGAAGCAGCTGCTTTGGTGGATGCCGCGATTAAAGACGGCAGGCTCGATGCAAAAGCTAAAGACAGCTATCTCAAGCTGTTTGATAATGACTTTGATTCAGCTAAGGCTGTTATTGATGCATTGCCAAAACGCAAAAGCGTAACTGCACAACTTGAAGCCGGTGCGGAGCAAAATGCTACTGAACTGGCCGATTTACAAAAAAAGAGCTGGGCTGAACTTGACAAGGCCGGGAAGCTGGTCACACTGCGTGATAAGTACCCAGATCTGTATAAGCAGAAATTCACAGAGAGATTTGGAGTTGAACCTAAAAATGTGTAAGCCATGACTTGGATTAAAAAACAATCTGATGACTCTTTTCAGTCATACAATTTTATAGCTCCTGACGGGCCTTCGGCAAGCGAAGATGTACTTTTCCCGTTAGGCGAGGTACAATCTCCTGAGTATGCAGCCACATTAGCTGTAACGATTAAACAAATGGTTACCTTTTTGCAGCCGGAGGAAATTACGGGAGCAATGACTATTAATCTTACAATTAATGAACAGCTGACGAAAGGTGCCTTGTTAATAATGAAGCTGGCGGCTGACGATCAGGGCGCCAAAACAGTGACTCTCGGCACAGGTTTCGATTCTGATGCCGGTTCTGTGGTAGTTCCCAATGATGGTTTCATATTCCTTGCATGTGCCTTCGATGGTACTTCCTTTGTTCCCTGTGCTCCGGATGATGTAGAACTGGCCGCGCTGGCTATTGACGTTGGTGAAGCAGAAAGTGACATTGATGACCTCGAGGAAGCAGTAGACGTATTGGAAGGCAGTGAATTACTTGAGCCTACTTATGCTGGAACTATCGCTGTTACAATTGAAAAAAAGGAAACTTTCGTTCAACCAGCTGAACTTACTGGATCACCCACGCTTAATTTAACCCTTGATGGTGATTTGCCTGTTGGTGCGAAACTACATCTGAAACTTACAGCTGACGACCAGGGAGCCAAAACAGTGACCCTTGGCACCGGGTTTTCCGATGCTCTCGCATCAGTAGTTGTCGATACCAGTACAACTGCCTGTGTGAGCTTCGTGTTCGATGGCACGGAATTTTTACCCATGTGGAATATACCAACTTAAAAATTATTAACTAAAAAACTTGATACGATGAGAGCAAAAACCATCATAGCGGTATTTACCGCAATATTATTTAATGTAATCGTTGGCGGGGCCATTGCAGTCGCCTCCGGTTTAAATCCGCTGGCAGTGATTGGCGGAGGAATGGTGTTATCAGCAGCAATGCCGAACCTTAACGGTGTAATGCCTATGGCAGTACAAAAGGAAATATGGATGAATTCAATAGTGGAAGGGTTGTTTGCAGATAATACTTTTTTAAGCAAAGCCTTTAATGCGGATGAGTTTGTTAACCAGGGCAGGACAGTTCATATCCCTAACGCAGGAAGTCCGTCCAATGTAGAGCGAAATCGTAAGAATTTCCCTGCGACAGTAAAACATAGGGATGATGTTGATTTGGAATTTGATCTGGATGAATTCACTACTGATCCGATTCGTATTCCGCACGCTGATAACGTTGAATTAAGTTATAATAAAAGAGAGAGCGTCCTGGGACAGGATAAAAGAAAACTCGCGGAGGAAGTAGCAAACCACTTTATATATTTATGGAGCCCATCCAGCACTTATATAAAACGTACGACAGGTTCCGCAGTAACTGCTCATACTCCTGCAGCAACTGACAACAGGAAAGCATTCGTGCAGGCGGATATAAAAGCCGCTATGGATCACTTCAATAATGCAGATATACCACAAGAAAACAGGTTTATGCTTGTTGATGCAGTCATGTACAGCCAGTTACTTGACAGTCTGACAGACAAGGATAGTCTTGCTTTTCATTCACTTGCCAATATTCCACAGGGAATACTCGGTAAATTGTGGACATTCAACATCATGATGCGTAGTAAGGCTGGACGCTATACTTCTGCACTTAATGCAAAAGCATGGACATCAGCCGGGGCTTCAACGGATCATGGCGCTGCAATAGCATGGCATTACGATAGTGTATGTCGGGCTCTTGGTGAAGTAAACATGTTTGAAAAAGAAGATGACCCGACTTATTACGGTGATATATATTCATTTCTTGTACGCGCAGGAGGAAGGCCAATGCGCAATGACGTGGCAGGGCTGCTCGCGATTGTTCAGGATACATCTAATGGCGGATAATTAACAACCGGCAAGCCGGTATAAATAATAAAATCATGAGTGAAATCAGATCAATAGGATTAACATCAATAAAAATTGGTGATGTCGGAGAAGATGGTGGCATGGGTACAGAACTCGCTGCATTGGGAGTTACATACCAGGACACGGCCGAGCTTGTACGTGACGATCCGGATATCACTGAAATTTACAGCGAGGAAAATGATGAGCCGGAGGAAGTTCTTGAAACAAAAGGCCCGGCAAGGGTACGCTGGAGCATTCTGAATGTGAAGCCTTCCGATGTGGTAAAAGTGCTCGGTGGAAATGTTGATGAGTCGGGGGAAACAGATGTATATGAAAGCCCTTTGGCAAAAGATCCAATCGAGAAATCTATTGAGATTGTCACCAAAACAGGTTTGAAAATTGAGATACCACGCTCGAAGATATATGCAAAGGAGAATTTTCAGTTTCGCAAGAAAGGCGTTTTGCTTATCGATATTGAAGCAAGGATACTAACACCAGAGAAAGCAGAAACTCCTCCAATTCAATGGAGCCAGGAATCTTAAGCAATGAAAAATACTGAACGGCTCGCGGCCGATACAATTCTCGAAAGGGGGGTAAGGGTAAAATTACCCGCCCCCTTTTTTTTAAGGTTATTCAGTCGTAATGTGCATCTCACGTTACGACAGCCCAGGTACGGCACCTTGCTACATGTGGCAAGGATAAGCTTGAAGGCTGGCTTTGATATTACAAAGCTTGATAGCGGGGACATTAATGCAGCGCATGAGATAATTTCTCAATACGCCCGTCCTGTTGCCCGTATTGCCGCCATTTTATTTCTTGACTCGAAATGGAAAATAAAATTGTTTTCACGTATTCTGGCAAATTGGCTTATCTGGAAGCTCACGCCAAGGAAAATGGCCGAGATCGCAATGCTGGCAGTTGCCTATGGAGGGATTGAGGATTTTACGACTACTATCAGATTGATCGGGGCAATGAGGATGAAAGCGACAGCACCTCGCAATTTGAGCCAAAAGGAAAACGGGAGTTAAAAGGCCATACAACAGGCCTTCATAGCCCGTGGGGAGTGATCTGGAGCATTGCAACAGCGACAGGATGGACTGTTGATTACATTTTGTGGAAAATAAGCTGGGTTAACATACAAATGATGATAGCGGATGCTCCTCGTTACATTTCAGGAGATGAAACAAGACGAGGAAAACCAATTGAAACGGGAGATGACTTGGTAGATTTTATATTATAAAAATGAGCATAGGGCCGATTGACATTGAATTTGTTGTTAAAGGCGATGTTGATGAGCAACTTCGCAAGGTTTCCGATACAGTGAAAGGGGACAGCAAAGCTATGAGTGAACAAATGGATTCACTGGGAAAGAGTGCAGGCTCTGCTATAAATAATAATCAGGAATACGTCAAATCATTAAGGGATATGCCAGGGCCGCTCGGTCAGGCTACTCGCGGCATAGAAGGCATGACGCGGGCAGCAATGCGGTTCATTGCCACCCCAGTGGGTGCGGTAATCGCAGCTATCGCTGCCGCACTCATGGCACTCACAAGCTGGTTCAGGCGCACAGAAGAGGGACAAAATGCTTTAGCCAAAGCATCTGGTTATTTCAAACAAATACTTGATAATTTATTGGATGTTGTAGATAAGGTGGGAAAATGGCTGTTTAAAGCTTTCAGTGACCCCAAGGAAGCACTTAATGATTTGGTTGATTTTCTTAAAGGGCAGGTTATATATCGATTTGAAGCTCTTGGTAAAATGGCATCAGCAATCGGTAAAATGTTCACAAAGGACTGGAAAGAAGGCTTAACTGAAATGGGAAATGCGATGTTGCAGTTTCAACTTGGCGTGGACGATGCAGGGAAAAAACTGGCAACATGGGGAACAGAAATGGCAGAAAATGCCCGCAAACGTGCTGAAATTGAAGATAAATTGTTTAAACTCAGAATTGAGGAGCGTAAGATAAATGAAGAAATAGCTGCCAGTGAAGCAAAAATTGCAGAATTACGTTTCAAGGGCAGAGATGAAACATTGCCGGAAAAGGAACGACTTGCTTATATGAAAGAAGCAAACAAATTAATCGAAGATAATTATCAAAAAGAAATTGATCTCGCAACACGCAGACGCGATCTTGTTAAAGAACAAAAAGAGCTTTCAAATTCAAATATTGAAGACAACGAGGAAGTATCACGATTAAATGTTGAGATATTAAACCTGCAAGCCAGGCAGGCTAATGAGCAGCGTATGTTAATGCGCGACATGAATACTTTAACGCGCGCTGTTGGTGAAGGTGCAGTGAATGGCATCCAGTCAATTGAAAAGGAATTAAAAGAATTACAGAACGCTTTATTGACAGCGGAAGAAAGTCAAAAAAGAGCAATCGCAGAGAGAATTATTGAATTACAAAAAGAACTGGAATTAAGAGTTAAGATTGCGGATGAAGCGTTGAGGGCAACGCGTAATTCAATATATGGGACTGATATAATACCTGAAAAGGCTAAACCAATTAAAGTTGAAATAGATAAAGAACAATCTGCGTTAAAAAAGGCCGTAAGAGAAACAAGTTTAGAGGTAGAAAAACTTAATCAAAAAATCAAAGAAAATTCAGATAAAGTAAAAAAATGGTTAAGCGAATGGTCAGACGAAGGCATAAAGAAATTCATGGCTTATTCCTCACAAATTCTTGATATAACTGATCATATAACAGAAAAATATAAAGAGCAACTCCGGCTAACTGAACAGCAATCGGAGCATTTGAAGGGAGCTCTGCGCATAACAGGAGGCATAGCAGATATTGTGTCTGGAAATTACATACAAGGTGCCGCCAAAATTATTGATTCAGCAATTGGTTTGTTTGTTAAGATACCGGAAGAAATGAATGTTCAATTTGAGCATCTTCAGGATAATGTTGAAAAAGTATTAAGAAGCATTGAAATCGCCGGACAGGCTATGATCAATATCGGTAATACTGATGTGATTAAAGCGATCGGAGTGGTAAATCAACAATTAAAACAAGTTGCAAAATCAGCGCGTGATCTTAATAGTGAATTAGAAGGTACATCTTACGGGCCAAACCGCAGGGGAGGCACATCGGTATATTATGGACAAATAACACGCGATGTCGCGAATCTTTCAGTTGAAATAGAAAAATTAACTACCCGCCTTTTGGAAGGCAATTTAAGTGATGCGCAAAGAAAATCCATTGAGGCAGTACTTGAAACATATAACGCTTTACTGGCTCAAATAGATGATATAACAAGGCAATTAACAGGTACGACGGTAAATGAACTGGCTGAAAGCTTGTCAGAAGCATTCCTGGTTGGAATTGATGCAGCAGAGGAATGGGGGAGAGCAGTGGACGATATCATTAAGCATGTTATAATACAACAACTCACTTCAGAAATGATCAAAGGCCCTGTACAGGAAGCTATTGACAAGCTTATAAAAGATACTGAAGGAGGTTTAACAACGGAAGAAGCAGAAAGATTTAAAACAAGTATAGAAAATCTCGCTGAGACAGTTGGCCCAGCTTTTAATGAAGCAAGAAAAGCTTTAGAAAGCATAGGTGTTGATCTTGGTGGCGGTGTTTCAACGTCTTCAGGAATGACAGGAGCTATACGAGCATTAACAGAGGAAACAGGAGGTATGATTTATGGGCAGATGATGGGTATCAGGTATGATATAAAAGCAATAATAACAAGAATGGAACGGCAGGATGAAGACATTGTACAAAGGCAACTTGTATATATGAGTGAAATTGCAGCAAATACAAGGTATAATCAAAAACTTAACAGCATAGATGACAGACTTGCAGAAATGAACCTTTACTTAAAAAATATTTAATATGACAAGAATACTAACATTCACGCCGGTATGGCGCAGGCCTGAAATATTTGAAATATGCTTGACTGGTCTTAAACGTTTACAATCTTATCGCCCGGACAAGTTTCAAATTCGTCCTTTTTTCATCGTATCTGAATCGCAGGCAGCACAGCAAGTTGAGCGTTACGGGTTTGATTTTATATACTGGGAAAATAAGCCTTTGGGAGCAAAGAAAAATGCCGGATTGAAATACGCGATGCAGAATTTTGAATTCGATTATCTCATGGAATTAGGGTCTGATGATCTGATTGCAAATAAATGGCTTGATATAATTGAACCGTATTGCCTTAAAAGTGTACCGCAAATAACTCCGGATAGTGTATGGTTTATTGATGTTAATACAAAAGAAACCACGTATTGGAAAACAGATAAAATACTGGGCTTAGGACGCTGCATAAGCAGGAAGGCACTTGCGGAGTTCGCTCCTAATTATAATTTATGGACTCCGGAAAGAAACCGGGGCCTGGATACATGTTCATGGATCAACCTTGCATCTGTCGGAATCGATAATCTCCTTATTGAAATGGATGATATATACACCATAGATTTGAAATCAGAGGTAAATATAAACAGTATAATTCCATACATAGAGGTAAAGGTGGCAATGAATCGTTTATTCCGTCATTTGCCGGAACAGGGAATGGTGCAACAACTTATAAAACGTCGCAGTGGTAATACTGGGTATAAAGAGGAGGCGATTAAAAAAAGGCAAAAGATAATGGAGGAACGCTCCGAAGAGAGGCTTTTAATATCATTTCTTAAAAAGGTAGTGGTATGACGATAAGCGGCACAGATATCAGGGATGAATACGGACTGCGGCTGATCAAGTTGACGGATTACTACAATTTGCCTGCCCGTAAGCCTATCTTGAATGTCCCTGCTTTTGAAGAGAATGATATTAAGTATGAACCACGAAAGGCAGTTATGAAGCTTTTTGGAAAGTATGATGACCAGGATGAAATGGCAACTAAGATAGAAGGATTTAAAACATTGATAAAAAGTGCTACGGATCATACGATCGTCATCGGTGCGCGAAATATAACGATTGATGGTGTTTTCGCGGAAGGAATTAAAGTAGATGTCCGTAAATCAGCTGTAATAATAGACATTGTAGTAACATTATTGGAAACATAAAAGAGATTGAATGAGCTGGAAAATTGATGATATTGATCTGAAAACTTATTATGTGGGAGTGTCAAAAGCCACAGGGGTACTTGATATGCCTAAGATGAGAGATAAAAGCTTTGATTGGCTTGATCTTGATGGCAGGGACTACTGGCAGCCTCTTCCGGAAGTGAAATATCACGATAAAGAGATCATTTTAAATTGTTGGATCAAGGCAACCAGTGAATCGCAGTTTCAATCACGTTTAAATGACTTTTATACAGTCTTAAAATCTACGGGTAAAAGGACATTAACTCCTCCTTTTGGAGACCCGGTTGAATGTTATGTTGACAAACAGGTTTTAATAGATCGACGTACAAAATATGTCACAACATACCAGGTTGGTTTATTTGTACTTCGTTTCACCGTTCCTGGTGATCCGGATTTTATTCCACTCACTATCAAAAGATGGACAGGTGTTGAAACTCTTGAGATCGCAACTGTATACACAAATAATTTTAAGGTTAACAAGACCCTGCAGGGTGATATTTTTGCAACATGTAGTTTTGAAAGTGAAATAAAACTTGAGATCAAATACTACGATTACATTGCAGTTAATTCAAACGGGGCTAATAACGACATTTTTCACCTTGCGACTGACCCTGAATTCCGGAAAATATCAACTAATAAATATGTGTATAACCTGCGCTGGGAGCATCAGAGCAAATGGTTGGAGAGCTCACAGTTTTTGAATGACAGAGAAGAGGCTGACTTTTATTATTTCGCAAATATAGAAGAAATACTTGACCTTATTATTGAAAACCATAACAGGAGCTGGTGGAGTAATTTTAATAAAGGAACCGTGTTTGAAACGGAGCGGAGAAACCATAAATTCAGTGCAGAGAATTGTCTGGCTGTTTTGAGGAGGATCTGCAAGGAGTATAATCTTGAGTATGAATTTGAATATGTTTCTGCAGGAACCTATAAAATTAACGTAAAAGAACAGGTGGCAAAAGATACGCTTGTCACGCTGGAATATGGGAAAGGGAATGGCTTATATGAACTATCAAGAGAAAAAATTGAGGCCGGAGATTTATGTACAATACTTTTCGCTTACGGGGCAGCAAAGAATCTTAAACCAGGTTACAGAGAAGGAATAGGCAGGCTTAGTTTTGACGGCAATCCTTTAAAAAATAACGAGGATTTATTAATCGGCGCAGGGCCGCAGGAGCGGACGGTATATTTTGACGACATCTATCCTAACCGAACGGCTACCGTTACCGGATATTATCAAAAATTACCGCATGAACTGACAATACAGGAAAAGCAGGTCTGGCCGGAAGGGATTTATAAGATCACTGATTCGTCGCTTGACTTCGACATTAATCAATACATGCTCGGCGGATTAACGGCAAAAATACGCATGAAGACCGGTGACCTGGCAGGCTTTGAATTTGAAATTGACCAGTATGATGATGATACAAAAGAAATATGGATAATTCCATTTAAGGACGAACGTGGTGAACTGTTTCCTAATGATACATTATACATTAAGGTTGGTGATGAATACACATTGGTTGATATAGATCAGCCAGAGACTTATGTTGCAGCTGCAGAAGCAGAGCTTGAAGCTGCAGCACAAGCATACATAAATGAACATAGTGTGCCCCGATTCCCTTACAGGGTAATTGTTGATCCGGCTTTCATGAATGCAAATCCGGGAGGTTTTGAAATTGGTGACAGGGTTACTGTAATAGATACTGATTATGACATAAACGGCTTATATAGGATTAGTAGCCTTATTTACGATACATTTAAACAAACTTACGAGTTTATTCTTTCAGACAATGCTATTCTTACACATAGACAGCGCATGGAGTTGCGTGTTCAGGCTGTTGAGCGCTCTCAGGAAGCTACCAGGAAAGATCAGGCAGAGGCAATGCGAAAGGATGTGGAGACTGCAAATGAACTGCGTAACCGCATATTTGATCCGATAGATGATAAATTCAATGCAGATCGAAACGTGCGCGATGAGAGCATAGACCCAAGAATGTTAGCTTACGACACAGGAGTTCCCCAGTTCAGCATCCGAAATGCCCTGGTTGAAACAAACGTCGACGGGAATGAGGACAAAGTAAAGGTGAATGCCGGGCATTTGGTTATGCACAATTGGGCTGAATACACGCTTGACCGTTACGGAATCTATAAGCTGAAACAGCTTGCAATACCTTATGACCCGACCCGGACATGGATTATACCGGAAACAAATTTTACGCTTACAACTAAAAACGGATATTGGATTTATGCGAAAATAGATTTAACTCCTGAAAGTACAGATTGCGTGCTGGAAGTTTACGAAGAGCATAAGGAGGTTAAGTTGTTAGTAGATAATAATTATCTGATGTACAAATTAGGCTACATATCAGCCGGAGAGGAGGTCGCATGAGATACGCAAGTATGCTTTGGGGAAACGTCAAGTATTACTTTTCAACCTTCTTAAGGTTACTGGACACGCCGTCAAGCTATGATGGTGAGGGAGGAAAAATTATTGCGGTAAAAACAGATGAGTCCGGGCTTGAGTTTATAGACGCAGTCGGGGAGGAGAATGTACAGAGCGACTGGAACCAGGCCGACAGCGGAGCTGATGATTTCATAAAAAACAAACCAAGCATCCCGACGAATACAGATGAAAAGGTCAAATTTGATGATGGTGATTTAATAGCAGGTTATTTGGCAGATAAAATAATTTCAGGAACAAATATAACAGTTGAAGAAGGAACCGGAGCGGATGAAAACAAGCTCAAAATATCAGCAAGTGGAGGAGGCAGACCTCCGATACAAGTAACTGGATTGACTTTATTGTCAACAGGCTGGTCGCTTGTAGGAACACTTTATGAGTACGATTTAAACAATGCCAACATAACGGCGAATTCTATTGTAGATGTTATCCCGGATAATGCCGACATAGATACAGTTGAAACAGCAGTGATTTTACCACACACAGACAGCAGCGCCGGAAGCGTGAAGATTTATTCAGAGAATGAACCGACCGCAGACATTGGAGTAACAATTAACATTTTTGAAAAACAAACTTAAAATGACAGTAGGAAGTTTTAGATTACCATTACGCAAATGCGAAGACCCTGATCCGGCAATTTTTTGCCCGGCAAATGGTTTTATTGATCCAACAGAGGAAGGATATGTACCAGCAGAGGAAGACCCATTAATACTTCAATTTAATGTTACGAGCGGTGATACTATCACTCTCCCATTTACAGCTAATTCAGGAATTGATTGTTATGTTTATTGGGGGGACGGGTCAGCTTTATCAGATCAAATAACTTCAAAAACCGACACTGATGCTTCACATACATATTCAGTGACTGGTTTGGTTTATGTTAAGATTTATGGTTCAGTTAAGTCTATGAGTTTTTATTCAGATGCTACCCTAAGAGCTAAGTTAATCGCAGTTGCTCAATGGGGTACTGCGGCAGATTTAGTGACATTTTCGGAAATGTTTAGAGGTTGTTCTAATTTAGAACATATCCCATATTTACCCATTACCTGTGCGGCAAGTAGCACTTCAGCATATCGTATGTTTCAGAATTGCCCTAAAATTTTAGCTATTCCGCCAGAAATGTTTAAATATTGCACGAACATAACTACATTTGTTGCTGCTTTTGCCAGTAACGCTCAATTGTCATGGATACCCAATGATATTTTTGCATATTCAACAGCAACAATTACTGATATTAATACTTGTTTTTCCGGATGTACAGGTCTGACTTCTATACCAGAAGGATTATTAGATAATTGTACAGATATCACTTCTTTGAGCTATTTATTTCATCATTGTGATAGCCTTAAAACCATCCCGGCAACCTTATTTGATTATTGTACGAAGCTCACCACAGCATATTACTGTTTTGCTTATTGCTATGATTTAGAGGCAATTCCGGCTGGGTTGTTTGATAATTGTCCAGACATAACTTCATTTATGTATTGTTTTTATCATTGTGATACAATAACTTCTATTCCAACTGGATTATTTGATTACAATACAAAAACAACAACTTTTACAAGGACTTTCCAATATTGTATTTCATTAACTTCAATTCCAACAGGATTATTTGATAATTGTACTTTGGCTGAAAAGTTTGATTATACCTTTGCAAATTGCAACAATGCAAGTTTAACAGCGATACCAACAGGATTATTTGATAATCTTACAGAGGTTACAACATTTGCGTATTGTTTTTATTATACAAAATTAACTTCCCTTCCAACAGGATTGTTCGATGATTGTGGTAAAGTTACAACGTTTAGAAGTACATTTTATGGGGTTCCTTTAACCTCTATCCCGTTAGGGTTGTTTGATTATTGTACTTTGGTTGAAACTTTTTCTTATTGTTTTGGTGGAAATAATCAGTTGACAGGCATCCCATCCGGATTGTTTGATAATTGTCCGGAAGTTACTGATTTTAGTTATTGTTTTGTTAATTGTAACAATACAGGTTTCACTAGTATTCCATCTGGATTATTTGATTATTGTACAAAGGTATTAACATTCCATAGCTGTTTTTCTGGCTGTAATAAAATAACGGCAATTCCATCAGGGTTATACGATAATTGTACATTAGTTACTACATATTATAGAACTCATTATGCCAATACTTCTATAACATCAGCAGTACCAGAATTATGGAATTTAGATCCAGAACCGACAGGAACACAATGTTTTTATAATTGCACAAATGCAAGTAATTACGGAGATATACCAGTAGATTGGAAATAACACTAAAAATTAAAAAAATGAATAAAGGTTATGTATCTAACGAAATGTTTGCCGGG
>CAZBKZ010000030.1:0-31519 GCA_964492615.1 uncultured Syntrophomonadaceae bacterium | reverse complement strand
CCGTCTCCGTAATTACTGACGCTTCAAGCTCTCGCAAATCTTCACACCTCCATCTGGTTATTGTTTCCGCACTATACTATTTTTCTGCCTGGCCTTTAAAAATCCTGCCGCTTAGTTATAATATTTATTATAATTCTAAAATTTATTTTGACCAGCCTTTTCCCGAAATATTATTTAAAGATTCAGCTTACACACCTAGATTTTTTTGCTTTGACAGTCTCTCTTTTTCCATCAGGCAGCTCCAGTCGCGATCCACCTCTTCCTGCAAAATACGCAGTCGTTCCCGATCAATATCTTTGAAACGACGCTGTATGCCCAGATAATCTTTCAACGGACTTTTTTTATCTTCTTTAAGCCGGGTCACTTTCCAGGAATCGCCGTTTCTCACCTCGTAAAGGGGAAAAGCGCCGCTTGAAACGGCAAGCCGTGATAGCAGGATTGTATCTGCCGCTTCTGTTCCCCAACCGGGCGGGCAGGGACATAGAATATGAATAAAGCGAAAACCCCTGATCGTTTTAGCGGCAGCAAGTTTATTTTCCAGGTCGTCCGGGTAAGCTATCGTTGCCGTTGCAGCATAGGGTATACCATGGGCAGCCATAATTTGCATTATATCTTTTTTCTGCCCCACTTTAAAAAGGGGATACGGCGCGGTGTTGGTTCTCGCTCCGAAGGGAGTAGCCGAACTGGTCTGCATTCCCGTGTTCATGTAAGCCTCGTTGTCATAACAGATAAAAATAATATCTTCATTGCGCTGTGCCGCTCCGGACATAGCTTGTAAGCCAATATCAAAGGTTCCCCCGTCACCGGCCAGTACCAGTACTGCAGTTTCATACATTCCCCTGGCATTCAGCCCCCGGCGCAAACCACTGCCTACAGCGCCGGCACTGGGAAAGGGACAGTGTAAAACTGGAAATTTAAGGGTAGTTAGCGGGGGAGAACCGGCAATAATGCTCCAGCAAGAAGCAGTCAGGGCAAGAGCCAGGTTTGGCCCGATAGCCCTGGTCAGGAAACGGACAGCCAGCGCGGCTCCGCAGCCCGGGCAGGCGCTGTGGCCCGGGTAAATCATCTCTTGTTTTAATTGCCCGTGTTCCTGCTTCATTTTATCTGGCCTCCCCATACCCGGTTCTCCGCATCACCCGCACTGACCCTTTCCAGCACGGCCGTTAACAGCCTTTCACTTAAATCTATTCCTCCGGCCAGGATCAGCTCATAAACAGCAGGTTTTTCCTTAAATGAATAAAGAGCTGCTTTCAACTCCCGGGCAAAAATTCCCCCGGCTCCTGCTGAACAATTACGGTCAACCACGATAATATTCTTTATTTTTTTCTCTTTCAGCAGGCAGCGCAGTTCCGCCTCAGGAAAGGGACGGAACATTTTCAGTTTAATCAACCCGGCAGGGGCAATTTTCGGCAGCAGCCAGGTTACTGTTTCAGCAACCGCTCCGGCAGTAAAAACCACTGTATCAGCTCCATCCGGGATAATTGAATCGATAACCCCGTAGCAGCGATTAAACTGCTTTTTGTAAAGTTCATTGATCGTTTTAAATTCCCGGGAGGCCTCCATCATTGTTTCGTGCCTCTTCCTGAACAGTTCATGATATTTATCGCCGGAGATTATCCCGTGAATATTGGCCGGCTCACCAGGGCAAACCTGGGCTGCAAATATCGGCGGGCCTATAAACTCTCTTACTTTTTCTTTTTCCGGAATATCAACAGTTTCATAAGTATGTGAAATATAGAAGCCGTCAAAAACAACCATGCATGGCAACAGCAGTTTTTCACTCAGCAGGTAAGCCTGCAGAACTGTGTCAAAAATTTCCTGTGCCCCGGAACAATATAACTGCATCCACCCTGTATCTCTCTGGCTGAGACTGTCTCCCTGGTCGGGATCCAGGCACCATGGTGCGCCAATGGCGCGGTTAACATTAACCATTACTATCGGCAGCCGGGCTCCGCTGCACCAGTGAATCATTTCGTGCATGTATGCCAGGCCGTGTGAAGCGGTAGCTGTAAAAACCCTTGCTCCTGCCGCTGCAGCGCCATTGCAGCAGGCCAGCGCCGAGTATTCTGACTCCACACTGACAAAATCAGCGTCCAGGGTTCCATTTGCATCAAAGTTAGCCAGCGTTTCCACGATAGCCGTCTGAGGAGTAATCGGGTAGGCGGCCACAAGGTCCACGCCCACTCTCTGCACGGCAATTGCTGCCGCCTGGCTTCCGCTGATAAATTCCATGGTCATTCCAGCCTGCCCCCTTCCATGATTAATGCCCGGGCAGGACATTCGCCGGCGCAAATTCCACAGCCCTTGCAGTAATCCAGGTTGAATTCAAAACGTCCGCCTATCTTTTCAACAGCCAAATCGGGGCAGTAAGTATAGCAAATGCCGCAGGAATTACAGCTGCCGCACCCCAGGCATCTTTCCGCTTCAGAACAGGGGTTATCCTGCCTTTTTCGGTATGCTGCGATTCCCGGCGCTGCCAGGTTAAGATTTTCAAATAGCACGGCATTTTCCCCCGGGCTTTTCAGGTTCGGCTCCGGCAACCCTTCCAACTGGCTGATTATCGCTTCTGCCGCAATTCTGCCCGCTTTAATTGCTTCCGGCACATTGGCCGGCCCGCCACCAAGGTCTCCCCCGGCAAGAACTACGCCAGCTTTACTTAAATTGCCCAGAGCTGCATAATCCGGTTCATGTCCCAGTGCCGTGATAACCGCATCGCACTCCATGCTCTTTATTTTTCCCCGTTCCATAACTAACTTTCCCTCCAGGGATTTACTGTAGCAGGAAGTAAGTCCGGCGGCACGTCCATACTTTACTATTATCTCAAGCGGCGCAGCATTAAAGACCAGGTTAACCCCTTCAGCTTCAGCCGCTGCTACCTCTCGCCGGTCGGCAGGCATCTCTTCCCTGCTGCGGCGATAGATAAGATTAACCTCTTTTACCCCGGGAAGACGCAGGGCGCTCCTGGCGCTGTCAACAGCTGCATTCCCACCGCCAATCACTATAATTCTGTCCCTTACCTCTTCCGGCGGTTTTTTCCCGCAGGATTCCAGAAATTCTAGAGCGCTCCACACACCTTCTGCCTCTTCACCGGGAATTGCTGCCCTGCGGGGCAGCCAGGCTCCAATAGCAAGAAAAATCCGGTCATATTCGTCGTACAGCTCCTCAAGCTGATAATCACGGCCCAGTTCAGCATTCATAATAAATTTAATACCGTCGCGCTTTAGCATTTCCGCTTCCCGCCTGACTGCCTGACCAGGCAGCCTGTAACTGGGAATAGCAAGAGCTGGAACTCCCCCGGCCACGGCGCTTTTTTCATATACTGTGAGATCATAGCCGGCATTATTCAAATAAAAAGCACAGCTTAAACCAGCCGGACCGGCTCCCACCACGGCAATTTTCCCTTTTTGCGCTTTATCTTTATCAGGCGGCCGATAATTTTCTTCTCTCCAGCGGCCAATTGCTCTTTCAACCCCCGGAATATCAATAACTTCATCAACCTGCCCCCTGTTGCACTTTTCAGTACAAGGGTTAAAACAAACATAACCGGTGAGGGCGGGAAAAGGGTTTGTTTTACTGATAATTTGCCAGGCTCCTTCCCAGTCATTCCTCTTTACCGCTTCCATCCATTCAGGCACTGCCGAGCCCAGCGGACAGAGTTGCTTGCAGGGAGATAGTTCCGCAACCCTGACCGGTGTAATAAACCGCCACTCCCCGGTTTTAACTACAGATACAGCTTCGCAGCCGCGGCTATAACCAGGTTCTTCCTTAATTACCGGCAAAGCCAAAATTCTCTACCTCCCTTACATCTTCATAACCCTGAATTGCCGCTTTAAGGTTGGCTTCCACACTTGCTGTAATTTTTTTTTCTATTACTTTTATCAAATCTTTTAACTGAACCAACCCGCTAACCCTGGCCATAGCGCCAAGCATAACTGTATTGATCATTGGGATGCTGCCGCTGGTCAGGTTGTTGCGCCAGGCGATGTCGCCTGCATCGATATAAAAAAGCCGGGCCTGTTTTTGTTCAAGCCCGGCCCTTAATGTCCGGATAAAATCATCGATCCCGCTACTGCTGCTGTTTAAAAGAACTATTCCCTTATTCTTCAGGCCCTCTAACATGGTTTCTTTATCAATGCTTGCATCAAAAACTATCACATTGCCGGGGTTATAAACTTTACTGCGCGGCATTACTATATTCCGGCCGGCGCGAATAAACGAAGTTACCGGCGCTCCCCGCCTTTCCGCCCCAAACAGTGAAAATGCCCTGGCGTGCAAAGAACTGCAGGAAACTGCTTCAGCAAAAATCGCCGAGGCAATAACAATCCCCTGTCCGCCCCGCCCGTGCAACCTGAATTCGGTCAGGTCATGCTCCATACCGCCACCTTCTTCCTGGTATCGATCTCACAACATTTACCAAAGATGAGCAGCCTTATGTTCGCAATTTTCACATTTAAATAATTAAAAAAATAACATTTTAATTATACTTTTTCTATCACGTTTTAATATTTCCATTTATTAGCAGTTCTGCTGTCCAGCGGGCTACATTACCAGTTACCGAAGGGCATTTATCAAGGTGCGCTCCTGCTTCCTCGAACATTTCCGATTCTTTTTCATCACGGAGATTGAAAGCTCTGCCAAAGATTTTCTCCTGCACCTCACGGCAGATAACTCCACCGTACTCTGCCGCAAAACGGTCGTGCAGCTGCCTGGCCAGGCTGGCTCCTGCTTCATGTATTTCTGTTTTCTCTCCAAATTCATTCCGTTCACGCCCGTATTTACAGCCAATCGCCATAATACCGCCGCTCAGGGCACCGCAGTGTCCATCAATACTGCGAACTATTCCACCTGCCAAAAAATGACCTTTTTTAATCACCTCCCGGTCAACAAAATCAAAATGATCATGCAGCGCCGCCAGAACAGCCTGGGGGCAAATTCCGAATTCTGCTTCATATTGAAAAGCTTTCTCATAAACTTCGTTAATTATTGTTTCGTTTGCTTCGTTCATTTTTTTCTCCTTTTAACCGGTTTATTTATTGTTTATATTTTACTTCTCCGGCTTGCCGGGCCCAACCAATTCAAGGAACTCATTTTCGTCAATAACTTCAACCCCGTGTTTTTCTGCCTTAAGCAGTTTGCTTCCCGGATCATCCCCGGCAACCAGGTAATCGGTTTTTTTGCTGACTGAACTGCTGACTTTTCCTCCCCGCTCTTCAACCAGGGTTTTAGCTTCGTCACGAGTGTAATTTACAAGAGCCCCGCTGAAGACGAAGGTTTTTCCGGCCAAACTCACCCCGGCCGGTTTTTCCACCGGTTCGTTGAAGTTAACCCCGGCCTTTTCCAATTTATCCAGCACCGGGGCCGTTCCAGCCGTTTCAAAAAAGCCTCTTACTGCCCCGGCAATCTTTGGCCCAATCTCTTCCACCTCCATCAGTTCTTCCGGCTCTGCACTTCCTACCTTTTGGAGGCTGCCAAACCTCGCTGCTAAAAGACGGGCTGCCTTCTCGCCGACAAAACGAATACCCAGCCCGAACAGCAGGCGCCGCAGGGGATTAACCTTACTCTTATCCAGCTGTTCCAGGAGGTTATCTGCCGATTTTTCCGCCATGCGGGGCAGGCTAATCAGGTCATCCCTTTTCAGGTAATACAGGTCGCCCACATCTTCAACCAGTTCATGTTCAAAAAGCAGTTCAGCCACGGCCGGGCCGAGGCCTTCAATATCCATCGCTCTGCGTGAAGCAAAATGAACCAGCTTTTCTACCAGCTGGGCCGGACAGGAAGGATTCAGGCAGCGGGTTGCCGCCTCACCGCTTAACCGTACCGTTTCCGAGCCACAGGATGGGCAGTGGGCAGGCATGTTAAAAACCTTTTCTCCACCGTTTCTTGCCTCTTTTACCACCCGCACGATTTCAGGAATTATTTCACCCGCCTTGCGCACTATCACTGTGTCCCCGATCAGCACCTCTTTTTCCCTGACCAGGTCTTCGTTATGCAGGCTGGCCCGCTGAACGGTTGAACCGCTGATTAATACCGGCTCCAGCACTGCTACGGGAGTAATCGCCCCGGTGCGTCCCACGTTGACTATAATATCAAGAACCCTGGTTTGCTTTTCCTCTGCCGGGTACTTGTAGGCAACAGCCCAGCGTGGGCTCCTGGCCGTATTGCCCAGTTCTTTTTGCAAGGCGAGACTGTTAACCTTAATTACAACTCCGTCTATAGCATAAGGTAGCTCTTCTCTTTTTTCCTGCCACTTCAGGCAGTATTCCCACACCGCTTCTGTGCCCCGGCAAACCGTGCGGTGAGGATTAACCGGAAAACGTATTCCGGCCAGGTAATCAAGCAATTCAGCCTGGCTCTTCAGCATCAGGCTGTGCTCTCCCAGTCCGTAAATGAATATTTTAAGCGGCCTGGCAGCAGCCAGGCGCGGATCCAGCTGGCGCACCGAACCTGCTGCTGCATTGCGCGGATTGGCAAAGAGGGTCAAACCATTTTCTTCCCGATCCCTGTTTAAGTTTAAAAAGTTCTCTTTATCAATATAAACTTCCCCCCGCACTTCCATGGTCAGTTCTGCAGGTAACCGGAGGGGGATTTGGCGGATTGTCCGCAGGTTGGCAGTGATATCCTCGCCGGTGAAACCGTCACCCCTGGTTGAGCCGCTGGTAAGAAGCCCGCCTTCATAGCGCAGGGATACTGCCAGCCCGTCAAATTTCAACTCGCAGAAATAATCAGCTTCACTTAAACCGGATAGCTTGCGCACCCTGCTATCAAAATCTTCGAGTTCAGCAAGGCTAAAAGCATTATCGAGGCCGAGCATGGGCACCCTGTGTTCCAGCTGCTCGAAGGCCTGCAGCGGCTCTGCCCCGACCCTGTTGGTAGGTGAGTCGGCATCCTTCAGATGGGGATATTTCTCTTCCAGATCCTGCAGCTCCCACATTAGCCGGTCAAACTGTTCATCTTCGATCAGGGGTTGATCGATAACATGGTAACTGTAGTTATGCCGGTCAATTTCCCGGCGCAGTTCCATAATTCTTTTTTCTGTATCTAAGTTGTGATCATTCTTGTTCATCGCTTCGGCACCCCTGTTAACCAGGCGCATAAAACCTGCGCCCGTTATATTTTTTCCAATTGTTTCTTCACGCGCTCCACAATCATATCAAGGGCGTCACCGGGAGTAAAAATTTGATCGGCGTAACCTTCCCTGGTCAGTTTTTCGGCGTCTTCTTCGGGGATTATTCCCCCTACAAAGAGCGGCAGGTCAGCCATCCCCCGTTCAGTTAAGAGCGCCCTGATTCGCGGTACCAGAGTCATGTGCGCGCCCGACAAAATACTCAGCCCGACCAGATCCACATCTTCCTGCAGGGCTGTCTCCGCTACCTGTTCCGGGGTCTGGTGCAGCCCCGTGTAGACTACCTCCATGCCGGCATCGCGCAGGGCCCGGGCTATCACCCTTGCCCCCCGGTCATGCCCATCCAACCCGGGTTTGGCCACTAAAACCCTGATTCTTCTGCTATCTGACTGCACAGCAAACTCCCCCCTTTCAACCTCACTCCTCTAAAAAAGCGGCTTTTCTTTATGCTCTCCGAAAACCTCTTTCAGAGCAGCCACTAGTTCGCCTTCAGTGGCGTAAACTTTTACCGCCTCCAGAATTTTCGGAACCAGGTTCTCCCGGCCGCCAGCTGTCCTGCGCAGCTGCTCCAGGCTGCGTCTTACCGCATCGTTATCTCTTCTGGCCCTAAGTTCTTTCAGCCTGCCTACCTGTTTTTGCTCTATCGCAGGGTCAATCTTCAGCAGCTCAATCTGCATCTTTTCGCTCCCCGTGAATCGGTTGACACCGACAACGATTCTCTCACCACGGTCAACCTCCTGCTGGTAGCTGAATGCGGCATCGGCTATCTCCTGTTGGAAAAAACCTTTATCTATTGCTGCCAGAACCCCGCCCAAATGATCAATTTTTTCAAAATATTTTTCAGCTTCTGCTTCCATCTGTTCGGTTAACGCTTCTACAAAGTATGAACCGGCCAAGGGATCTATAGTATTGCCAACCCCGCTTTCGTGGGCGATCACCTGTTGGGTGCGTAGCGCTATTTTCACAGATTTTTCGGTAGGCAGGGCCAGTACTTCATCCATGGAGTTGGTATGCAGCGACTGGGTACCTCCCATAACGGCAGCGAGCGCTTCCAGCGTTGTTCTTACTATGTTGTTCTCCGGTTCCTGTGCGGTCAGGCTGCAGCCGGCTGTCTGAGTGTGAAAACGCAACTTCAATGAACGTTCATCTTTGGCTCCGTAACGGTTTTTCATCCTCCTGGCCCAGATCCGCCTGGCTGCGCGATACTTGCAGATCTCTTCGAAAAAATCGATATGAGCGTTAAAGAAAAATGAAAGCCGCGGGGCAAAAGAATCCACATCCAGGCCGGCATTCATTCCTGCCTCCACGTAAGCAAACCCATCAGCCAGGGTAAAGGCCAGTTCCTGGACTGCTGTTGAACCCGCCTCACGTATATGATAACCGCTGATACTAATCGTGTTCCAGCGCGGCACATTGTCGGCGGCAAAGGCAAAAATATCGGTAATCAGTCTGATCGACGGTTCCGGGGGAAATATCCACGATTTTTGGGCAATATATTCTTTTAATATATCGTTTTGAATGGTCCCCCCCAAATCGCTCAGGCTCATGCCCTGTTTTTCAGCATTGGCCAAATACATACACCACAGAATTGCGGCCGGACCGTTGATCGTCATCGAGGTGGTCACCCGGTCGAGTGGTATGCCGTCGAACAGTATTTCCATATCCTCCAGCGAGTCAATCGCCACCCCGCAGCGGCCCACCTCACCGAGTGAGCGCTCATGATCAGAATCGTAACCCATGATCGTCGGCATATCGAAAGCAACGCTTAAACCGGTCTGGCCCTGGTCGAGCAGGTAACGGTAACGCCTGTTTGAATCGTAGGCATCGCCGAAACCGGAAAACTGGCGCATGGTCCAGAGCCGGCCGCGGTACATGTCGGGCTGCACTCCCCTGGTGTAAGGGTACTGTCCCGGGAAAGCCAGGTCATCGCAGTAATCGAGCCCTTCAATATCAAGCGGCGTATAGAGTGCTTCAACTTTTTTCCCCGATATGGTCCGGCATTTTTTCTCTTCCTGTGAACCCTCTTCAGTCCGGCCCTGCCAGGCTTTCAGCATCTCATCGAAACGCTCTCTCTCTCCCACTCAACCACCCTCTTTCTGCTCTTGACGATAAAAGTTTATCTTTTCCAGAAGCTCGACCGCAGCACTGTATGGGTCTTCTTTTCTCTGGGTAATTTTTTCAACCAGGCTGTCCAGTTCAATGGTGTCCCGCACATCTTCCCATATTTTTGATTTAACCAGGTATTCCACCTGTTCGGTCAGTTCACGGCGCACTCTCTGCCGCCTGACCTCCTTCAGTTTTCCGCTGTCGGTCAGGTAATCACGGTGTTCCTGCAGTGATTTCCACATCAGGGGCAATCCCTCACCGCTTACTGAAACGGTTGGAACAATAGGCGGTCTCCAGGCTTTTTCGTCTCCCATATCGAGCATCATACTTATTTCTGTTTCTGTTCGCTCGGCGCCGGGCAGATCAGCCTTGTTGATCACAAAAATATCGGCAATTTCCATGATTCCTGCTTTAATCGTCTGAACAGAGTCTCCTCCGGCCGGGGTGAGAACAACCACTGTCGAGTCGGCTGTTTTTACAATATCAACTTCCGATTGTCCCACACCTACCGTTTCCACAATGATCAGGTCCTTACCAAATGCATCAAGCACCTGGATCGCTTCCCGGGTTGCCCTGGAAAGCCCCCCCAGGCTGCCGCGTGTCCCCATGCTGCGAATAAACACCCCGCTGTCCAGAGCGTGATCCTGCATCCTGATCCGGTCGCCAAGGATAGCCCCGCCACTGAAGGGACTGGTCGGGTCGACGGCTATAATCCCGGCGGTCAGTCCGTCAGCGCGGACCTGCTGCAAAAGCCGGTCAACCAGGGAACTCTTACCGGCCCCGGGAGCGCCTGTTATGCCAACAATAAAAGCTTTCCCCGTGTGAGGATAGATCTCCCTCAGCAGATCTCTTTTCTGGCTCTCTTCATTTTCAACCAGGGAAATCAGGCGGGCTGCAGCCCTTTTATTCCCTGCCAGTAAATCTTTTACAAGCTGGTGCATACAAACACCCCGTCTTTTTATTACTGAATCCGGCATCAGTTAACTGCTGCTTAGTATTCTATACCGGGGCAACAGTCGGCTCCCTGTTCATAGTGGTGTTTAATGGCCAGAATTTCACTGACCATATCGGCTCTTTTAACCAGGCTCGGCCTTGCAGCCCTGCCCGTTAATATAACCGTAACATCCACAGGTTTTTTGTCGAGCAGCTCCAGCAGCTCTTCTTCTGCAATCAGGCCAAAATCAACGGCTACATTAATTTCATCAAGAACCACCATGTCGTATTCTCCATCCAACACTGCACTGACAGCCTTTTTAAAACCGTCGTGAGCCATATCCAGGTCGATTTGTTCCGGGTTGTCACGTTTAACAAAACTATCCCGCCCGGCGCGGATTATGGTCAGTTTAGGCAGCGAGGCAGTTGAAAGGAACTCGCCGTAGTCTCGCCCCTTCATAAAGTGAATCATGCAGACCCTGAAACCGTGGCCCAGGGCCCTGATCGCCTGCCCTACCGCTGCCGTTGTCTTACCCTTGCCGTCGCCTGTAAATACCATGACCAGCCCGGGTTTTTCTTTACCCATACCTTAATAACTCCTTCCTGCCATAAAAATGTTGTGGATTAACCGAGCAGGTAGCGCGATATAACCAAACGCTGTACCTCGCTGGTCCCTTCATATATCTGGGTAATCTTTGCATCACGCATGTAGCGTTCCACCGGGTAGTCACGGGTGTAACCGTAACCACCGAATATCTGCACGGCATTGGTTGTAATTTCCATCGCCGCTTCCGCCGCATATAGTTTGGCCATAGCCGAAGCCTTGCCATACGGCAGCCCCTCACTCTCCAGGTAGGCAGCCTGGTAAGTCAGCAGGCGGGCTGCTTCAATCTTGGTTCCCATATCGGCCAGCATAAAAGATACTGCCTGGAAATTTGCGATAGGCTGGCCAAACTGTTCCCTGCTTTTTGCGTAGTTAACTGCTTCTTCCATGGCACCCTGGGCGATACCAACCGCCTGGGCGGCAATGCCGTTGCGTCCCCCGTCAAGGGTACTCATGGCAATTTTAAAACCCTCTCCCTCATTGCCCAGCATGTTTTCTTTCGGAACCCGGCAGTTTTCAAAAACCAGCTCCACGGTCGGCGATGAACGCAAACCCATTTTGCGTTCTTTTTTACCGGTCAGCAGGCCGGGGGTATCTCCTTCTAAAATAAAAGCGCTGATTCCCCTCGATTTTTTCTCCTTGTCGGTAACGGCAAATACAATATATAATTCAGCTTCGCCGCCATTTGTAATGAATATTTTATTACCATTCAAAACGTAGTGATCACCGTCTGCTACCGCCGTTGTCCTCTGGGCTGCCGCATCGGTGCCCGCAGTTGCTTCAGTCAGGGCAAAGGCGCCAAGTTTTTCGCCCAGGCAGATTGGCTCAAGATATTTTTTCTTCTGCTCTTCACTGCCATACTTATAAATCGGCCAGCCGGCCAGGGAGGTATGAGCTGAAAGAGTCGTTCCCGTTGAAGCATCAACCCGGGATATTTCCTCTACGGCTATCACGTAACTGATAAAATCACATCCACCTCCGCTGTATTCCTCCGGAAAGGGAATCCCTGTCAAACCAAGTTCGGCCATTTTATTAAAAATCTCCCGTGAAAATTCTTCCCGGTCATCACGTTCCTCTGCACCGGGACGAAGTTCCTTTTCGGCAAAGTCACGGACCATCTGCCTGGTCATTTCCTGTTCTTCATTCAGTTGAAAAATCATTTTCATATCCTCCTTCATAATCTTGTTTTAGAAGCATTGGTCATCCTGCAAACTTCAATATATTTTTTCCAGCCCCTGGCAGGCCCTTTTACTTGAGCATCTCCCGGGCTACAACAATTCTCTGGATCTGGTTAGTTCCTTCGTATATCTGGGTGGCCTTGGCGTCGCAGAAATAACGGGCCAGTTCGCCCCCGGCGCTGTAATGTTCTCTTCCGCATATGTCCATGCATTGAATCGCTGCATCAACAGCCAGATCGGTGGAGAAAGCCTTGGCCATTGAGGCTTCCGCTGAGCAGCGCACTCCGTTTTCCTTCAGCACTGCTGCCCGGTAAGTAAGCAGCCTGGCCGCCTCAAACCTGGTCTCCAGCCCGGCCAAGATACTGGCAGCATCCCTCGCCGTTCCCGGCCTGCCGACTTCTCTCTTTTTCAGCAGCAGGCGGGTATATTCAATAGAAGCCCGGGCCAACCCCAGGCCCTGGGCAGCGATACCGATTCTGCCCCCATCGAGAAGAGACATGGCAATGTTGAACCCTTCGCCTTCCCTCCCTAAAAGGTTTGCCGAAGGCACCGGCATGTTTTCTATCTGCAGCTCGGTTGTGAGCGATCTTTTCAATCCCATCTTTCGTTCCGGTTCACCCGGTCTGAGCCCTTTGAATGTTTTTTCCACCAAGAAAGCACAGATTCCTTTACGCCCAGCCGAACGGTCGAGTGTGGCAAATATAGTGTAGAGATCGGCTTCCCCGCCGCTGGTAATGAACAGCTTGTTTCCATTCAACAGGTAGCCTTCATCACAGGCTTCTGCCTTTGTCGAGAGGGCAGCTGCATCCGACCCCGCCCCGGCTTCAGTCAGGGCAAAAGCGCCAATCAGGCTACCACCGGCCAATCCGGGCAGATATTTTTCTTTTTGGGCTGCATTGCCGTAATACAGCAAAGGAAAGGAGCCAACTGAGGTATGCACGGCCATAATCACGCCCGTCGACGCGCAAACCCTTGAAACTTCCTCCAGCAATAGAATATAGGTAAGAAAATCTTCTCCCCTGCCGCCATATTTTTCAGGAATCGGCAGCCCCATGTAGCCCCTTTCCGCCGCCTTCTGCAGGTTATCGCGGGGGAACTGACCATCTGCATCCATTTCCTGGTCAGCAAAACGGGCAAATTCTTCTCTTTTTTCCAGGTGCCGATCTGATAATAATAGCTTCACAGGCTGTACTCCGTTAAAATTATTTATAACCGCTGGCCTTTATACGTTCTTAATCCACCCTGATAACGGTTGCCTCACCCTGGGCCGCCCCGCTGCAGATAGTTGCCAGGCCGTAGCCTCCCCCGCGGCGTCGCAGTTCAGATATCAGCGTGATCAGTATCCTTGCTCCGCTGGCCCCAATCGGGTGTCCAAGCGCCACAGCACCTCCATTAACATTAACTTTATGCTCCCCCCAGTTCCCCAGTTTCATACAGGTCAGGGCAACCGCAGCAAAAGCCTCGTTAACTTCTATCAGGTGCATATCTTCAGCTTTCAGCCCGGCTTTATCCAGTGCTGCCTGCGCTGCCTCGTACGGCACGGTGGCAATGTAGCGCGGTTCGAGCGAAACCGAGGCATGGGCAACTATGGTGGCCAGTGGTTTCAGCTCCATTGCCGCAGCCTTTCCACTTTCGGCAGTAACCAGGACGGCGGCTCCATCGCTAATCGGCGGGGCGTTTCCTGCCGTGATCAAACCTCCCTTTTCAAACGCTGGTTCAAGCGCAGCAAGTTTTTGCAGGGAGGAGTCACTGCGCGGCAGTTCATCCCTGTCAATTAACAGTGCCCCGCCACGGCGTTGCGGAACATCAACAGCCACTATTTCATCTTTAAAATAGCCCTTATCTATAGCCGCTACAGCCAGGTTATGACTGCGCAGGGCAAAGCGATCCATCTCGGAACGGGTTATACCATTTTCAGCCGGCACAGCGCTGCCGTGAACCCCCATATGCACATCATGAAAGGGGCACCATAACCCGTCATGAATCATCCCGTCGATCAAGCTGGCCTCTCCCATTCTGCTCCCTTTTCTGGCTGAGGGCAGGTAATAGGGAACAGCACTCATATTTTCCATACCCCCGCTGATAACCAGTTCTGCTTCACCTGACCTGATCATCATATCGGCCAGGTTAACAGCGCGCAGCCCCGAAGCGCAAACCTTGTTTACCGTTTCAGAAGGTACTGTAAAAGGCAGGCCTGCTTTAACTGCCGCCTGCCTGGAAGGAATTTGGCCTGCTCCGGCCTGTACCACCATGCCGAGAATAACATAGTCAACGGCGCTCTTCTCCACACCTGATCGCTCCAGCGCTCCCTGCAGGGCAGCCGCTCCAAGGTCAACAGCCGGATGCTCATGCAGCCCTCCCAAAAACCTGGTAAAAGGAGTCCTGGCATAGCCGAGTATTACCGTTTTTTTCACGACAGACTTTCACCCCCGCTATTATGATCCTCAATGCTGCGGCAGTTATTTTGGGAGCGCGCGGTGAGCAATATCCCTGCGGTAGTAGCAGCCTTCAAAGTCGATCACTCCTGCAGCCCGGTAAGCAAGCTTAACAGCTTCACCCAGATCGCCGCCCCTGGCTGAAACACCCAGAACGCGACCGCCGGCAGTGACAAGCTGCCTGCTGCTTAAAGCCGTTCCGGCCTGGAATACAGCTACTTTTCCCTCCCCGCATTCTTCGGCCTTATTAATGCCATATATTGGGAAACCTTTTTCAAATGATCCGGGATACCCTCCTGAGGCCAATACCACGCATACTGCCGGTTCATCGTACCACTCTGCCCGAGCAGTATCGAATTTACCATCAGCTGCCTGGTGCAGCAGGGGCAACAGATCAGATTTTAACCGCGGCAGTATTGCCTGGGTTTCAGGATCGCCGAAGCGCACGTTAAACTCCAGAACGTTAAAATCAGCGCCGGAAACCATCAACCCGGCATAAATAACACCCCTGAAATCAATTTTTTCTTCCTTCAAACCTTTTAACAAAGGCTGAAAAACCATTTCTTCGGTCCGGCGAGCCAGTTCTTCAGTGTAAACGGGAGCAGGGGAATAGGCTCCCATCCCACCTGTGTTCAACCCTCTGTCACCTTCACCGATTGCCTTGTGATCCTGGGCCGAAGGGAGCATAATTAATCCACTGCCGTCACATAACGCCAGAACGGATACTTCTTCGCCGCTGAGGCATTCTTCTATGATCACCCTTTTGCCGGCCTCGCCAAAAGCCCGGTCAACCATGATATCGTAAAGGGCCTCTTCTGCCTCCGCAGGACCGGAAGCCACTATTACTCCTTTTCCGGCTGCCAGGCCGTCAGCTTTAACTACAACCGGGCCGCCGTAAAAAAGCGCCAGGTGGTGCCGGGCTTCATCAAAATCATCGAAAACAGCAAAACGCGCTGTAGGTATACCCCACTTCTTCATTTTTCTTTTAGCCCAGACCTTGCTGCCTTCCAGCCGGGCACCGTTACGGTCAGGTCCGAATACTTTCAAACCGGCCTGGCGAAAAATATCAGCCAGGCCAAGAACCAGAGGCGCTTCAGGTCCGACCACGGTTAGGTCAATCCTCTGTTCCAGCGCCCACTCTTTTAATCCTTCTATATCATCGGCGGCAATATCTACATTTTCAGCCAGGCCTGCCGTTCCCGGATTGCCCGGGGCACAATAGAGCTTTTCCAGCAAGGGGCTTTCCGCCAGTTTCCAGGCCAGGGTATGCTCACGGCCGCCGCCTCCCACTATCAGAACGCGCAAATCGTAACACCTGCCTCTCCGCTATACTCTGTTAATTATGCCTGCTAGTGCTTAAAATACCGTCTTCCGGTCAGAACCAGGGCCAGTTTGTGCTTGTCGCACATCTCAATCGAATCTTTATCATTCAGAGACCCACCTGGCTGCACGATTGCCGTGACGCCTGTCTTTGCCGCTTCCTCCACCGTGTCCGGGAAGGGAAAGAAGGCATCCGAACCCATTACAGCGCCGGAAGCTTTTTTACCGGCCTGTTTCAAAGCTATACCCGCCGCGCCAATTCTGCTCATCTGACCTGCCCCGACACCCAGGGTCTGTTCATTTGAGGCAATAACAATAGCGTTGGAGCGAACATGCTTGGCAACAGTCTGGGCAAAATTCAGGTCGCGCCACTCTTCCAGAGTCGGCTCGCGTTTAGACACCACCTGGCCCTGGCTCACATCAACTGTTTTCCTGTCAACCGACTGGATCAGAAAACCACCATTAATTTTCTTCAGATCGTAATTGCTTTCCCCTGCAATTTCTTTCGGCATGATCAACAGGCGGATATCCTTCTTTTTAGCCAGTATTTCAAGAGCTTCATCGGTGAATCGCGGCGCGGCTATAACCTCAAGAAATATCTTAACCATTTCCGAGGCAGTTTCACCATCCACCGTGCGGTTCAGGGCAACTACCCCGCCAAAGATGGAAACGGGATCTGCATCGTGAGCCATCCTGTAAGCTATGGCCGGGGTCAGGGCCGAACCTACCCCACAGGGGTTGGCATGTTTCACCGCTACTGCGGTAGGCTTGGCAAATTCCATCACCAGCTCCCAGGCCGCATTAAGGTCATTCAGGTTGTTAAAGGAAAGCTCCTTGCCCTGCAACTGTTCGGCCGCGGCCAGCCCTATGGCCCTGCCGGGAGATTTATAAAAAGCGGCATCCTGCTGCGGATTTTCACCGTAGCGCAGATCCTGCACTTTTATCATCGGAATCGTGAAACGTTCTGGATATTTTGCCACCCCGTAATCGTCATTTGCCTTAAAATAAGCGGCAATCATGGCATCGTAGGCAGCAGTATGCGCAAAAGCTTCCGCTGCAAGGGCTTTTTTGGTTTCCGGCGTTACTGAACCTTTATCTTCAAGTTCCGCGATTATATCGGGGTAGCGATCGGGATTAACAATCACCGCTGTGTGGGCATGGTTCTTAGCTGCCGCCCGGACCATGGTCGGTCCACCGATATCAATATTCTCCACGGCATCGGCAGTGCTGACCCCTTCCCTGCTTACCGTCTCCTCAAAGGGATAAAGGTTAACCACAACCAGCTCGATCGGCTTTATCCCCTTTTCCTCCAACTCTTTTACCTGATCTTCCTGGTCAAGACGGGCCAGAATTGCCCCGTGTATAAAGGGGTGCAGGGTTTTAACCCTTCCGCCCAGTATTTCAGGGAATCCGGTCAGATCAGCCACTGCGGTAACGGGTATTCCCGCTTCCTCCACGCTCTTTGCCGTTCCTCCTGTCGAAATGATCTCAAAATCTAGGGCCGCCAGCCTGCGGGCAAAATCAACCAGCCCTTTCTTATCAGATACGGAGATCAGTGCGCGACGACTACTCAATGATAAGACACCTTCTTCCTTCTATTTTCAGCTTATCCCGGCAAAAAAGTTCAATTGCCGTTGGGTAAAGCCTGTATTCCGAAGCATGGATGCGCTGGTGAAGCGTCAGGGACGTATCGTTTTGAATAACCGGGACAGCTTCCTGGAGAATAACCGGACCGCTGTCCAGGCCTTCGTCAACAAAATGCACAGTACAACCGCTTACCTTAACACCATAAGCTAAAGCCTGCTCCACACCGTCAAGGCCGGGGAAAGCAGGCAGCAGGGAAGGATGTATATTCATGATCTGTCCGGGAAAGGCCCGGATAAAGTTGGTGGTTAGCAGACGCATGTAACCGGCCAGCGCCACCAGGTCAACTTTCTCCGCTTTAACTGCCTTTTCCAGGGCCAGGTCATAATCAACCCTTGAAGCATATTCTTTTGGATCTAGGTGTAAAACTTTTACTTTTCTCTTTTCAGCCCTGCCAAGAGCGGGGGCATTAGCCTTGTCGCTGATAACCAGAACTACCCGGCCGTTAATCTCTCCCCGTTCAACTGCCTCCAGAATCGCTTCCAGGTTGGTACCCTGCCCGGAAGCAAGAACGGCAATGCGCTTCATCCGACAACCCCCCGTTTTTGAATCTTTTTCGCTTATTAAATTCTACTTTTTCCCGGCAAATCCTTTTGCCGCCAGCCTGTTAATCTAAACATAATCAATAAAAAAGCTGCCGGAATTGTTTGCCGGCAGTAGATTCTTAAAAGAGCAGTTTCACACCTGCCCCGCCTTCACGCACAGCGCCAATTACATAAGCGCTGATTCCCCTGTTGTTAAAATAATCGATTATCTCTTTTTCCTCTTTCTCCTCTGCAACCAGCACATAACCGATACCCATGTTGAATACCCTGAACATTTCTTCTCGCTCCACCGGTCCATCTGCTGCAATCATTTTAAATATCTGGGGGATATCCCAGGTAGTGGTATCGATTAACGCTTCCGCTCCTCCGGGAAGAATGCGGGGCAAATTACCGGGCAGCCCTCCCCCGGTAATGTGGGCCATCCCTTTTATCTTAAATTGCTTCAAAGCTTCCATCACCGGTTTTACGTAAATGAAAGTCGGCTTCAGAAGCTCCCTGCCCAGGGTATCTCCCATCCCGGGCCGGACCTCGTCCAGGTCAACTCCCGCCTTTTCCAGTAATACTTTTCTGGCCAGCGAAAAACCGTTGCTGTGCAGACCGTTTGAAGCCAGACCGACCAGCCGGTCACCCGTTTTGATAGTCGAACCGTCTATAATGTTAGCCCTGTCGGCCATACCAACGGCAAAACCGGCAATGTCATATTCACCTTCCGGGTAAAATCCGGGCATTTCGGCCATTTCTCCGCCCAGCAGGGCACAGCCTGCCTGCCGGCACCCTTCAGCTACCCCGGCTACCACTTTTTCCACCTGGCCCGGCTCCAGCCTGCCAACAGCCAGGTAATCAAGAAAAAAGAGCGGCTCCGCACCCTGAACTAAAATATCGTTTACACACATGGCCACACAGTCGATTCCGATCGTATCATGCTTATTCAGGGCAAAAGCCAGCTTCAGTTTCGTACCTACACCGTCGCACCCGGCTACCAGTACAGGCTCTTTCATGCCTGCCAAATTGGGGGCAAAGAGCCCCCCGAAACCGCCAAGTTCCTGCAGCACCTCCGGTCTGAAGGTGGAATGAGCCAACTTTTTAATCCTTTCCACGGCCGCTTCCCCGGCATCTATATCGACCCCGGCCCGGCGATAATCAAGGTTGTCGTCCATTACAAATCCTCCCTTCGCCTCAAAAAGAAAAACCCGGCACTCTTTCCGAGTGCCGGGTCTCTAATGCTTAGAAAAACAGCGGCGCAAAAACCAGGGCCACGATGCTCATCAACTTGATCAGGATGTTCAGCGATGGTCCGGCTGTATCTTTGAAGGGATCACCAACCGTATCACCGACAACGGCAGCCTTATGCGGCTCGCTGCCCTTGCCTCCGTGAGCTCCGGCTTCAATATACTTCTTGGCGTTGTCCCAGGCTCCGCCGGCATTGGCCATATTAATAGCCTGCAGCACTCCGGTAACCAGGGCTCCGGCCAGCAGGCCGCCCAGGGCCTCTTTCCCAAGGAAAGGTATCAATCCGACCGCAAGTGGAACCACGACGGCCATCAGCCCGGGAATAACCATTTCCCGCAGGGCTGCCTTGGTGCTGATATCAACACAGCGGGCGTATTCAGGTTTCGCCTTCCCTTCCATCAAACCGGGAATCTCTTTAAACTGACGGCGAATTTCCTCGATCAAAGAAAAAGCGGCGTTACCAACAGCCTCCATGGTTCTCGAAGTGAAAAAGTAGGTCAGCATACCGCCGATCAGCAGCCCGGAAATAACCCTGGCGCTGGTTATATCAATTACGTTTAATTCTGCCACCTGGGCATAAGCGGTGAACAGGGCCAGCGCGGTCAGCGCCGCCGAACCGATGGCAAAACCTTTACCAATTGCCGCGGTTGTGTTACCGAGCGAATCAAGCTGGTCGGTAATTTTTCTTACTTCCGGTTCCAGCTCGGCCATTTCGGCGATCCCGCCGGCATTGTCAGCTACAGGACCATAAGCGTCAACAGCTACCGTCATCCCAACCGTGGCCAGCATACCTACTGCTGAAATAGCAATCCCGTAAACTCCGGCCACACCATAAGAAACAAGAATGGCTGCAACAATGGTAATAATGGGTACTACCGTACTTTTCATACCCACGGCCAGACCGCTGATAATATTTGTAGCGGGGCCGGTCAGTGAAGCCTGAGCAATGTTTTTAACCGGTTTGTAGTGATCGGAAGTATAATATTCGGTTACCCGGCCAATAATCAACCCGGCAGCCAGGCCCGATACCACGGCAAAGAAAGGCCCGAAATCGGGAAATACACCCTGCCCCACAAAAGCGCGAACAATGAAAAAGACTACAACCAGAACAATCAGGGCGCTAATCCAGGTCCCGCGTTCCAGCACGGCATTAAGACGCACGCCTTCCTTGGCCCGTACAAAAAAGTAAGCGATTATTGAGGCTAAAATACCTACCGATGCCACCAGCATAGGCAGCAGGGTTCCTTCAAGGCCGTATAAAACCACACCGAGAGTCATGGTGGCAATCATCGATCCAACATACGATTCAAAAAGGTCGGCTCCCATACCGGCTACATCACCCACGTTATCTCCAACGTTATCGGCGATAACTCCGGCATTGCGGGGATCATCCTCGGGGATACCTGCCTCAACTTTTCCAACCAGGTCGGCTCCCACATCGGCGGCCTTGGTGTAAATGCCCCCGCCAACACGGGCGAAGAGGGCAATTGAGCTGGCTCCCAGGGCATAACCGTTTACGACTGAAGGATCACCAATTAGAATATAGAGCACACCCAGACCGAACAGCCCCAACCCGGCAACCATCATACCCATGATCGTCCCGCTGGAAAAAGCAATCGTCAGGGCCGGGTTTATACCTGAACGGGCAGCATTCGCAGTCCGCACGTTGGCAATGGTGGCCACCGACATACCTACATATCCGGCAGTAGCCGAAAATACGGCACCGACAACAAAGCTGACCGCTGTCAGCACATTAATAGCCAGGGCCAACACCACAGTCAGCACAACCACGAAAATAGCCAGGTATGTATATTCACGTTTCATGAAAGCCATAGCTCCTTCATGAATGGCGGCGGCAATCTCCTTCATCCTGTCGTTTCCCGCATCGGCCTTGCTCAGCTTAGACCATAATATGAGTGCAAAAACAAGTGCGGCCAGAGCACAGACCGGAACGGCATACATTAACAAATCCATTTTTTATCTACCTCCTTGATAATAACCTGCCCTTGATAATTTAGCAGTAAAGTAACCTGGCAGAAATATATTATACCATAGATTCAGCAGGATATTCTCCGTTAAAACAGCCCCTGCACAAATGGTCTGCAGGAAGCCCCACCGCGGCAACTACATCTTTCATATCGAGGAAACCAAGCGAATCGGCCCCGATCATGGCCGGTATATCGGCAGCAGCGCGGCCGTGGGCGATCAGGTCGTGGGGGTCTGGAATATCTATCCCGTAATAGCATGAACCGATCACCGGTGGAGAACTGATCCGCAGGTGCACTTCTGTAGCCCCCGCCCGGCGCATGATTTTTATCAGTTTCAAGCTGGTTGTGCCCCGTACAATCGAATCATCCACCAGCACCACCCTTTTGCCTTCCACGATTTTTCGCACGGCATTGAGCTTTAAATCGACCCCTTCTTCGCGCATCTTCTGGGTCGGTTTAATAAAAGTACGTCCTATGTAACGGTTCTTAACCAGACCCATCTCGTAGGGCAGACCAGCCTCCTCGGCAAAACCGGACGCTGCGGCAATGCTTGAATCCGGAACCCCGGAAACAATATCGGCATCTACCGGGTGGCTGCGGGCCAGTCTCCTGCCCAGGTCGCGCCTGACCAGGTGAACATTCATCCCCTGCAGGTTGCTGTCGGGGCGGGCGAAATATATATATTCAAAAACACAGAGGTTGGAACGGGCATTATCTATAATTATTCTGCTCTGCTCACCGTGCCGGTCCAGGATTACCATTTCACCCGGTTCAAGATCGCGGATAAAAGTTGCTCCAATCGTGTCAAAAGCGCAGGTTTCAGAAGCCAGAAAGAAACCTCCACCCTCAAGACGCCCCAGAGACAGTGGTCTGAAACCATTACCATCGCGCAACCCAATTACCCTGTGCCCATCGGAAATGATAAAAGCAAATGCCCCGCGCAGGCGCGGAATCACCACGGCCAGCGCCTCTTCCAGCGAACTGCTGCCCTGCCTGGCAATCATGTGAGCCAGCAATTCGCTGTCTGTGTCAGTCTGAAATATCGCTCCCTCATTTTCCAGTTCGCGGTGCAGCTCACCGGCGTTGGTAATACGCCCGTTATGGGCAATGGCCAGTTCACCGTAGCGGTAGCGCAGTTTCAGCGGCTGGGTGTTCTCCGGCTTGCGTCCATCCTGCCCGTATGAATAACGGACATGACCGACCGCTATCTTACATACAATCCCTTTAAGATCCGAGCTGTCCGGAAAAACCTCTGATACAAGCCCGGTTCCCCGCTTCAACCAGAACTTGCGCCCTTCCCCCGGCCCTGCCGCAATACCGGCGCTTTCCTGGCCCCGGTGCTGCAAAGCGTAAAGGGCAAAGCAGGTTAAAAACGCCATTGGTTGATCTTCTGCATAACCGCCGCAAACTCCGCAGGCTTCATGCAGCCTCTCCCCTGTGGAAGAAGCTACTCCGTAATGCATGAAAAAACCTCCCCATTATCATTCTGCTATTTAATCTTCAAAAAGGTTATCCAACACCGCTCCGCTTTATATCCCGCACCTTTAACCTTCGAGGCGCCTTAGAACTTCACGATATGCTTCAACCACTCCGCCCATATCCCGGCGAAAACGGTCCTTATCCAATTTTTCTCCGCTGCTGCTGTCCCAGAAGCGGCAAGTATCCGGTGAAATTTCATCGCCCAGGATCACCCTGTCTTCGTAACGTCCAAACTCAAGCTTGAAATCAACCAGGGTAATTCCCTTTTCGGCCAGGTAGGGAACCATGATATCGTTAATCTTCAGAGCCGATGCTTCTATTGCCGCCATCTCCCCCGCAGTGGCCAGTTCCATAGCATAAATATGGTAATGATTGATCATCGGGTCGTGTAACTCATCATCTTTCAGGGAAAATTCTATAACCGTTTTATTCAACCGTTCTCCCTCGGGAATACCGAGCCTTTTCGAAAGGCTGCCGGCGGCTATGTTGCGCACGATAACCTCGACAGGAATAATTTTAAGGGCCTTGACCAGCATTTCCCGTTCGCTGATACTCTCAATATAATGTGTTTCCACACCTTTTGCTTCCAGCATCTTGAAAAATATTTCTGACAGGCGGTTGTTTAAAATACCTTTATCCTCAAGCTGGTCTTTCTTGTCCCCATCAAAAGCGGTGGCATCGTCCTTGAATTCAACCAAAAGTTCTTTCGGGTTCGCGGTGGCATAAATTTTTTTCGCTTTTCCTTCATACAGAAACTTATCTTTTTCCATTCCTCTCACCCCATTATCCTGTTTTTTTAAACTAATAACTTTCAGTAGGTATCTGCAAAATGTAAACAGCCCCGCACTACCGACGCTGTTCTCTGCTCGTATAGATCTGCTCCCAAGCGGCAGTCAGCTGCTTATATACCAAGCCTTTTGTATATATAATCGACCCTTTCCAGGTAGAAAGCGGCGTCAAAACATTTTTCCAGGCCATTCATGCCCAAATGGCTGATTACCTGTTCTTCGGCAGCCAAAACATCTTTCAGATTCATGTTATTCTCCCAGGCTTTCATGGCGCAGCGCTGCACCAGGTCGTAAGCTTCTTCCCTTGATATACCTTTTTCCACCAGTTCAAGCAGTACCTTCTGCGAGTAAATTAAGCCTCCGGTTAACTCCAGGTTCTTAAACATTTTTTCAGGATATACGTTCAGTTCTCCGACAACCCGGATCATCTGGCTGATCATGTGATCCAGGGCGATAGTGCTGTCGGGTATAATTACCCGTTCTACCGAGGAGTGAGAAATATCGCGTTCATGCCAGAGAGCTACGTTTTCCAGGGCGGCGGTCGCATAACCGCGCAGCAAGCGGGCCAATCCACAAATTTTTTCACAGGTAACCGGATTACGCTTGTGCGGCATCGCTGAAGAACCTTTCTGCCCTGCATAAAAAGGTTCCTCCAACTCTCTGGTTTCGGTGCGCTGCAGGTTGCGTATCTCCAAGGCAATTTTTTCCAGGGTTGCCCCAATCAGGGCCAGCACAGCCAGAAATTCGGCATGTCGGTCGCGCTGCAGAACCTGGGTAGATACCGGGGCAGGCAGCAGGTTCAACTTTTCGCAGACATATTCTTCGATAAAGGGATCTATATGGGCAAAATTTCCCACCGCTCCGGACAATTTACCGACCCGCACCGTTTCAACGGCCCTCTTTAAACGTTCGCTGTTGCGCCTGGTTTCGGCCAGCCAGAGGGCAAACTTCAAACCAAGAGAGGTCGGTTCGGCATGCACACCGTGAGTACGGCCCACGCAGGGCACGTTCTTGTAGCGTAAAGCCTGCTCCTTCAGAACCGCTTCAAGTTCTTGCAGCCCTTTCAGCAAAAGGTCGCCCGCCTCGCCAAGAAGCACGGATAGAGCGGTATCGACAACATCATAAGAAGTAAGCCCGTAATGAAAAAAGCGGCTTTCTTCCCCGAGTGACTCAGCCACACAGCGCGTAAAAGCCACCACATCATGCCGGGTCTGCGCTTCCAGCTCTTCAATCCGCTCTACGCTAAAAGAAGCATTTGCTGCTATCAATTCAGCCGCTTCCCGCGGAACAATGCCCAACTCGGCCCAGGCCCTGGTCGCAAGGATTTCAACATCCAAAAACTTTTTATATCGGTTTTCCAGGCTCCAGATGCTGCCCATCGCTTCGCCGGTATACCTGTCGATCATTGATCATCACTCTCTTCGGGTCTCTTGCACTGTTTTGTCTTCTCACGCAGCAGGCAATCTTTTTCCTCCACTTTTGCAGCCAGACCTTGCCGGTAACCGTTCAGCTTTTCCTGCAGATCTTCACTGCCGAGCGCTAAAATCTGCACCGCCAGCAAACCGGCATTATATGCACCGTTTATGGTGACCGTGGCGACCGGGATACCCGGCGGCATTTGAACTATTGAATAAAGAGAATCAACTCCGTGCAGCGGTTCTATCGCCACCGGAACACCTATAACGGGCAGGGTGGTCATCGAGGCAATTACCCCGGGCAGGTGCGCCGCCCCACCGGCCCCGGCCACTATCACTTTTAAACCGGCATCAGCTGCACCACGGGCATAGCGGGCGGTTTTCTCCGGGTGACGGTGCGCGCTCGATACTACCATTTCATAAGCTATTCCAAATTCATCCAGGGCATCGGCACACTTCTGCATAACGGGTAAGTCAGAGTCGCTGCCCATCACAATTCCCACCTGGATCTCGGACATTTCCATCGCCTCCTTTTGTACTATAATTATCCGGCCCGGGGCCATGAGAGCCCCGGGACACGGAATAATCAATTATGGTTTAGTTTAAAACTGAATTTAAGCCGGCCAGAAAAAGTGAATCAGCGATACAATTGCCAGGAGATAAAGCAGCCAGTGCACTTCTTTACCCTTACCGGCAACAACCTTAACCAGCGGGAATGCGATGAAACCGAAAGCAATCCCGTCGGCAATACTGTAGGCCAGAGGCATAAAGATAATGGTTAAAAAGGCAGGCAGCGCTTCTGTGAAGTCTTCAAAATCAATCTTCGCTACGGCGCCAACCATCAGCACCCCGACAATAATCAGGGCCGGAGCTGTCGCTTCAGCAGGAACCAGACCGGCCAGGGGGGCCAGAAACAGGGTTAGGAAGAATAGAATTCCGGTAACAACCGAGGTGAAACCGGTACGTCCGCCCTCGGAAATTCCGGCAGTAGATTCAATGTAGGTAGTAACAGTACTGGTACCGAGCAGGGCTCCGCCCATTGTTCCGATCGAGTCGGCCAGCATCGCTTTGTTAACTTTGGGCAGGCGGCCGTCTTTATCAAGAAAACCGGCCCTTGCCCCAGTGCCGAGCAGTGTGCCCATAGTATCGAAAACATCTACAAATACAAACGAGAATATAACAAAGAAAGGTATTGCCAGCGCAGCTCTCAGGTCAAGCTCCAGGAATATCGGTGATAATGAAGCCGGTGGCCCAAAGATATCGCCCAGTCCAGAAGGCAGGGGCTGGAAGCCCATGATAAAACTGACTATTGTTGTTAACAGGATACCGATCAGGATTGCCCCACGGACCTTGCGGGCCATTAAAACAGCGATAATTAAAATACCGATAAGAGAAAGGGCCGGCCCCGGTGATGACAGATCGCCAAGAGCAACCTGGGTGGCCTCACTACCAACTATAATGCCTGCATTCTGTAAACCGATAAATGCAATAAATAGTCCGATACCTGCTGCCACAGCGCTCTTCAGGCTGGTCGGCACAGCGGCGTCAATATGCGAGATGGCTCCGGTCACCGATAAAATTAAGAACACAATACCGGAAATAAAAACGGCGCCCAGGGCTGCCTGCCAGCCGAATTGCGCCGCAACAACAAAGGCGAAAAAGGCATTGAGCCCCATCCCGCTGGCCAGGGCAAATGGATAGTTGGTCAGCAGGCCCATCAGGATTGTAGTAACACCGGCAGCGATTATTGTTGCAGTCATCACGGCGCCAAAATCCATCCCCGCCCCACTGAGAATAAAGGGGTTAACAAATATAATATAGGCCATAGTCATAAAGGTGGTAACGCCTGCAGTTGTTTCTGTCTTCAGGTTTGTCTCATGTTCTTTAAACTTGAAAAACTTTTCCATGTTTTCCTCCTTGGTTTTCTCTGCTTTTAAAATCGGATATAATTCCTTACCTGCTTCAAAGGTTATCTGTCTGCGGGCTTTGCCTGTGGTCCGGAAATCACCTCCCGAAAAAATAATGCCCGGACAGATAGGTATCGAGCGAAACCTACCCGCCTGGGCTTTTATCCCTCCGGTGTGACATCCAGGAGCATAGAAGATTGCTGTGGATGTTTGCGCCACTCGGACCAGCCCGCGAAACAATTGCTGCAAACTATAATCCACGGCGGAACCCTAGGCGCACTTTCCCTCGTTAAAATATTCTTTTAACGATTTAATATTTGGTTTTCTCCCTGAAAACTGGGTGCAGGTCTTGAAACTGACAGGCCTGCAAAAAAATTAACTCACTTCTGCTTATATTTTTCGCCATGCTTCTTAAAAATCCTTTAACTTATCATAACAAAAAAAAACCCGGTGATCGAGCCTTCCTTATAAAATAACCCTTTACATGCGTCCGTTATAAAACTGAAGCGGGTTAACCGGCTGATGCTGGTAATAAGAATCCCACCTGCGTGTTCCGTCATCAACCCTCACCTCAAAATGCAGGTGTGAACCGCTTGCCCTGCCGGTTGCTCCGACTTTACCAATCACCTGCCCGCGCTTGACCCGCTCACCCTGGGAAACCAGGTTTACGCTGTTATGCAGGTAAAGTGTCCAGTATTCACCGTGCTGAATAATCAGGTAATTACCCTGGGTGCCGCCCCAACCGTTAAAAGTTACCACGCCGTCTGCAGCAGCCAGCACATTGGTTCCCTCGGCAATATGAATATCAATTGCCTGGTGTCCCGGTTTGTAACCGTTGTAAATAATACCTTCTCCCTGGACCGGCCAGGTAAAGCTGCCTCCACCTGATGCCTGAAGCGCCTTCTGCCCCACTGCCTCAACCTGGGCTACCGGTTCTTCAAGGATAATTTCTTCAACTACCGCCCTCTCCACCTCTTCACCGTTTTCGCGGGTAACCAGGTAAACAACTTCTTTTTCGCCATCCACACCTTCATTAACAATTTCGCTTTCATTCACGTACATGCTTTGATCTTCAATATATTCTACCGGGTAAGGAATAACTTCCAGCGCAGTTACCTCTTCCACAGTTTTCACATGTACCGCAATTTCAAGAGGGGCTTCCCGTGTGCTGCTCTTCGTGTAATATTCGTTTACCGTCAGCAAGGGGGCGCTGCCATCACTGTTTAGCCCCCCCAGGCTGCGGCTGTACAGTTCGGAGCGCACCGTTGTATCATTACCGTTAAAACCGGTTGCGGTTCCGTTGCTCCCGGCACTGCCGCCCGGCTCGGCAAGCATGGCAAAAATATCTTCAGTTGAGTAAAGATCATCCGGCGATACTGCACATTCCTCCGCACGAAACTCTTCAACTATATAAACCTCATGCAGATTCTCACCTTCACTGCATGCGGCATAATAATCTTTTAGTGAATTCTGCAGGTCCTCCACCTGCTCCGGAGAGGCCAGGGGTACAAAGGGCCGTCCGTCAATATGCAGCAGGTAAGCGGTAGTGTAAAAAGAAGCTGTATGGCGGATTTTATCACTGACAGCCTCGCTGTCCGTCTTTTGATCTTGCCTGAACTGCCTTTCCACATCAATCTTTTCACTTAAATGCAGTTCCATCCCGTAAAGCTCGCCGCACCGTTCAACCAGGTCATCTACAAAAAGGTTAACCAGTGCCGGATCTTCAACAGCGCCGATCTCAGCGCCATCCATGTATACAACATAGACCTGACTGTTCAGATGATGATGAAAAGCAAGGGTAACGGAGAGAATTACCAGGGTGGCCAAAAGGTAGGCTATTCTATTGCACCTGTCAGCCTTATTAATCCAGGCTGAAAAATAGTTAACAGTCAACTGGAAAAACCGGTTCAGGAACTGCGCCACAGGCATTCCCCTTTCCGAAACTCTGGATTTCAAAAACACTAAATATTTATTATTATATCACACCGGGTCAGTGTCACGTCAAAAACGGCCTGAGCCGGTTAAACCCGTCAGACCGTTTTTTTTATAAGCAAACCTGGATATTAGCGTAATCCTTTAAAATAAGACCCACCAGTTGGCAGGCATATCCACTCCCGCTTCGAGATTGAGCATGCTGAACGTTTCTTCAACACTCGACTGTCCGGTAACGGTCATATCTTCAGAAAGGTACCCGTGGTTCCAGGGGCTGCTGATATCAATATAACGCTTCATCGTTCCCTGGTCGGTGTAGGCATACTGGTCGATGGTAAAGTAACTGCCCACAAAATCGGGGCCGCGCTCAACTGTATAATTCGGATACTCGGTAAAATCAAACCAGAAAGTATCGTCCTGGCCATCACCAAAGAAATATAAGTTAAGTTGATCAATTTCCTCCTGGGGAACATCACTTGAATTGGCTGACAACAGATCTCCAAGCGGGGAGTAAACTCCACCCCAGGGGCCGCTGGCAGCGCTGAACTGCTGGTTTAAGCTGCCTGAGTGGCCGGGATCAGCCGCGACAGAAACAGCCCAGATCTGGTCAGTCAAAGGATCGATCTCCTGCAGGCTGCTAATGCGGGATAAGATCAACTGTAAGGCTTCATCTCCCTGTACAGAGTCAAGGTCAAAATAGTCTTCCAATAACTCCTCTAACTCCGTACGCAATTCAGCCCCGCCAAAATTTCCTAAAAAGTCAATACTTAAAATAGCCATCAAGTCAAGCATCGCCTGATCAAAGCTGCCTGGTGGTAACTGATCAAGATAGTGCCAGAGCGGCGGGACAGCCTGGCCTTCCTGATATTGGGGAAACTCCTGTAATAGCTTTGCTATTATTCGAGCGTTCTGCTCATCATCTTGATCGGCACCTGGTATATTGTAGTTATAGAAGAGTTGATTGAAAAATGCCACCAGGGACGAGTAGAATGCTCCCTTTTCAGTAAAAATACTTTTCGGCGGGGCGCAGAGCCTGATCACCGAAGTTACTTCCAGGCCCTGCATAGAGTCGGCATCAGCCACAAAATCGTTACCGTCATCGAGATTAATCTTTCCTCCGACCATTAAAACCGTCATCTCCTTGCTGATTAAACCGTCACCCTTGATGGTCTGCTGCATTTCCGCTCCGGTGTTGCAGTAATGTCCGGCCTGTTTACGAAAGTCGATCATACCTTCAAGCTGGTATCCGGCGCTGTGTGAAAGTGAACCGGTTGCCGGGGCACGGAAAATTTCACCCTCTCCGAACCTGAAAAAATGCGGAGGCGCTGCAAAAGCAGGCAGGGCAAAATTTAATAGTAGTAACATTGCCAGAAACAAAGCTATTAAGGTTTTACGCATTTTTTCTCCTCCTTTTCTGCGGTACCAGGTGATGTTTTACAATGTTAAGCATTTTTAATATTGTAATAATATCACAACATATGACAAATTAACATGAATCAAGGTATATTTATGAAATATTTGCAACACATATACTTACGAACTGTTATTTAGTTATTATTGGTTTATGCGAAACAAAAGGAAACCCCCTGTCTTTTATGACAGGGGGCTTGTCTATAGCCATCCGGTTTAACACCGGAAATTGGCTGTTCCTTACATCATTGGCATTCCGCCGCCGGGCATTCCACCGCCGGGCATTCCGCCGCCGTTATCTTTCTCAGGCAGATCGGTTACTACGGCTTCGGTGGTCAGGAAGAGTGCAGAAATGCTTGCTGCATTCTGGATAGCGGAGCGGGCCACTTTGGCCGGGTCAACAATACCGGCTTTCATCATGTCTTCAAACTTGCCATTTGCAGCATTGAAGCCGACACCCTTATCCATTGATTTGATCTTCTCAGCCACAACGGAACCTTCGGCTCCGGCATTGCTGGCAATTACACGCACGGGATCTTCAAGGGCGCGCTTAACAATCATCATACCTGTTGCTTCGTCGCCTTCCAGGTCGCTTTCCAGCTGACCAAAACCGGCAGCAACGTTCAGGTAGGCAATACCGCCGCCTGGAACAATCCCTTCTTCAACTGCGGCGCGGGTAGCGGAAAGAGCGTCTTCAATGCGCAGCTTTTTCTCTTTCATTTCAGTTTCAGTTGCAGCGCCCACTTCGATTACGGCAACACCGCCGGCCAACTTGGCCAGGCGCTCCTGCAGTTTTTCACGATCGAAATCAGAGGTGGTATCTTCAATCTGCATCCTGATCTGGGCAATACGCTTCTTAATATCTTCAGCTTCACCGGCGCCATCCACGATTACGGTTTCTTCCTTGCTGATCCGTACCTGGCGGGCTCTTCCGAGCATATCAATTTCAACATTCTTCATATCAATGCCGAGGTCTTCCGATACTACTTTACCACCGGTCAGAATAGCAATATCTTCGAGCATTGACTTGCGGCGGTCGCCAAAACCGGGAGCCTTAACGGCCACACAGGTGAAAGTGCCGCGCAGTTTGTTAACCACCAGGGTTGCCAGCGCTTCCCCTTCAACATCTTCGGCAATCAATAACAGCTGCTTGCCTTTCTGGACAATCTTCTCCAGCAGCGGCAGCAGGTCGTGAATATTGCTGACCTTGCGGTCGGTTAAAAGGATAAACGGTTCTTCCAAAACTGCTTCCATTTTCTCCGTATCAGTTACCATGTAAGGAGAAATGTAGCCGCGGTCAAACTGCATACCTTCAACTACTTTTAAGTCGGTAGTAAAACCTTTTGATTCTTCAACAGTGATCACACCGTCTTTGCCCACTTTTTCCATCGCTTCGGCAATCAGTTCGCCGATTGTTGCATCACTGGCTGAAATAGCCGCAACCTGGGAAATATCTTCCTTGGTCTCTACCGGCTTGCTCAT
>CAZBKZ010000029.1:0-31869 GCA_964492615.1 uncultured Syntrophomonadaceae bacterium | reverse complement strand
GCTTTCGCTGCATTGCATTCAATAATCGCTCCTGCCAAAGTTTCAAAATCAGCCATAACCAAGACTCCTTTCTAAACAACAAAATTTCTGATAACCCGGCTTAATACAAAACCGATAACACTACCAGGACATTTACCCCGGAGATTGCATTACGGTTAGCAACCAGGTTCACTGCAATTACCATTATATCAATTTATACAATAATAACCAGAGAATTATCAGTGTATTAAAGGTTAAATCCGGGTTAATAATTTTACCTGCTTACTTCGGCAATGTGATCTAATCGAATCTGCATGCCACTGAATCAAAATCCACTAATACTCAAGCATAAATTTACCTCGCTTCTTTAAATTGACACAGCGGTGGAAAAGAAATACGATCTGGATATGAGCAACAATTATGACATTTTACTATGTGATCTTGATGCTTTTTTTGCATCTGTTGAGCAGCTCGACGATCCCGGGCTGAGGGGCAAGCCGGTTATAATCGGTGGTAGCCCTGAAGGCAGGGGAGTTGTTTCTACATGTTCATATGAGGCCAGGAAGTATGGGGTGCGTTCGGCTATGCCGATGAAAAAAGCTGTTTCTTTATGCCCGCATGCCACTATTGTAAGGGGACGGATGTGGCGTTACAAGGAAATGGCAGATAGAGTGATGAAGACTCTTGAAATGTTCACCCCTCTAATTGAAGTGGTATCAATAGATGAGGCTTACCTGGCCGTACCTTCGGGTAATGGACTTAAAACTGCGCAGAATATTCGCCAAATCATTAAAGAAGAATTGGCTTTGCCAATCAGCATCGGTGTGTCCACCAACAAATTACTTGCTAAAATATCCTGTGAAATGGCTAAACCGGACAACATAGGGACCCTCTTCCCTGAAGATGTTATTCAGCTGCTGTGGCCAAAGTCGATCCGGTCGCTTCCCGGGATCGGGCCGGCTACGGAGTCTAACCTCAATCAATTAGGCATAAAAACTGTTGGAGAACTGGCTGTTTTCCCACTGCAAACCCTGGTCCGGGTTATAGGGCAGCATGCGTCTGTTATCCATGGTTATGCCAATGGTATTGATAACCGCCCTATTGAACATGACACAGAGGCAAAGTCTATCTCTGAAGAAACAACTTTCCCCCAGGACATTTATGATAATGAAACAATCAAAGCGGTCTTAATGGAACTGGCCTGCGGGGTGGGTTATCGCCTGCGCAGGTCGAATTTTCTGAGCAGAACCATAACACTTAAACTCCGTTACAGCGATTTCCGAACGATAACCAGGGCAAAAACATTTCCGGATCCAATTGATAGTGACAACCAAATTTACCAATGCGCCTCACAGCTATTCAACAAACACAAAGGGCTTCCCCCCTGGAGGTTAATCGGCCTTCAGGCTTCAACCCTGGAGAGAGGCAGGCAATTATCGCTTCTTCAGCCGAGTGATATTGAAAAAAAAGAAAAAATCTTAACTGAGACCCGTGACTCGCTTCATTTAAAATATGGAAGTGAAGTAATCTTTCAGGCCAATCGGTTAAAAAAGAAATAGCAATTCAGCTCGCTGCTATTGCATCAATTTCAACCAGGGCATTTTTAGGCAGGCCGGCCACTTCAATACATACACGAGCCGGATATTTTTGATTGAAAAAGTTAGAATACACCTCATTCACCGGACCAAAATCTTTCATATCCTGCAGGTATATGGTAACTTTAACCATATTGGAAGCATCCACCCCTTCACTTTCTAATACAGCCAGTATGTTCTTCATACATTGGGATGCCTGCCTGGCAGCATCCTTGCCAACCATTTCACCCGTCTGTGGATCCAGGGGCAGCTGGCCCGATATAAAAATCAAATTTCCTGTTCTGACCGCCTGGCTATAGGGACCTACAGCTGCAGGCGCTTTTTCCGTACTTACATACTTAAGTGACATTATTTTTCCTCCTCAGGATATTCATGGGAAACTGGTTATTATGATATAGTATAAACCCGGCCAGCATAGCGCCAATTAAACCAAGCAGAAAGTAAAAAACATGAGGAAAGACAACACTTTCAATAATCAGGCATTGAACTATGATAAAAATCATCATCCCCCAGGAAAAAATTGAGCTGATATATCCCTGGAGTATTGATTCTTTCCAGGCTGTAATTGAACTGAAAACATTGCCCAGCCCAATAAATGCAAAAAGAATGATCCCCGGCACCAGGTAACTGCTGAAAATTGATCCTTCCAGGAGTTCCACAGGCATGCCAAGAGGCCCACTGGGGCTAATAATTCCTGCAAGACCGCCAAAAACTGCTCCGACTCCGATAAATAAATGCATAATGCTTAAAAACAGATATATTTTTTTCATCTTCATACTCCCGGCAGCTTATTTAAAAGTAAATTCGTCAGATTTCTTAATTGGCCTTATTATACAATATAAGCTTATATTTATGGCAATTAAGGTTAAAGTTCTCTTGCTTTGTCAACCGGTTAAGAATAAACTTAGTAAGTGATAAAGTCGGTGAAACTGAGACAAATAAAATGGAGGATGCCAATGAATAAGGGAGAATTAAAAGCAGCCTTGAATAAAACTTATAAAAACCTGAATAAAATCGCCGGACTGCTTTTATTATTATTAATCATTTCCGGAATCATTGTTTTTTTAATTGCAAGAAACCGGATTGATGAACAAACACGTAGAATAGCCGGAGATATGGAAAATATTTATCATGACTATCTAAATGTCCAGGTTGTGTTGGATGAAACAGTTCCAATAAACTTTGATCTGCCCCTGGAAGACCTTGTTGGTATCAGCAGTATCATCCCCTCAGAAATACCGATTGATACAAATGTCCCCATTAATACTACGGTATATATCGACGAGTTGATAAAGGTTCCTGTTACTCTTCCTTTTGGCGGAACAGTTATGGTTGATGTGCCGATAAATACCAGCGTTCCAATCAGGCAGAATATACCTATCTCTACAACGGTAGAGATAGATCCTTCAGTTTTCGGAACATCTGATAATATAATAACAATCGACAAAGAAATACCCTTAAACATACCGATGAATCTGAAAATATCACCGGCTGACCTGGGCCTGGCCAAAGAGATGGAAAACCTGACCGGGTTAATCAACACCTTGCGCCTGGTTTTTTTACTCAGGAGTATTGATATCAACTGGGATATCCCTGAACAGGGAAAATAAAGGTATCTGGGATTACGCACATTAGAACAGCATATGCATCTTTTCAGCACAGGGGTTTTAAATGGAAAACAACTCAAAAAAGATAGATAATATAATGTCTACCAGGTGGTCATCAGGTATTGACCGGGAGAATGTCCTTTCTGAATATCCCCGCCCCCAGATGAAACGAAAAGAATGGCTCAACCTGAATGGTTTATGGGATTACGCTGTGCTGCCAAGAAATCAGAATGATTGCCGGCATTATGAAGGGAAGATCCTCGTTCCTTTCCCACTAGAGTCAGCTTTATCTGGTGTACAGAGAAACCTGCATCCTGACGAAAAAATAGTATATCGCCGTTTTTTTCAGCTCCCGGGGGAATGGATAGGTAAAAGATTGATACTGCATTTCGGTGCAGTAGATTGGCTCGCACGGGTCATAATTAACGGAGTAACGCTTGGGGAACACCAGGGAGGCTTTTGCCCTTTCAGCTTTGATATTACTGATTTTGTAAATTCAGGAAGTAATGAAATAACAGTTTCCGCCTGGGATCCTACCGACCGCGGCACCCAGGAAAGGGGCAAACAGAGCCTTAAACCGGGATGGATTTTTTATTCAGCAGTTTCAGGCATCTGGCAAACAGTCTGGCTTGAACCTGTTTCCCGGGTCTTCATTGAAAACATCCGTATGCTGCCGGATACAGACAACGAGTTATTAAAACTAGAGGTCAACATAAAAGGCAGAAACAGCAATAATAGAATCGAGGCAGCAGTTTTTGAAGGCACCGAAATGGTAACAAGAGTTAACACCATTAACAACCAGAATATAACTATTCCAATTAAAAATCAAAGGCTCTGGAGTCCCGATGACCCATTCCTGTATAAGATCAATATCAGGCTTCATGAATATGATACCGTTACAGATGAAATTGACAGCTACTTTGGCATGCGAAAGTTCAGTATTGAAAAAGACGATAAGGGCTTTAAAAGGCTTTTTTTAAACAATAAACCCCTCTTTCAGAATGGTCCCCTGGACCAGGGTTACTGGCCTGACGGGCTTTATACCGCACCGACAGACAGCGCGCTCTGTTATGATCTGCAGGTAGCCAAAAAGATGGGCTTTAACATGATCCGCAAACACGTCAAACTGGAACCTGCCCGCTGGTATTATCACTGCGACCGGATTGGCCTGATTGTCTGGCAGGACATGCCCAGCGGGGGAGGCAACCTGAAAAAAATTTTTCAGGCGCTGCTGCCTAACATATTACCTTCTTTAACCGTTTCGGACAGGCGATATAAACTGTTCGGAAGATCGGATCCAGGTAGCCGAAACAATTTTCTAAAAGAAGTAAAAGAAACGGTTGATGCCCTGTATAATCATCCTTCCATTGGGATGTGGGTTATTTTTAATGAAAGCTGGGGCCAGTTTGATGCAAAACAAATTTATAAATGGCTCGCCACTTATGATTCTTCAAGGTACATTGACAGCACGAGCGGATGGTTCGACCAGGGTGCAGGGCACATAAAAAGTATTCATACCTATTTTCGAAAATTGAAGTGGCCCAAAAATGTCAGGGAAAGAGCAGTCATTATTTCCGAATACGGTGGCTATTCGCTGCAGGTAAAGGGACACTTGTGGCGAGAAAAAAATAATTTTGGTTACAAAACTGTTAAAACTATGAAAGAACTGGAAACAGCCTACTGCAAACTTTTTGAGAAACAGGTTAAACCCCTGATTAAAAAGGGACTTTCCGGTGTTGTATACACCCAGCTCACAGATGTGGAAAATGAAGTCAACGGCCTTCTTACTTCAGATCGGGAAATAACTAAAATCAATCCCGCCAACCTTTTTGATCTGCACAGGGAAACAAAGCGGGAATAACTTTAAGCTACTCCCGCTTCACGATACTCTTGATTCATTGTAGACAATTACTGCTGGACAGCTGCAGTTAAACGCTTTCGTTCTCTCCTTCTCTCCCACCCGAAGAAAAGAATTGAAAAAACAAAGGTCTGCACAGTAATTTCCGGTATACCAATAATCAGTTCACTCCACTTGATCGGTAACTCCGGAACCTGGATAAGAATAACTAAAACTTTTAAACCAAAAAGCAGGGCAAAAAGCAAAAACCAGCCTGATCTCTTTTTTAAATATGACTCATAAAACGGGGCAACCATAATGGCTATAAACAGTCCCCGGAATACCTGACCGAAGAAAACTGCTGCAACCATACCCATGCTTTCAAGATCCCTCCAGAGGGTAAATTCCTCCATGCTGGCCAGGGCTTCTTCATAACCGGCAACCTGGTAGAAAAGTGACCCGACAGCAATATAAACCAGTAAATGCATAATGGCAAAACGAAACAGGTAACCATTCCCCACAAAAAAACCATGTCTTACCGACTCAGGTCTGCCCGGCCGGCCAGCAACGGTAAGAACTTGCTGACCGTATACTTTCTCCAGGTAGAGGTACAGTTTGCAGAAAATGGCAACTTGTAAAGCAGCAGCCGCCATAACAAGGAGGTGCTCAGGAATGGTAGTTTTCGTGTAAATAAAACCCTCAATAGTACCGGGTGCAGGCTCCATTGATGCAAACAGCACAAGTCCCCACAAAGCTGCAAATAAATACCTGACACCAACAGAATGCCTGACAATAAGGTCATAGAACGGATACAAAACCAGGGCTATAACCAACCCTCGTATCGCAATAACAACAGTTTCAGAAAACCCAAGTTTGTAGGGTTCAAAAAAGTCAAGCGCTACCCGGCTCTCAGCTGGAATAGCGTTTTTGACCAGAATAAATAAAACTGTTACAGCCAAAACAGTTAAAATATAAACCGCTGTAAACCTGATCAGGTAACTCCATATATTAACTTTACTTTTTAATGTCATTCATTTTCCTCCTTTACTTATTCCCCAGTTACAAAATGCATCCCCGCCATTCATCAGGTATTTAAGAATTGCCTGATCTGACGTATCTTTAAATATTCCAGTTTAGTGGATGAACCTATTTCCATGGCGATAGCCCTTGTGGTAAAGGACTGCTCATCTTTTTTCACGAACCAGTTCATATGCCGCCTCCGCAATATCTTCCCTGCTGTAAACGGAAAGGTGCCTCATTATTTCACCTCCTATAACATATGTTATATTATATAGCATAAGTTATTATATATAACATATGTTATACTGTCAATAAATTTTTTATTCTTCTTGATTCATTTGACCTTTTAAATCATTAATAAACTGGTGCGCGGTGCGTCCTGATCGGGCATTATGCCAGAGGACCCAGCGTAAAGCCAGTTCATGAAGTTCATTTTTATTTATTTTAATACCGCTTTTTTCTGCCATGTCGTCCACAGTGCGTAAATACTCTTCTTTGTCCGGTGCAGAGTATACCAGTTTAATGCCAAATCGATCAGCAAGTGATAGTTTTTCCTGGTATGTATCCTGCCTGCCGACCTCATCACTCTCACGGTCGTTAAAGTACTCCCTAACCAGGTTTCTGCGGTTTGAGGTGGCGTAAACCAGGACATTATCCGGAGGACTGGCAATGCTACCTTCCAACAGGGCTTTTAAATCTTTATATTCTGTTTCATCTTCCTCAAATGAAAGATCATCGATAAAGATAATAAACTTCTGAGCGCGGCCCTGGACCTCCGCAACCAGTTTATGAAGACTGAGCAGATCGTGCTTTGATATTTCTATAATCCTTAACCCTTCAGCTCCGAATATATGGACCAGACTTTTTACAGTTGATGATTTTCCCGTCCCTCTGTCACCGTAAAGCAGCATGTTGTTTGCTCCCGTGTTACATACAAACTGCCGGGTATTCCGGAGAACTTCTTTTTTTTGTTCTTCATATCCAACAAGGTTATCCATTTTCACCGGATCGGGATTGGCAATTCCCTGTAACCACTGGCTATCACGATAACTACTCCATTTAAAGGCCCAATAGCGGGCAAACTTTCCACTGCCTGTTTCCCTGTAATAGTTATAGAAATCCCTGACGTTTTCACTCCAGTTTGTCGAATATATTAATGCTCCCTTAAGGCTTGCTCTCTTCTGGAAGTAGTATTCGGGGTATGGAAGATTAACCTTTTGCTTCATAATCAAGTTACCCAGAGGGGGATAACTATTATGCTTAGTATCCAGAACAGTTATAAAACCTTCCAGTTGTTTTAGGTCAAAATCATAAACTATTTTCAATAGATGCAAATCGCGTTCAACAGCTCTGACCAGTAGATCTTCAATGTTTTGATAGGGGTTTTTCTCACTGAACAGGCTGAAAGAATTTTCAGTTGCCAAAACTGTATTGAGCAGGTGATTTTTAAAAATATCAATATCTGCGGAATCACAACTGTTTTCCTGGCTGATCAGTTTTTCAAGCACACCGTAAAATAGCCCTTTAGAAACTGTATCGTCGTATAAACAGCTCTCTAAAACTCTTTTAAAGTCGCCCAGTATTGGATCTTCAAATACCACCCTGTATAGAACCAAGCTGTCGATTGCTTCCAATGTTCTTCTAATATCACCCGTTGAAACAGACATTTTCTACATCTCCATCTTATCTGTAATGGCTCTCTATTACCGATAATAAATCAGCTTGTCAAACAACTCATCAAGAGATACGGTAGCAAATGTAGAAGCATAATCAGCCATAGCATAAGGAATTACCAATGATCCATTATGTAGCATTGCTCCACACGAATAAACAACGTTTGGCACATAACCTTCCCGTTCCTCTTCATTGGGAATTAAGATCGGCTCCAGGGTCTGACCGATAACCTTGGTGGGATCTTCCAGGTCAAGCAGGGTTACACCGAGCGAATAGCGACGCATCGGCCCCACGCCATGAGTGAGAAGAAGCCACCCCTTTTCTGTTTCAATCGGTGAACCACAGTTCCCAATCTGGATAAATTGCCAGGGAAACTGCGGTTCCTGTATTTTATGGGCATCCTGCCAAAAATGGATATCTTCTGAAAACATGATATAGTTGTTAACACCATCAACCCGCGAAACCATGGCATATTTGTTATATATTCTCCTTGGGAAAAGCGCCATTCCCTTGTTTTGTGCATAATCGCCGTTTATTGGCAATACTTTAAAATTATAGAAATCCCTGGTTTCAATTATCTTCGGCATAATAGTAAAACCGCTGTATGCAGTGTAAGTAGCATAGTAAGTAACCGACCCGTCATCATCAGTAAAGCGGACAAAACGAGCATCTTCGATTCCGTTTCTTTCTGTATCCGATATGGGGAAAATTACTCTTTCCGAAAGTGCTGTATCGAGAGAGAACGATATCTCGTAGTGAGAGTTAGCCAACCAGTTGATATCCTTGACCACTTTGCGTTGAATTGAGTCAAGATTATTTTTTTCTATTGCCTTGTCAATGCTTAACTGCAGCTCACCATAAGTAAATTTCTCGTCGAGATGTTCCATAACCATCCCGATCAGGTCTTTCTGAATCTGCATTTCAGTTAGTTTCTCTATAAATACCGGCTTATTGTAAACATGCCTCTTTATGGCTTCAGGAATATCTACAAGATCGCCGGGATCTTTAAAAATAAGATTGCTATCTTTATCGATAACACCACTTCTAAAAACAATAGACGATATGTGCCCCTCACCAGTAGCCCTGAAACTAACAATAACCCTTTTTTCTCCTTCACAAAGGGTAGTTTGGTCAGGATCTTCAATAATGGAAGGATTGAAAAATGCCGCGGATTCAATTGAATATTCCATGGTAAAATAGGCGCCGATCAGTAATTTTGTGGCTTCAGGTAATAACTCATGGTTAGCATTTATATATTTTGTTATTCTTTCAACCTGCTCATAATGTTTTTGAAAAATTTTGGATATGTTCCGATGTCTTTGAGAAAAATTTGTCAGAACCTGGTTCAAAGTAAACCTGGTCTCATCTTCAGAGAGAGCTAAAACTTTTTTAATAATTTTTTCTGCCCGTTCTTCGCCACCAGGCATATAAAACCGGGCAATTACTCTTCTCGGATCAGGATAAAACCTGATCACTTTCCGATCGACGCTTATTGTCACAGCATTACTCTCCTTAAAACGTTACTATCGACAATACATTATATACAATAAAATGCCATTATGCACGTTTATCGGGGATCCATTATTTAAGAAAAAATATTGTATACCATCGAATAAAAATACAGTTTACAACAATTGCTATATTATTTTGGCAGGTTATTGAAGTAAAGCACTGTTACATATATAATGTTTATTAATTTGACTTGACTGCAGTTTATTTGATATTATTGCCATTAGTTAATATAGATTCCTAACTTTCTGAATATAAAAGTATTGTTATGTCAGCTACTGAGGCCGCCATTTTTGATAAGGCTTTGGCTGTTATTGAGAATTAAAAATACATGGCTATTCTTGCTTGGCCGGGAGAGAAAATATAGTTGCGACGTTTATCACTGGAAATGGTTCAACCTGGGATGGTGGTTGCCAAATCAATTCTGGGCAGTTCAGGTCAGATACTTCTTAAGGCCGGCACCGAGTTGAAATCGCAGTACCTCCTCTACCTTAAAAAATTGGGGATTAATCACCTTTATATCCAGGATGAGAGAATTTCAGACATAGAAATTGATGATATCATCAGCGATGAAACCAGACACAACGCCCGTATTCTGGTTAAAGAGCTAATTAAAAACTCTCATTCCCCCGCTGCATCAAAAAGGGGAATTAAATTGGACCAGCAGATAATTAAAACTGTTTCAAAAATCGTGGAGGAACTGCTGGAAAACGATGCAGCAATCATGCAGCTTTCCGATATCAGGACCGTCGGCGATTATCTTTTCGCTCACAGTGTTAACTGCAGCATCTTGGCCTCACTGGTTGCTGCCAAAATGGATTACGACAAAAAAACTATGCAGTACATTGCTCTCGGAGCCTTGCTGCACGATATCGGTATGGCCGCCGTTCCGGAAAGCATAATAAACAAACCGGGCGAGCTAACCAATGATGAACGGGCTACTATCATGAACCACCCCTTGTACGGGTATGAAATGTTTAAGAAAAGCCCGCTCTTTCATGGCCTTTCCGGAGCTATTATTCTTCAGCATCATGAACGAATAAACGGAAAAGGTTACCCATACAGCCTTGTCAATGAAGAAATCAATACCGTTGCCCAGATAGTTGGCATAGTTGACACTTACGACGCTTTAACATCAGTCAGACCTTATCGTCCGGCATTTTACCCCCATGAAGCAGTTGAAATGCTTATTTCACAGGGTGAAGGTATTTTTAACCCGGACATTTTAGCAAAATTCCTATCAGTCATCGCTGCTTATCCGGTTGGTTTTCATGTACTGCTGAGCAACGACGAAAGCGGGCTGGTCATCGGAACAAACCCCGGTTTTACCCTTCGCCCCATTATTCGTGTTCTATATACCGGGGAAGATCTGGCTCCGCATCCTTCACCATACGACCTTGACCTGTCCAGTTCTTTGGATATTGTAATTAAAAAAATTATAGACTAATCAGGCCATTTACACCGGAGGGTTATTGATGGATAGTGGTAAAAAAGGTAGCGATAATAGTAATAACTTGCTGTCCGAGATCAAGAAAAACAGCAATTTATTCCCAATTATCAACAGCTTTGTCGACTGCCTGATAGTTATACTGGATACTGAGGGAAAGCTGAAATATTATAACCGCTATGCTGAAAACATTACGGGTATTCCTCTTGAAACAGCATGCGGGCAGTATTACTGGGATATTTTTTGTCGCCCCGAAGAAAAAGAACTATATAAAGCCTTTTTTTTCAGCCTCGACTCATCACAGTATCCCCTGAATATAAAGGCCCAGATCTCCGGTAAATCAAACAGTAATTACACGGTTTCATGGAAATACAGCACCCTTGAAGAAACAGAATCAGGCGTTATTTATTATGTTTTAACCGGTATAAATCTAACCAACTATGAGGAAACAAATAAAGCTCTTCGTGAAATCAGTGAAAAATACCGAACAATCATTCATGTTTCCCCCGTCTCGGTTATTACGGTCGATACTGCCTATAAAATAACCAGCTGGAGTTCAGCTGCAGAAAAACTCCTTGGCTGGACAGAAAGCAACGTTCTTGACAAAAAGCTATTTCTTTTTTTTGATGACAGGAGAAACCTTTTAAAAGAATACTGCAATAAAACAGTCCAGGGTAAAATAACCAATGATCTTGAAATTACCTGCCGGCGAAAAGATGAAAGTCTCGTTCATATTAGCATGTTCCTGGCCCCAATGCGCGATTATAACGGTGCCGTGACAGGCATTGTAATTATTGCCCTTGATATAAGCGCCCGTAAAAAGGCAGAAACTGAACTGCGGGAAAGCGAAAAAATGCTCCGTTATTTGAGTTATCACGACACTTTAACTGGTGTACATAACCGTACTTACTATGAAAAGGAAATAGAAAAAATAAAGAATAAGGAAGAGTATCCCACTGCCCTGATTCTGATTGACATTGATGATTTAAAACTGGTTAACGACAGTTTAGGTCACGATGCCGGTGACCGCTACTTAAAAGCAAGCGCCGCCCTGATTGAAAATAACCTTCGCGACAGCGATTTACTGGCCCGGATCGGGGGAGATGAATTCGTTATTGTTTTACCCCGGAGCGGCAGAAAAAAAGCAACAATGCTGGCCGATCGCATTCGCCTGGCCGTTGATAATTACAACCGGGACCTGCCCGAATTACCAATAGGCCTTTCAATCGGCTTGTCCGTATGTAAAAACCGAAACCAGTCGTTTGAGGATACATTCAGATCAGCCGATAGCGCAATGTATGAAGACAAGACAAGGCGCAACAAAGAAAACCGCCTTGATCTGGTTAAAGCAATCTTCAAATTGTTAAATTTAAAGGATTTAAAAAGCAGTATTACCAGATCCCGGATAAGAAAAATAAGTAAACGCTGGGGACAGGAAATTGGTTTGGAAGAACAAGACATTTTGAGGCTGTTATCTGAAATAGATGAACAACCAATTGAGTAAATACTAATAACTACCTTTGTGTTTAAGTAGTCACTTATCGATCGAGTAAAGTTCGAGTTATAGCAATTAAAGCAGGATCAAAATGGGTTCCTGAACACCTGATGAATTCTTTCATTATTTCTTCCGAACTCATAGCTTTCTTATAAGGCCTTCCGTTACTCATGACTTCATAGGCGTCAGCAATGGCGGTTATCCTGGCCAGGAGAGGAATTTCTTCCTTCTTTAGCCCCCGAGGATAACCCGTTCCATCCCACTTTTCGTGATGGGCCAGTATTTCCTCAGCTACATGCTCAAATTCCTCTGTTGCCTTCGCAATTCTGTAACCTATCTCCGGATGTCTTTTTATCTGCTCCCACTCATCAGCTGTCAAAGAATCTCTTTTGGTTAATATTTCTTCAGATATATTTATCTTTCCGATGTCATGAAGGGTAATTAACAGATTTAAGCGGTTCAGCTCCTTATCGGCCAGATCAACCCTGATCCCAATTTCTCTGGCCATCGCCTGCATTCTTCTTGTATGTGCCTCCGTTTCATAACTCTTTTCAGCAAGAATGTTCAATAAAGCCTGCAGAACGGCATTTTTAGTGCTGCGGCTTTCGGTTAACTTTTGTTTATACATATCGTCTTCAGCTTCGCGAATAACATTGACCAGGCTAACACTATGATTATCCTTGCAGGCATAACCCAGTGAAACGGAAACCGAATGCCGGCCAAGCTTTGAATTAACACACTGAGATGAAACTTCCTTGATAACTGCATCCGCTTCTTCTGTTGAAGTACACGGCATGATGATTACAAATTCATCGCCACCCCAGCGAGCCAAAACATCTTTACTTTTACATATGCCTTTCAATATGTTGACCATACCGATCAACATCTCGTCACCCTTCTCGTGTCCAAAGGTATCATTGACCAGTTTCAAACCGTTCAAATCAGCCATTACTACACTAATCGGGAAATAACTGCTGTCCTCATATTTGCTCATTTTTTCTTCTATATAATAACGGTTATATAAATCAGTTAACCGATCGTGATAATTCATATGGGTAATTTTCTCTCTTGCTTTCTTCTGCTCGGTAATATCCCTGGCAACCCCGTAAAAATTATTTATTGTACCGGCTTCGTCCCTGATAACCCTGATTCTGCAATCCATCCATACTATGCTTCCATCTTTATGTAAATATTCAATTTCTCCGGAGAAGAAACGATCATTAATTTCCCTTGCATTTCCATTCATTCTTAAATCTTCCTTTAATGCGCTGAGCAGCATTTCAAATGAACTGGGAGTTACTTTATCGTTTATCAGCTTCTGACTCCATTCTTCAGGGGTATAACCCAGAACTCTGGCGACAGAAGGACTAACATATTCAGTTTTTAAATTTTCATCTAAAAGCCAGATGACATCATCTATATTTTCAATCAAAAAACGAAACTTTTCCTCATTACGGTACAGGGCATCTTCTGCAGCCTGTAGTTTCTCTTCCATTTCCAGGTTATGCAACAATCTTCTTAGAGTCCCGGGTAAAAGATCAAGCAAGTCAAGCCCTTTTACCAGATAATCATATGCGCCAAGTTTCATCACTTCAACGGCAAGACGTTCATCACCCTGCCCTGTTATAAAAATAAAGGGGGGGGTCAGCTTGATCTCTTTGAGGTGATTGATTATCTTACTCCCGGTCATATCAGGCAACCGCTGGTCAAGGAGTAACACCTGCCGGTGATTATTAACTACAGAATCAATTGCATCATTGCCGCATGATACTCCGTTGGCGGAAAAACCTTCCTGGCGCAGGGTTTTCACAATCAGATTCCGCAAACTGCCGTCATCCTCAACTACCAACACAGACCAGTCACCCTGTGCATCCAAGCCGGCTTTGCCTGCAGAAGTATTTGTGTTCATTGGATTGTTAATAAACTTTTGCTCATTCATTTACTTTATTTCTCCATTGATTTTCGGTACCTGGACAACAGCCAGGTAGAGGCCCAGCTGACGCATCGCATTAACAAAGTTTTCATATTCAACCGGCTTGGTAATATAGCTGCTGCACCCAAGGTCATGACATTTTTCCACCTCACGCGGGTCGTCAGTGGTCGTAATCATAATTACCGGTATACGGCGCAGTTCCGGGTCAGCCTTAAGACGCCTGAGCACTTCCACTCCATCCAGCTTGGGCATCCTAATATCGAGAAGCAAAACGTAAGCTTCTCCGGGTTTGCGGTGCGGCCCGCCGCCCCTGGCAAATAAAAAATCAACCACATGCTGGCCATCCCTGAAATGAATAATCTGGTTGGCGATACCGGCACGAGATAAGTTCTTGCGAATCAAACCGGCATGCCCCTCATCATCTTCTGCTACCAATATTATCAGTTCCTTGTGCATTAACTCATCCCTGCTTTCTACAGTAATAATTGATTCCGAAACCTGTAAGGCAAGATTCCTAAATTAATCGGCCGCCCGGAAGAGATACGTAAAAACTGCTTCCTTCACCAATAGCTGATTCAACCCATATGGTTCCGGCCAGTCTGCTGAGAATTTGTCTGACTATAGTTAAACCCAGACCTTCGCCTTCACTGTCGTCAGGCTGAAGGCGGTGAAATAGCTCAAATATAATTTCCCGGTGCTCGGGTGATATTCCTATTCCATTATCGGAGACACAGTAAACAGAGTGATCATTTTCAACCTTTCCGGTAATTACAATTTCCCCGGACTGCCCGGGCTTTAAGTATTTCAAAGCATTGGCAAGCAGGTTACTGAAAACTTGTGAAACCTGGACATGATCGCCCCGACAGGGCGGCAGACTGTCTACTACAATTGCGGTACTGGTTTCCTGGGCCTGGAAAGTAAAGGACGCCACTACTTCTGCAACCAGCAAATCCATATCAAGATTAGTAATATTTAAAGAAGCCCTTCCCGATCTCGACAGTTTTAAAAGACCTTTTAATAAAGAATCCATCTGCCTGGTGCTAATCTTAATGTGGTTCAGTGCTTCGTAAATTTCCGGCAGAGCCCGGCGCACTTTATTCTCCAGTTCCCCGCAGGCAAAGTTCCCTTCAGGATCCAGAACAGTTTTGAATTCTTCCACATGGTATTCAAGTTCACGGCTGTAACCATCAACATTCACCAATGGTGAGCGGAGATCGTGTGAAGCAACATAGATAATTTGTTCCAGTTCTTTATTTTTCGACGCTATCATCTCTTCCGCCTGCTTGGATGCAGTTATATCAGCAGAAACTGTAGCAAAGCGGTTTTTTCCTAAAGACACTGCTGTAACATGAAAATATTTATCAATTTCCGGTGAAAATGTTTCAAACCTGTAAGGCTCTCCAGTTGTTGCTACCTGGACAAAATCCTGTAAATGATCAGGTGGGTTAACTCCGTAGAGATCCGTTGCTGTTCTTCCGATGATATGCTCCTTTTTCAGCCCGGTTATCCTTGTAAAAGCATCATTCGAGTCAGTTATTAAATAATCAACAGCTTCATCTGAACTATCATAAACCAGCTTGTGTAAAAGAACTGCTTCAGTCATGGCGCCAAAAAGAGCGTTTAACTTTTCTTCACTTTCAAGAAGTTTCTTCTCAATCGTCTTACGTTCAGATATATCACGGTCAAAGGAACAGGAAAAATAACGTCCTTCATATTCAAAGTAATTAGTGCTGATTTCTACCGGGAATATTGAACCGTCTTTTCTTATATGAGTTGACTCAAAAGTTATTGAGCCATACTCTTTCAGTTTTTTTCTCATGTGGAGAAACTTTTCAGGAGTGTAATCCGGGTCCAGGTTAAATATCTTCATTCTTTGTAATTCCTCAATACTATAACCGGTTGATGTACAGGCAGCTTCATTTGCATAAATGATCTGTCCGGTTTCATCCAGCCAGATAATACTGTCTGGAGCCTTATCCATGGCGAATTGTGTTTTGAGCAGAGAATCTCTTTCTGCTTTTCTTTCGGTTATATCCCGAGCAGCAGCAAAAACTTCATTTCCCTGCTGCACCAAACGCCACTCCAGGTGTCGATAAATACCCTCGCTGTCCTTGAAACGATTTATAAAAGTAGCTCTTTTCTCCCCTCCCTGAAGAGTGGTAAATGCCTGTAAGGTAACCTGTTGATCATCCGGATGCACATAATCAAAAATAATTTTATCTTCAAGCAGTTCCGCAGTAAAACCCAGTTGACTCCTCCATTCATTGTTTATCCAGAGGAATTTACCGGCTTGATCAATCACAGAAAATAGTTCGTGAGTTGTTGCAAAAAAAATTTCCAGTTCACCGGATTTATCAGTCAGCTTTTTATACATAATAATTGCCTCATTAATATTAAGTATATTATAAAATACCATATTACTAATAATATAACAATTAGTAATGGTTACTAATTTTATGTGATTTCATGTTGTAGAAAGAATGCAAATGGATGGCAACAAGCTTATATCTGACGGTAGTTTTTAAAAAGAGATTTTTCTTCTGACCAGAGCGTTTTCACTTAGTTGCAATTTTATTTTTTTACCGGGGGTAATATTCACAGTATAGCCATTATGTGCAGATTCAATAATTTTACCTTGATCACAGTCTTCAATAACTTTTATTTCAAGCTTGATTATTTCGGGATTGTTAAAATCCAGAACTTCCAAAATATCCCCTGTTTTAATCATGTTACGTACTGATATTTTTACCAGGTTTTTATCTGTGCAGTGTCCGGCAACAACCCCGGCAAAATCATAATTACGTATATACGAGGAGTCTTCCATGTATTCTTTATCGCTGCCGGTTTCAGGCAAATAAAATCCTGTGCTGTAAGGGCGGTGTGAAACCCTGGCAAGTTCATTCACCCACTCTGGATCATTACGATAGTTGCTTCCCTCCAGGCTAAACCTGTCTAGCGCTGCCCGGTAAACCCTGGTCGTTGCAGCAACATAATAAGCGGTTTTCATCCTCCCTTCAATTTTAATACTGTCTATTCCCGCAGCTACCAGGGCAGGGATATGTTCAACAAGACAGAGATCTCTAGAGTTTAATATGTAGGTGCCTCTCGTCTCCTCGCCGATAGTCAGCTCTTCTTTACGACCAACCTCCCTGATGGTGTATTCCCAGCGGCAAGGCTGAGCGCACAGGCCCCGGTTTGCCGAACGATCGTTAAGAAGTTTAGACAAAAGACAGCGTCCTGAATAAGCAACACACATGGCTCCATGAACAAATATTTCCAGCTCAACTTCGGGAACCTGCTTTTTAATTTCTGCGATCTGATCCAGGCTCAGTTCCCTGGACATGATTATCCTGCTTACCCCCTGTGAGTGCCAGAATTTCACACTTTCGCTGTTAGTGGTATTAGCCTGGGTGCTTAAATGCACCTTTACATCAATTCCCGATTGCTTAATACAATACAACAAGCCGGGATCAGAAATAATAACAGCGTCTATGCCCACTTCCACTGCCTTCTTTAAGTAACTGAGCATCGGCTTAAAATCATTATCAAAGGCAAAAATATTCATGGCCAGGTAAACTTTGCAGTTATTCTGATGGGCAAAAGCAACTCCTGAAGCAAGGTCACGAAGGGAAAAAGAGGTGTCCGCGGCGCGCAATGAAAAATCTCCGCCCCCACAATAAACCGCGTCAGCGCCATAACGTACCGCTGTTTTAAGTTTTTCAAGATTGCCGGCAGGTGATAATAATTCCATAATCAAATTATAACCCATTTGCATCAATAACAACATGCTGCGCGCAAGCCATCTTGAAATAACCTGGTTGAACAGAGTTAATAATTTTAACCCTGAATAATAAAAAATGTTATAATTATCATCATCAAAATCCAAAGCCCGCTTACTTGCTTAATTGTAAGTTTAAAAAATTAAAGGAAGGGAGCCTTGTTATGAAAACAGCAATAGTATTTTCCTGGTTGTGCACTGTGGCTATGGTAGCTGCCCTGCTGAATGGTTTTATTAATGGCAGTTTTGGTTCAGACGGTGCCTTACTGCTCGCCAATCCATGGGGGATCGTTTCCATAATTGATTTATATGCTGGCTTTATACTATTTTCGTTGTGGATATTTTTCCGTGAAGAAAAAACTTATAAAGCTGTAGTATGGACTATTCTGATGATGACCTTCGGGTTTCTCACAGGAAGCATCTATGTCTTAATAAACCTTTATCGCAGCAACAGCGACTGGAAAAAGTTTTTTATGGGAGCAAGATATAATATATAATAAAATGCTTATAATGGTTTGGACATAACAATCATCTTTTTAATTCTTTTAAAACGATTTTTTTTGTAGAAGGATTCCGTCATCGGCCCCTTTGCTGTCATTAAATAAATAGAACTGACGTTCTTCCCGGAAAGCTTGTTTTCCAGGGCAGATATTAAATCGCTGCCTATACCCCGCCCCCTGGAGCTGTTTTCAACAAACATTTCCCGCAAGTTATACATAAGCCCGTTGCAATAAACTTCTATATTGCCGAAAATGGCCCCCCTGATTAAGTTATTTTCAAGCGCAACAATACCGTAAAAACCTGGTGAGCAAATAATATCCGACAGCCTTTTCCGGGCCCTGTCATCATCCCATGGATCATTCCAGGGAGCAGCGCTAAAGCTTTCAGCATAAATACGGGCACATTCATCAAGGTATTCTTTATTGAACTCTTCTACTGTGATCATTCATACTCCTTCCTTTACAGGTGATCGTGAGTGGATAACCCGCAGGAATTAAAGGATCATCCCTCTATCATCTTCCCACTTCTTTCGTAGTGGCGCCTGATAGCAGTTATGACAAACTCGGGTATAACTGGTTTTATAAAGTAGTCATTCTTAAGCTCTTCGTCACTGCTACGGATGTCAAGGGCAATATCGGCATATGCCTTTTTAAGTGTGTGGTAGAACAGCGGCACCCTGCGAGTCATTACCACTACAGGGCCGGTGCCAATGCATACAGCAAACCGCCAGCGCAACGACAGACGCTTACAAAAATTGCGCACAACCCGCACCACTTCGCCGTTAACAACCGCCGGTCGGGGAAAAGCGCAATTTACAATCATATATAGACGAGATTTTTTGTACTCCCCACCAGAATTTATATACTCGTAATATTCTTCGAGCAGACGCATTAAACTGCCGGGCAAACCGTAATTATGTAAAGGAAATACAAGCACAATGGCATCAGCGCAGGCGATCTTCAACAGCGTGGTTTTAGGATAATGGTCTTTAACTCTCACTTTGACGCCAATAGAAATCGTTTCAAACTTATCCGCCGGGAGTCGTTGTTCCAAATCGCGGGAGAAAGCCAGCGATGCAGCCTTTTTACTTCGCAGGCTGCCGTTAATAATGCATACAGTCTTCATTTCACTATCAGGCATAGGACATCACTTCACAGATTTTCGAGTTATCTTCGGGCGACATGGTTACAAACACATCGACCTTCCGGTCCATGCCCGGATGAACGATATCAGCTGCACCACGATGTTTGCTCACAAGGTCAATGAAGGTCTGCTTCTCTTCACCAGTGATATCTTCACCGTATCCGATAAATACCTGCCAGTCGTGGCTACCTGCACCCCGGTTGATGGCACCAGCCATGGTCGAAGAGTAATGCCCGAACAACACCGGAGTCAGGAAAAAGGTGGCTGAGTATTGTTTCACCTTCTTGCGTAACTCGTTGACAATATCTTTGTTGACACATTCATCGGGGTGTTTTGTCAGGCACAACAAACAGCCCAGACACTGAAAAACGTCGCCCTTGTCCAACTCACATACATCAACCTGATGTCCCTTTAATTCCAGTGTCCGGACAATTTTGTCCCGCAAATCTTCGCACAGCAATGTATGTGAAGATTTATCCAGGAGCAAGAGCACTTGCATCATGGCACTTCCTTATCATTCCATAATATGATAGATATTTACTTTTAATAGTACAAGTATAGCAATTCACTTAATTATAAGTCAACCGAAAGAAATATAACGGTCTTAAATGAAGATTGTTCTTGATTAACAATAGTTTCCTCTTTATACGTTTAATAAATAATCCCTTCAAAAACCTGTAATAACTTGATACTATGATCTGATCGAAGGGAACAACACAATTTTGCGGCACAATTCCGGCAAATATGCGTTAGATTTTATTTTATATTTGTTATAGATTTATAATAGGCTTAAGGAGGTGTGCAACAGTGCAGAAATCAATTTATATTGCTGACGATGAACAGAGTATCCGTGATGTAGTTAAATCTTTTCTGGAAAGCGAAGGTTACAGAGTTACTGCTTTTCCCGATGGTGAAAAGCTGCTTGCTGCCTTCAATAATCAGCCATGCGATCTGGTTATCCTTGATATAATGATGCCGGGAAGAAGCGGCTTTGAAGTATGCGCCGAAATACGAAAATGCAGTACCGTTCCTATTATCATGCTCACAGCACGTGACAGCGATATCGATTATGCCACGGGAATCAACCTTGGCAGCGATGACTACTTCACAAAACCTTTCTCGGCAATGTCACTGGTCATGAGGGTCAAGGCTATATTTCGCCGGATCGAGCTTGATAAAAATGATCACTGCAACTCCGCCACTCGTATTATTAGCTATGCCGACATTCAAATCAATGTAAATCACAAAACAGTGACTCTTGACGGAGCTGCTCTGGAACTGACGCCATATGAGTATGACCTTTTATACTACCTGGTTGAGAATCAGGACAGGGCCGTATCCCGAGATGAACTACTCGATAAAGTATGGGGATACACATGCGAAGTGGAGACCAGGGCAGCTGACGATACTGTTCGCAGGTTACGTAAAAAACTGGTGAGTAGTAAAACGGTTGTAGATACGGTATGGGGCTATGGTTTCCGCCTTAAGGAGCGTGAAGTTGGTGAGTAGCACCGTTTGGTCAAGTAAAATCACAATTCGATCAAGGATTCTGCTTTTTATATTAGCACTTATTATCGCTATTTTTTTGGTGATTTTAACTGTTTTCAATATTCTCGTAAGAGAATACATTAAAAACGACGTGAATGAACAACTTCGAGAGGTTATAAAAACAGATTTTATAGAACAGGATAACACGCGGCAACCAATGAAAATAGAATTAACTCCTTCCGGACAACAGGTTGGCTTTATTCCCGATTTACGCAGGCTTCCCGGGGGACCGCTGGGAACAGCTGATGCAATTATTATTTCAGAGAACTACGAGCTCCTTTTCCCCGATGCCAATATGTTATTTATGCAAAGACATGAAGAAATAACTACCCTGGTAGAGCAGATGAAAACCGGGCAAACCGATTTACAAAATACAGAAATTACAAAACTTACTACTCCGGACAGAGAATATTACCTGGTTTCGGTGGAGTTGCCTGATATTGCCATCGGTAATATAGCTTACCTGGTCTATTACATCGACATGACCGCAATAACTTCCTTTGCCGGCAGGATAAACTCGGTTCTTTTAATTGTAATGGGTATAGCTGGAATTTTAGCCGCGGTGGTTGCAACATTTCTTTCGGGCATTATTGCCAGGCCAATTAAAGAGTTAACCCGTTTTGCTGCCCGCATTGGAAAAGGAGATTTTTCCAACAACATGGTGAATTACAGGGAGGTTGAACTTGCCGAACTGGCTGAGAGTATGAACAAGGCTGCAAATCAACTTGATACATACGACAGGGAGCAAAAAACATTTTTTCAGAATGTTTCACACGAACTGAGAACCCCCCTTCAAGCTATCAGATGCAGCGCCGAGGGTATCGAGCATGGAATTCTGGATAACAAACAATCGAGCCGCGTGATCATCAGCGAAACTGACCGGCTCAGCGAAATGGTCGAAGATCTATTATATCTGTCACGCATAGATAATCTATTGGAAGACACTGAATTCGTGGAGCATGACCTGCGTGAGCTTCTTTCAAATAGTGCTGAGCGACAACGCAACCTGGCCGCCGGGCGGGAAGTAACAATTGTATTTGAATTCGATAACCAACCGGTGAACTTTTGCTGCGACGAGAAACATATATCCCGGGCTTTTTCGAACCTTATCTCTAACGCTATCAGATATGCAAAAAGCAAGATCACCCTTTCCTGTCGCCGGAACAACGGACAGATCATCGTTTTAGTAAGTGATGACGGTTCAGGCATAGCCCAGGAAGACTTACCCCACGTCTTTGATCGCTTTTATAAAGGGAAAGACGGCAAACACGGCATTGGCCTTTCTATTGTCAAAACGGTAATCGGGCAGCACGGCGGCAAGATTGAAATTAAGAGTGGCGCAAGGGGAACCACCTTCATGATTACCTTATAAGTTAAGAAAGAAGTAATAAGTGAAATTTACTTGGAACGGGGTGCTTAAAAGCACCTCTTTTTTACCGCAATTTTGCACCATTTTTGCTGTTTGTTTTCGGTGATTTAATAGAGTATTCAAAGATAGAATTATTAAGGCGAGACTAAATAGCCTGGAGGTGAATACTTATGCATGAAGTTAAATACCGCTGCGAGTTAAAACATATTGTAACCAAGGCACATGCAGCGATAATTAAGAGTCGCCTGACCGGCTTTTTGCCGCAAGATCAAAACGCCGGACCAGATGGCAAATATCTTATCCGCAGTCTTTATTTTGACAATCCGGAAAACAAAGTATTACATGAAAAAATGGAGGGGTTGCCATTCAAGGAAAAATATCGCATCAGGTTATATAACTACGATCATAGCTTTATACAACTGGAAAAAAAGGTTAAAAACTACGGCGGCGGTGTGAAATTTAAAGTCAGGGTGACCATAGAGGATGTACAAAGAATTTTAAACGGTGATATTGCATTCTTAAAAGAATCTGAGCAACCACTGTTGAGAGAATTCTTCCTTAAGCTTTCGACTGAAAGGTTCATGCCCAGGGTAGTGGTGGATTATAAGCGGGAAGCTTATTTATGCCCTGCCGGTAATGTACGGATAACAATAGATAGTGATATAAAAGCATCTGTTGATTCCACCGACATATTTAACATTAACCTGCCCACTGCTCCGATTATGAACATGGCAACCAGCATTATAGAAGTTAAATATGATGGTTTTCTACCTGAGTATATCCAGGACATTATTCAGCTAAATGCTTGTACTTCAGTAACAGTTTCAAAATACGCAGCAAGTCGCGCTTATATGTAAACACTGAAAGGAGTAGATTAAATTGACATTTCAAGAACTTTTTCAATCAGAATTTCTACAAAGGGCAGTACGGTTTTCATTCACAGATGCCATTATTGCTATTGGAGTAGCCTTTATGGTAGGAATGTTTATCTATTTTGTCTATAAGAAAACCTTTTCCGGAGTCATGTATTCCCGGCCCTTTAACGTTTCTCTCGTACTTCTTTCCATGGTTACCACCATGGTTATCCTGGCCGTAACCTCGGATGTGATCATTGCCCTTGGCATGGTGGGTGCGCTTTCCATCGTTCGTTTCCGCACGCCCATAAAAGATCCGATGGATTTAGTATTTCTGTTCTGGTCAATAGCTGCCGGTATCATCATTGGTGCAGGCTTTATTCCCCTCGCTGTTACCGGATCAATTATTATCGGGCTGATCCTGGTCACCTTTGTCAGTAAAAATGTAGTCGAAAGCCCCTACATCGTTATGGTTAACTGTGCTGATGAGATTGCCGAGAACGATGTAATAAACCTTATAAAAAGTGATTTTCCAAGATACCGCATGAAATCTAAAACAGCTTCAACAGTAAAAGGCATTGAACTTATCCTGGAGATACGCCTGAAAAGCGGCGAGACAAAGCTTGTCAACCAACTTTCAGCCATTCCCGGAGTAACCAATGCCGCAATAGTGAGCTATAGCGGTGAATATGCGGCTTAAGGAGCAGACTGTAATGACAAACAAAAAAATCATCACGCTGACCTTAGTTCTGATTTTTTTCACAATAATGTTAACCCTAGCTCTGGCCAGGTATGAAACTGGTGAAACAGCAACCTACAGTAATGATTATCTGGAAAGATACTTCCAGAGCGATCAGGTAATGGAGATTAATATAGAAATCGATAATGCTGCCTGGTCAGAAATGATGGAAAACCCCATGGCAGAAGAATTTAAGACAGCTACAGTAACTGTGAACGGCGATGTTTACCCCCTGGTTCGAATCAGAACCAAAGGTAATTCGAGCCTGATGTCTGTTGCTCAATCTGACAGCAACCGCTATAGCTTTAAAATTAACTTTGACGGAATCCACAGCAGCCAGTCCATGGCAGGTTTAACTCAGCTAAACCTGAACAACAATTTTTCAGATCCTTCGAGTATGCGTGAATATCTTTCCTACCAGATTTTTGAGGAGATGGGCGTAGCCGTACCAGCATTCGGCTACGCCGCTGTGTATATTAACGGTGAATATGTTGGCCTGTACCTTGCTGTAGAGGGTATCAAGGAGCCTTACCTGGAAAGAAATTTCGGGAATTTTACCGGCGACCTGTATAAATCTGTCGGTCATACTCTTGACTACCAGGGTACCGATCCGGCAAACTATACCGGCTTGGAGGTGAAAAGCACCTTGAAAAATGCGGATTGGTCCAAGCTAACCAAGATGCTTGATGCCTTAAACAACAATGGCGAGATTGAAAAACATCTTGACATAGACGCGGCGTTAAGATATATCGCTGTCAGTACCGCGCTGGCCAATTTCGACAGCTACCAGGGCAACTTCGGGCACAATTACTACCTCTATGAACAAGAAGGCGTCTTTACCATATTACCCTGGGACTTAAATATGTCCTTCGGCGGTTTCAGCTTCGGTAGTGATGCCACTGCCATATATATAGATGAGCCAACCCAGGGTTCATTAGCCGAAAGACCCCTTATTGCCAAGCTTTTCGAAAACAAAGAATACCTGCAAACTTATCATGGTTACCTCGAAGAAGTCGCAACCAGTTACCTGAATAGCGGTTACCTGGAAGCAGAAACTGCCCGCCTTTTTGATCTGATTTCTGAATATGTAAGAACAGATCCCACTGCCTTTTACACTTTCGAGCAGTTTGAAAGCAGTATTTCCGGCACTATTACAGGCAGCGGCATGGGTAAAGAGAATCCGGGGGAAATGAGGCAGGAAAACCCGACTCTATATAATGATTTTGGTGGAGAAAACAATCGTATTGGCGGCATGCACGGTATGGGTGGTAACGTTCCCGGTATTCTTGAACTTGCTGAAACCATGTCAGATTCAATCCTGAAGCAGCTTAGTGGTGAACTATCTTCCACCAACAATGGCATGGGAATGGGCGGCAGTTTTGGTATGCCCATGGATAGAATGCAGAATGCCAACGGCGATCGTATCCCCGGGCAGGCCGGAATGTTGCCGTTCGGAGAAGAAATGCCCGTGGAGGGTATGGATATGGCAACATTGGAGTCCTTTCTTCAGGAAGTCATGCAGGCAGGTGACCTTACTGAAGAATTGCGTAGCAAAGCCAGGGAACTGGGTATTTCTGACGACATGATCGAAATGATGACAGCCAGACAGGGTGGTGCGAGAGCTGAAGGTATGCGTCCGGCAATGGGCGGTGACAATTTCGCATTTGGAATGAATCCCATGCAATCTCAGCCTAATTACTCTACATTACTGGTGTCGGTCATTGTTATTATCGCAGGGATAATCATGGTCTTGTTGTTTAAGAGAAAAAAATATATAAAAACTTAACCCTGGCTAAAAACAAAACCGCTTTTTAGCCAGGGCAAAATTTTGGTTCCTAAACGCTCCGCTCAGGTCGGCAGTTTTTCACTGCCGCCGGTTAACAAGCTATTGTACCGGCTTGCAGCTCAAAATACCCGCCCGTTCCTCCGCTCTTGAAATGCAAAATCTTTGTCTTAAGGTTGGCGCTGGGCCCAGCGCCTTCTGCGATCAGATCCCCGCCCGGGTTTAGCACGTGACCAACAACTGCCGGGCTTAGGGTTAGTGCTCGCGGACCCACCCCGACATAAACACACAGCATTTAAGTGTAAGCCTGCCCTGCAGGACTTACACATATGGCTGCACATAAACCGCTTGGGTCCTGGTTTCAGCGCAATTGCGAAGGTAAGCCGGCAGCCGCCGGATCACTGGCTCTCTTGCGGCTCGCTTTGTTCGCTGATAGGAAACAATCTAAATTTTATGCAAAAGCTACCTATGGGCTGCCCAGAAACAGCATTTGTTTTTATATAAATGTTTATGCTAACCCTATTGCCGAAATTTCCACGGAAGCAACAAAAAACACCGCTTGCAATATGCTTTTAGTCGATGAGTTATCGCCGGATTCATATTGACCGTTTTATTGTACTAACTGATCCGTAAGACTGACTACCTTCATGCAACCTTGGTAAAAATATTCATACATTGCTTCCAAGTCCTCCATTATTGAATAATTAGATGGAATTGGGTTGTCAGCATAAATGTCAAGGGGTAAACATATTTCGGGCTGCACATTCCTGCTGCCAAGATAAACCTTATAAATAAACGAGTTAAAGCCCCAATGAGTGACTCGATGTCTGTATTTATACGCACGCCAAATGAGCGATTTTGGCAAATACGGGTCACGTGGCATTTTTTTAACCTGATCAGTCTCAGTGTATATATCACAAAGTGCTTCACTTAATGCTTTATACTTATCATTTCCTTTTAGTTTCTTTATGATTCTCCAAACTTTTACGTCATCAATCGCGATACCAAAATCCAGCTTATTGTTTATATATTGAGAAGCATAGTCAACGGCACCAATAAGATGAAAAAAGTATTCTTGCACAAGTTGATGCTTCATGGCCGAGAGGTCATTTGTAAATTCACCAGCAGCTAGTGGCTCCAGCTCACACATTCTTTGCCTGGCAAACGATAGTTTTTTGCAAATCATGTCGCTATTAATGCATGAGTGCATATTGAACCTCCTCGTTAATTAATATTTCACCAACATCTCCAATCATTGACTACTTATTTTGTTTATGTTGTGAAGAACAGCTGTATTAAGCGCTTTACTCTTTCAGCCTCCGGTAAAGCGTTGCTTTCGAAACCCCGGTCATTTCAGTAATATCTGCCACACTGTATTCTTTCGAATCATAAAGCTTCACGGCCTTCTCCACGGCTTTTCCATCCACCCTGGGCCGGCCACCAACGAGTCCCCTTTTACGGGCTGCCTGTAGGCCGGCCTGGGTTCTTTCCACGATCAGTTCGCGCTCCATTTCGGCCAGGACGGCCAGCATGCGGAACAAAGCCTTGCCGATGGTGTTACTGTTAATGGGTGTAGGCCAGGTGGTGTAGCAGTAAATTCCTTACAGGAAAGCAAATCTATCTCTTTTTATTCATGGAGGTTTAGAAACTTTTCAATGTTCACCAGGGCTTCGCTGCCATCGTCAATCAAACTTTTAACATCTTCCCGGAAAAAAACTTTTTCTTTGTAGTCACCTTCAACTCTGGCAGTCTGTATCCTGTGCAAATATCGGCCAACATCTTTGGGGAGTAAATCTTCTTTAACAAATTTTTTGTTAACCAAGCCTATTACCGCCGTGTGTTTTACAGGAATTCTATCTTCCCCTACAAGTAATGCTAAGCTGGCTCTATACATCGCGTAATAAAGCCGGTTAACCGCTGCAGGATACTTTTCACCATCGAAACACCAGATCGCTTCACCCATAGCTTCTCTGGCTTTCTCTATTTTTACGCGGATAAGTGCTCTTTTTAAATCATCGCTCATCGTAGTATGATTCCATCTTGATCTATGTTCTTGTAAAAGTGATCTGCTCGAAATAAAGGTAATTCATATTCTTGCCGATCACAGGGAACAGCTATAAGATCAACGCCAAATTGCAAGCTAACCTCAAACGCTTCATCTACAATTGTCTTGTAAACCCATTTATCTAAGACATCAACTACTACCAGGATGTCAATATCTGAATCAAAACCCGCCGATCCCCTGGCCTGGGAACCATAAAGGATCACCTGGGCTAAAGGCACTTGTTTAGCTTCCAGCCTTTTTACATATTCCGATGCAATCTTTAATATTTCAGGGTCTACTCTTGTTTGGTTTTCACTTTTAATCATAAACCCTTCCTCCCCTGCAACTTCTATGATTATTCTACCATACTTATCTATGCAAAAAAACAAATAATGGTATTACTATAAGCTGTGATTTATTACTTAGCTATAGCCAGGGTGAACATTCTCATGTTTTCAATCATATCCAGGCAGCCACCAACATCCAACAAGTATCATATGCCCCCCCCGACATCTATAAATAATACCTTTCATCAACAAGCTTATGCCTTAGCGCCCTATTATACAGGAAAGCCTATTAAAATGACCCTCTATCAATGGCATTTATATTATTCATAAACTGTATTGAAAAATACTTACTCTCGTCTTGGAAGTAAAATTCAATTTTTACATTTCTGCTTTCGCCCTTAACATAATTGTTATAAATAATAAAACCATTATCAAGAACCTGTATTTTTTCTGGATCTAATTGCGGGTAGTAATCGCCTATCCTTGAGTAAAAACTTAGAAACTCATCCCGCCCATAATCTGTACGATATCTTAAAGCAGGCTCAATTATATCGTGATAAGTTTTGAGTCGCTCATCTTTAACTAAATGAAATGGGAAAACCAGCTCAGTGCCGGAGTATCCTGCAACAGGACTAAAAAATACATAAAAATAAGGGTATTTCTCAGTCGTATCACGAGAACAGATTTCAGATAACATGGCAACAGCTTTTTTGTCTTCAGCTCCTTTTATCTCAATCAGCAACTTACCCCCAGGGTACTCAGTTACTGTATACTCGACTTCTTCTGAGGACAGTGTTCGAATTTTTTCTGCCATATCAGTAATCGAATATTGGCATAAAATTTCTGTGCTATTTCCAGGTCGGTAGCCGTATTTAAAAGGAAGAGGAATTTCTATCACATCATCGGAAATAGAATCTACCGCTCTTAATGAATTTACTCTTCCCATTCCTCCGCAAGCGCTCAAAAACATAGATATCAATAATAAAAACAATATTGTTGAAGTTGTTAAGAACCATTTTCTCCAGCAACTCTTAACTGTTGCCCTATTTTTCAAAGTATTGTTCTGGTTTCGGAGAAGGTAAAGTTGACGTCTTAACATATTTAATTTCACCTAAATCACCTTTGCCCAAAATTATATTTCAATAGTCTACCCCAATATCAGCTGTGCCAACCGGGGTGTTGTCCGTTTCTGCTTCTTCCCTGCCGCAACCGTTATTGGCCAGGAAGACAGTAAGGATTACAAGTGCCAAGATATGTTTGAGATTACTAGCCCTTCCCCCGGTTTGCTGGACACTGAGATAAGAGACTATAATAATCTTATGGAGGTGTTTGGGGGATGGCAGGGAAGCGGAGAAAGTACAGCGAGGAATTTAAACGTGACGCTGTATCATTGAGTTACAAGTCGGACAAAAGCATGGCCGAAATAGCAAATGATATCGGTATTAACCGAAGTGTTTTGGTTCGGTGGCGTAAAGAGTATGACGAGCTGGGAGAAAATGCTTTCCCGGGCAATGGTTTGCGAAAGCTCAGTCCTTTGGAAGAAGAAAACTTGCGTCTCAAGCGGGAATTGGCTGATGTTAAAGAAGAGCGTGACATCTTAAAAAAAGCGGTGCACATCTTCTCAAGGAAACCGAAGTAGTCTACCGGTTTATAGGGAAACACACAGCAGTACATACTGTGGAGAAGATGTGCCAAACCTTTAATGTTTCCCGTTCAGGCTACTACCAGTGGCTAAAACGTAAACCGAGCTTACGGGACAGAAAAGATGAATTCTTAAAAGAAGAGATATTAACGATTTACCACCGCGGCCGGGGCAATTATGGCAGCCCGCGTATTCATCGCGACCTGCTCAAAGCTGGCATCAGCTGTGGTAGAAAAAGAGTAGAGCGTCTGATGAAAGAGTTAGGGATCAGGGCCAAACATAAAAAGAAGTTTAAAGTGACGACTGATTCCTGGCACAAGTATCCAGTGGCCGAGAACCTGCTTAACCGAGAATTTAACCCCAGTGGCCCTAACCAATGCTGGGTATCGGATATCACCTATATTTATACCAAGGAAGGCTGGCTCTACCTGGCGGCGGTGATGGACCTATACTCTCGTAAGCTGATTGGATGGGCGATGGAAAAAAGACTTACCAGAGATCTGGTGATAAAAGCGCTTAAAATGGCGATTGGCAATCGCCGGCCCGGCCCAGGGCTTCTGATGCATTCTGATCGGGGCAGTCAATATGCCAGTTATGAATACCAGGAACTTTTACAGAAACATAAAATGATTTGTTCAATGAGTAGGAAAGGCGATTGTTATGATAACGCTGTAATGGAGAGCTTCTTCCATACCCTAAAGGTTGAGCTCATCTATGGTAATGTTTTTGAATCCCGGACTCAGGCCAGGCGGTGCATCTTTGAATATATCGAGGTCTTTTACAACAGAATCAGGATTCACTCAGCAATTGACTATAACAGCCCAGAAAACTACGAAAAGCTGAGAAAAGTGGCTTAACTATGTGTCCACTAAAGCGGGGGAAGATCAACCTTTCCTGCTTAGCATTAGAGGCTGCATCAAGTAAGCGGGAAGAACAACCACCCCGGGGCGAATTCCGGTAGACAGTTACGGTTCATCTTAAGCGCTGCTATCTTTAAGCCACCGGTAAAGTGTCGCCTTCGATACCCCGGTCATTTCGGTTATCTCAGCCACACTGTATTCTTTCGAATTATAAAGCTTCGGGGCCTTCTCCACCGCTTTTCCATCCATCCAGGGCCGGCCGCCGATGCGGCCGCGCTTGCGAGCTGCCTGCAAGCCAGCCTGAGTTCTTTCTACGATTAACTCTCGCTCCATCTCGGCCAGAACGGCCAACATCCGGAACATAGCTTTTCCGATGGCGCTGCTGGTATCGAAGTGATCGTTATTGATGCTGATTAATAGCTGCTATTCTGAGCAAAATGTCCAGTAACCGCATATTATGTAATCCGCCTGCGCAAATAAAAAAGAAGCGCAAAATACGCCTCTTACATAATAGGGCTGTTATCGTAAGTTGCCTGCCGGGGGCAGGGGTTGGTGCTCGCGGCCCCACCCTTTATAAAAAAGCACTATATTACTTAAATATAAATAGAGCAGGATAATCAATATCTTAAGCGAATACTACAGCGATAGAAGTTACAGTTTAGCTGTAGCAATGGCCGGAGAATACTTCAAACTTAAAATGCATTAAACACCAAGAGCTTTAATCAACCAACATCTTAAAAATATGCATTTTTGCGCTCAAGCCTCCGGTTTCACTGAGCGCATTTATTATGTCAGTTTATGTCTGGAAGGGGGGTGACAAAACAAAATAATGAATCTACAGGAATAGTAAAGAGAAGAATACAACCTTTAGGAAATAAGCTGAGATAGATGGTGCTTTTGCATGAGCTTAAGCTAATAAAAAGTGCTATTTGCTCTATGCGTTTTTGTTGAAAACTTTTATTTATATTTTATTGATTTTTCCTTTAATAATTTATATAGATTCCAGCTTTATAATGATCAGTGTCTCAGGTTGGATTTATATAAAATATAAATTACCGTTAAGTAGGTGGTCTGTTATGGAAGAGGAAATTAGCTTAATGGAATTAGCAAGTGTGATTTGGAGAGGTAAATATGTTATTATTGTTTCTACGATTTGCTTTATTATTGTAGCAGTGTTTTCGGCATAATAGAAATACATAAAACGGCAGTTAAAAATACATAACCC
>CAZBKZ010000028.1:0-32401 GCA_964492615.1 uncultured Syntrophomonadaceae bacterium | reverse complement strand
CTAGTATTCTCGACTTACCTGAATTAATGTCCGATTTTGAGAGGTTTATTAATAATGATGAAATTAAGGTTCCGCATTTAATCAAAATTGCACTTTTGCATTACCAATTTGAAACTATTCATCCATTTTTAGATGGAAATGGAAGAATAGGACGGTTAATTATACCTTTATATTTATTGAGTAAAGGTGTTTTAGATAAACCTTGTTTCTACATTTCCGATTATTTCGAGAAAAATAGGAATGCATATTATGAGGCATTAGATCGGGTGAGAGTAAAAAATGACTTACGCCATTGGATTAAGTTCTTCTTGTCCGCATCAATATATACTGCAAAAACAGCAAAATTAAAATTTAAGAAGGTCGTTGGGCTTGTAAATCAACTAAATAAAGATGTTCTAGATATTAAGGGGAGACCTGAAAATACTATTAAGACATTAGATGCCTTCTATGATAACCCGATTCTAACTAGCAATCAAATACAAGATATAACGAGATTAACACAGCCTACTGTTGACAATGCAATAAGAGGAATGCTTGAAAAGGGCATCCTTGTGGAAACAACTGGCTACAGTAGAAACAGAAGATTTGCTCTTCATAAGTATATAGATGTTTTTGCTAATGAAGAAAACGAATAGATTTTCAGTTCTCCGTACAATACTTAAATAAAAAAACCACAAAAATCTTATTTGAAAATATTTATAAAAAAGAAAACCGCTAAAATATTTTTTATGGTTATTTATATAAAAGAAAAACGTTGCTTTGTTGGACAAAAATTTTTGAATCTAAAGCAAAGCAAAGCAAAGCAAAGCACCGGCATCTTTTATTACCTAACTTTCCATTGTAACTATGTCCGGAAAAGCCCGAAAATATGTGGCTTTGCGGCCTTAATGCCTTTTGCATTGAAATCACGCAACATAGCGCGGCTATCTTTAAACAACAAAAAGTTAGCCCCCCCCCTCTATGTTGACATTTATGAGCCAGCCGAGGCGATATCCTCGGCTGGCACTTTTTATTTATTCTTTTTATTATACTTATTAGTTAACTGTCCACAAGCCGCCTTTATATTTCTTCCATGGGGTATTCTTATTGCAACTTCGAGCCCGGGTCGTTCCAGCTGCTGTTTGAATGCAGTCATTTTCTGTTTTGCCGGTTTTTTAATTTGCGTACTACTTGTAGGATTATATTCCAATAGATTGAGCATGACATTTCTCCCATGAAACCACCTTGTTAGTTGACGCACATGAGAAGGCTTGACGTTTATTCCCTGTAAAAACAAATACGCAAACACAACTTTTCACTCTCACTAATGGCTGCCACCATTTCTTTGTAGGTAAATCCGTATGGAACTCTCCGGATTTCATCGGGAGTATGTCTGTGCAAATATTTCATTTTTTTATGTCCTTTTCTATTCGTTTTGGAATAATAAAAAAGGCAATAAAATATGCAGTTCAATTCTCAATGTGAGTATTGACCTGCACATGTTGTAAGGGTAATAACACAGCAAAACTAAATCATAGCTTTAAAAACCATGTCTTATTGTCACTTGGTTGCTGTGCATACATTCGCAAAATAGGCACATCTAAAGACTCACATTAAAATGAGGAGTAAGAACTATAAGCCTTGGCAACTTGGGTATTAATAGCTTAGCAACCTTCTCTTTGGGTCAACTTATATCCGTGTGCCATCGGATAGTATAGGGGGATTAATGGTAACGGGAGTACCAACTCCACACATTTTTCGCTTCGACGTTCTCTAAGTCAACAACCTGGAACTGTTTTCCTTCCGGAGAAGATAGAACCCAGGCCCGGACTGTTTTAAGATCCCGCCACTTCTGGAAAGGGTTCAAACTAACCTGCAAAGCCTGGATATTTTTACGCTTCATTACTACCCTGTAGCGGTTGATAAATCGAAATTTGAATGTTAGCTGGTGATCTTCAATTGCTATTCCCCCGGAGCGGTAACGGCTAAGACCCCAGAAAAAAGAAAGTGGAAGAAGGGATAAGGCCAGCCAACCGTAAGGCAACCAATGTAATGCTATTGATAGCAGAGCAATAGGAGCCATGGCCCGGAAAATATAGCGACGCATAGCTCTACGCGGTAGTGGTGTAAGTTTATCAGGCAGCCTGTATTCCGGTAATACTATGTTTAAAAAGTGGTTGATTTCACTGTTTTTTATTAAGGGAAAGAGCATGGTAACATAGTTCTGCTCTTTAGACCCACCGCCAGCAACATCGATAACCAGGTCAGATCGGCCAAGGGGTTGGCGAAGCAGACTTTCCTGGACGACCAAAGACTGCAGCCTGTGCAGCTTTAGATTTAGCTGTTTCTGTTCAATAAGCCCCCAGGTAAGCTGCAGGCTATTACCCTCACGCCGGATTGTGAAATTCAAGTATTGAATGACGAAAGCAACAACGGATACCAGCCAGGAAAAAAACATAAGCACCAAAGCTGCTAAAACAGCAGTTACCAGTGCTGTTGAAGTAATCTGTTCAACCAGTGTCTCCCAGATGTTGTCCGGTAAGAAAACAGTAAGCTGGGAAGAGACTGCAGCGAGGATCGAAAAGAGGACTAAAAAGCGTCCAGATGTTGCCCCGGCGATGAACAGTTCCGGGATGGATATAGTAAATTCCTGCAGATTGGCGGAGAGGGCGGCTTCATTATTTTCCGCCTGCACTTCAACATTCCCTGGAAACTCATCCTTGCTTTCCAGGCTATCCTTGATCCGTTCTGCTTCATCCAGGGCAATAGCTGTCAGGCTAAACTCCGTTTTTCCACCAGCGCCGGCAGTTTGAACCTGCAGGGAAGCCAGGCCTAACAGGCGCTGTATGAGACCCCGTTGGATATTTACAGTTTGTACCCTCTCCTGTTTAATTGAACGCTCTTTTTTGGTGATTACCCCTGTTTTCAGGTGCAGGTAACCATCTTCATAGCGATAGGAATAGAAATACCAGTTGAATACCTGGTAAACTAAGGATAATAATAATGAACCAAAAATGATCAGATAAATGATCAATAGTCGCCTCGGGTCTTCTGCACCGATATTCTGGAACAGGGCAATTATCAGAGGGGGGATGATATAGAACAAGCCGCGAATAGTGCCCAGAGGAATTATAACGGGGTGCTGCCTTTTCATATCAGACATCTTCATCACTCACCCGGGCTAATGCAGATATTTCGCCCCGTAATTCAGCAGCCCTTTCCTGGGCTAGAGCCGGTATCCTGTGATCAGTAGCTGCGGTAGAAATTCTAAGTGTAGCCAGTTTAAAATACCGCATAATCGGACCATGTTCAGTATCAACATGCTGAATGCGAATCATGGGAATCAGGGTGCGCTTGATAACAATGATACCGTGTTGGATATCGATCTCGTCATCGTGAATCTCATATCGCCAGTAATACATTCGCAGGCGCGGAATGATGATAGCAGCAAAAATAGTAAAAACTACTACAAGACCAATACCAAGCCAGCCGAAAATTATTGGCCAGTCGAGTAATGTATTGACCAGCACGATATAAGCCACAGGTATTAAGAGCAAAGCTAATCCCCACAGCAGGCTACTGTAAAACCAGGCTTTCAGTGCCAGGGAATCAATTCTCTCCCGGGGAGCTTTATCCATCGAAACACTTCCTCTCATAAATCTTAGCATATCCCGGCATCGAGTGCCGCGGACGTTTCAGTTTTGAATAATCTTTCCCCATAGCTAATGATTTTCCCTTCCTAACTTTTCCCGCCTCGCTGCCGGAAAAAGTGCTGAGCCAAGTGAAACCAGGGCTGTAACCAGTAACGAGTAGCCGAGCCAAACTGATACTACAGGCATTAGGGAAGTTATATTCAGGTATGGCCTGGTAACTGCCCATAGTAATCCTGCAGTTAATATACCAAAACATAAAAATTGCAGGAATCTCAAAAGGGTAACCTCTTTCAAAGGTGAAGTATAAGTACGGTTGCCAGATTTAAGACCTTTATAGATTCTAAATACTTGCCAGAGCGCCAGTATGAGAACCAGTCCGACCAAAACATGCAAAATATTTTTACCCCAGATGATCTTTTCCATACCCACAGAGCCGTAACCTGCCCATTCAGCCCAGTCGCTCAATATGTAACCGATTAAAGGCCAGCTTCTCTGGCTGTTGGTAAGGATAACAATCCCCCTACCGTCTTCCGGTACTAAGTGAAAGTGGGTCATTATTCCTGCTCCTTGCCCACCGTGTGAAACAGCAGTAGTGCCGTTAGGAAGTATTTCAATTAGGTGGCCAAGGCCGTAGTAATTAAAGGCTTGAGCATAAAATCCAGCCATCTCAACCTGGGGTTTGTAGAGCATCTCAATAGTATCCGGTTCCAGTACACCGTGATCCTTTTGATATGAGCCAGTCATGCCCGCTGAGACAAAACTGGCAATATCTTCGGTGCTGGCAAAAAGCCCGCCCGATGCTTTGCCGGCGTAAACATATACCGGAACTGGCCTGTTTTTTAAATCGTATCCGTTAGGCACAGGCGTTTCATAATCTTTACTCCATGTAAAACTGGAGTGATCCATTCCAAGCGGATTCAGGATCTCTTCCTGCATGAAAACAGAAAATTCACGGCCGCTAACTTCTTCTATCAATAGCTCCAATAAGTTAATGCTCACGTTGGAATAGTAAAAAGAGGTGCCCGGTTCCTGGAAAGCTAAAGCCTCATCGCTTAATACAGTCCGGATGGATGGAACTTCATCAGTCGGAGAGAAGCGCTGAACAACGTTTCCCAGGGGCATCCCGGCGCTTAAACTTAATAGCTGCCGTTACGGTAACCCTGACACTCCCGAATCTTTCGATTTTGTCATAAAAAGTTGATGCAAAACTTGTGGATCTACGGTAATCTTGTATTGAGCCATTTCAAATATCCTCTCGGTTGGGTTGTTTTTTCACTAATCACATTCTAACCGAAGGTGAGGAGAAATGGCTCCTCGATTTTACACAAGTATATGGGCTTAACTTGAAAAAGCGGACATTATAGCTGAGAAAGCTACAGCGTTGTTAGAAGAGATAAAGTACATATAAAGCTATACTGTCTACTACAGACGAAACCCTGCAATTTTCAACTACAACTTGAAAATTGCAGGGTTTCCTGTTAAAATATAATTATGATCAAGCGAGATATTGAATCTGAACTAGTTAATCTATCAACTCAATACCCTGTAGTTACAGTCACGGGGCCGCGTCAGGCTGGTAAAACTACCCTGACGAGGAAGGTATTTGCTGATTACCGCTACTGCAACCTTGAACTTCCTGATATAAGGCAATTAGCAGCCGATGATCCAAGAGCAATTTTATCCTCCTTTCCCCCTCCTGTTATAATTGATGAAGTGCAAAGAGTTCCTGAACTACTCTCTTATATCCAGGTTATGGCTGATGAAAACGACCAAAAAGGGCAATTTATTTTAACCGGCAGTCATCATTTAGATTTGCACGAGGCTATCACTCAATCTTTGGCAGGACGCACAGCACTGTTAACTCTATATCCCCTGTCGATTAAGGAGTTGTCTCAGTCAGGTTTTACATTGAACCGTGATGAACTTATCTTCACCGGTTTTCTGCCCCGCATTTACAAAGATAAGCTAGAGCCACATAAAGCATACCGAAATTACTACCAAACTTATATTGAAAGAGATTTGCGCCAGGTCAGCAATATACGAAACCTTGATCAGTATGAGAAGTTTTTGCATTTACTGGCCGGCCGGATTGGACAGTTAGTTAACCTCAACGCCTTATCCGGTGATGTTGGTGTCTCAAGCACAACACTTGGAGAGTGGTTGTCAGTTTTGGAGGCTTCTTTTATCATCTTTAGATTAAAACCATATTATGATAATTTTGGCAAGCGCATAGTTAAATCGCCAAAGCTTTATTTTACTGATGTAGGGCTGGCAGCATATCTGCTAGGTATAAATGAAGTTGATCAGATTTCAAGAGATCCCCTGCTGGGAAATTTGTTTGAAAACATGGTTGTTTTGGAAGCACTGAAAACAAGGACGAACAAGGGTTTGGAGCCGAACCTGTTCTTTTACCGCGATGCAAACCAAAAAGAGGTCGACCTTCTGTATAAGAACAGAAATGAGCTTATACCGGTAGAGATCAAGGCAGCAATGACTTATAATAAAACGCTTCAAAATAATTTAAACTACTTTAATAAAATAACCGGCGGTGATAAGGGATATTTAATTTATGCCGGCGATCTTGAATATGAAAAGAGCAGCATATCAGTATTAAACTATACCAACACCTACATTATTTTTGAATAATCACTAACTTATTGCGTTACAGCTAAGCCGTGTAATTATTTCTTAATCTGGTAATCTATCCTCGAATGGACAACCTTTCCACCAGCCTGGTATATTTTCAGGCAGTAATTTTCCTTATGAATAGCATAATTTATAAATAATTAGGTTAAAACTTCATCAAGAAAAGATATAATTACCCTGTTTGTTTCTTCAGGGTTGTCCTGGTTGGCAACGTGGTGAGCGTTTTCAATTATAACCAGCTGGCTTTCCGGGCACTCTTTATGCCATCTATTCATTTGCTTTTGAACGAGTGAGATTTCGTGATCTCCGTGACATAAAAGTTTAGGTTCACCGGTATGCCGGGGAAGACCGCGGACCATATCCCGCATTAATTCCTGGGTTAAGTGAGACATAACTTTTTTACCATTTTCTGCAGCTAATATCGCCGTGATTCCGGTTGTTTTAGGTCCATACCTGGGACTGGATCAATCAGGCATTGCAGAATATGCCCAAAGGATGTTTCTATATATAGGGATCGGGTCACTTATTCAAATATATTTTGGTCACCGGCTGCCGGTAATTGAAGGTCCAGCTGCCCAGTGGTGGGTAATTATTATTAGCATATCTGGTGTTGCAGCAAAGAAGCCATTTGTTATTTTTTGCCTGATGATGATCGGAGTCAGCTTTTTCCCCCAGGTGGGTGCTCTGTTAGCAAGTATCCCCCAGGCTGTTGGTTATGCCGTGCTGCTTGCAGCTTTTACACAGCTCTTAAAGATTATCTATTCCTGCATTAATCGTAACGCCATTATTAATTTCGGTTAAATCGTAAGGGGTTTCCTGGTAGACATAGTAATTTAGCCAGTTCACAAAAAGCAGGTTTGCATGGCCCCTCCACCTTACCAGCGGTTCTTTTTGGGGGTTATCATCTGGAAAGTAATTTTCGGGAACCCTAATTTTTAAGCCTTTATCTATATCTCTCTCGTATTCTTCCTTTAAAGTTAATGAATCATACTCTGCATGTCCTGTAACATACACCTGCCGGCGGTCCCTGGTAGCAGCAATATATACTCCGGCCACTTCTGATTCAGATAGAATATCTAACCCATGGACGTTTTCGATATCAGGTTTTCTAATTTCGGTATGTCGTGAGTGGGGGACGAAAAAAGAGTCATCAAACCCGCGCAGCAGTCGTGAATTGCGAATATTTACCTGGTGAGAGAAAACCCCAAACATTTTTTCTTCCAGCGGATAATTTGAAATACCGAAATGATGGTAAAGCCCTGCCTGCGCTCCCCAGCAGAGATGCATGGTTGAAAATACATTTTTTTTACTCCAGTCCATGATTGTCCTAAGTTCTTCCCAGTAATCAACATCCTTGAAATCCAGAAGTTCCACAGGTGCCCCGGTTATTATCATGCCGTCAAATTTCTGATTCTGGATCTTGGTAAAAGTATAGTAGAATCTCGATAGATGCTCTCTCGAAGTGTTTTTGCATTCGTGTGAAGAGGGGTGAAACAGGTAAATCTCTACCTGCAAAGGGGAATTTCCCAGCAGCCTTAAGATCTGGGTTTCTGTTATAATTTTAGTCGGCATCAGGTTAAGAATTAACACCTTCAGTGGGCGAATATCCTGGTGGAATGCTCGCTTTTCACCCATAACAAATATATTTTCATTGAAAAGTATTTCTGTTGCAGGCAGGTTATCTGGAATTTTAATCGGCATAAGTATCTCTCCTTGCTCTACCTGCCTGACTCAGTCAATGCTTTGTCAAGGTCGTATATTAAATCATCGACATCTTCTATCCCGATTGAGAGCCTGATCATTTCCGGGCTGATTCCTGCAGCTGCAAGTTCATTTTCTGATAGCTGTGCATGAGTAGTGCTGGCAGGGTGGATTACAAGTGATTTTGCGTCTGCTACGTTAGCCAGAAGTGAGAAAAGTTGAAGGTTTTTAATGAATATTTTCCCTTCTTCTATCCCGCCTTTAAGGCCAAAAGTAAAAATAGAACCGGGACCTTTTGGGAAATATTTTTGAACCAGATTGTGGTACTTATTATTACTTAGGCCGGGATATTTAACCCAGGAAACCCGGGGGTGCCCTTGCAGGAATGCAGCGATTATTTTAGCGTTTGAAACATGTTTTTCTACTCTTAAAGAAAGAGTTTCCAGGCCCTGCAGGAATAGAAATGAGTTGAAGGGGCTTAAGGCAGCTCCAGTGTCACGCAATAGCTGAACCCTCATTTTGATGATGTAAGCCTGCGGCACGCAGGCTTCAACATAGTTCAGGCCGTTATAGCTGCTATCCGGCTCGGTGAAATCAGGGAATCTGCCGCTGGCAGCCCAGTCGAAATTACCTGCATCAATAATGATTCCCCCGATCGAGGTTCCATGCCCACCGATAAACTTGGTAGCTGAATGCACAACAATATCGGCGCCAAATTCTATTGGCCTGATCAGGTAAGGCGTGCCAAAGGTGTTATCGATGATCAAAGGCAGACCGTAACTGTGAGCAATTGCAGCTACTTTTTCAATATCAATAATGTTGGTATCGGGGTTGCCGATGCTTTCAATATAGATTGCTTTTGTATTATCATTTATCTGGGCCTGAAAATTATCAGGATTGTCCGGGTCAACAAAATGGGTTGTAATACCATAGCGCGGCAGGGTTTTAGAGAAAAGATTATAAGTTCCACCGTATAAAGTACTTGCTGAAACAATTTCATCTCCTGCTCCGGCGATGTTAAGTATAGCGTAGGTTATAGCTGCAGAGCCAGAAGCCACTGCAAGTGCACCAACTCCCCCTTCAAGGGTTGCCATTCGTTTTTCAAATATATCGGTTGTGGGGTTCATAATACGGGTATAGATATTCCCAGGTTCCTTCAAGGCGAAAAGGTCGGCAGCATGGTCGGTGTTTTTGAAAACATACGATGTGGTCTGATAAATAGGTACTGCCCTCGCCCCAGTTGCAGTATCCGGTATTTCTTGTCCGGCATGCACCTGTAGTGTGTCAAATCCAAGTTCTCTTTTTCTCATTGAAATCGCCTTTCTCTGGGAGAATTCTCTCCTTAATAATGATATAATGTCAGTAGAATTAGTTGTATTAGATTTTAATCAAAGAATATTTGAATGTCAAGCAAGAGCAACTATATCGTGTGTTTGCTCAGTGATATTTTCACCTTAAGTAAGTTCAGGGAAAATGTTACGCTGATTGGCCTGGTAGTTAGCTTTGCAGCATTGGGAGCGATTGCCCTGATTCTGAACGTCCGGTTCATAAGAAATAGTGTGAAAGGATGATTGACGTGTGCTGCATTAATTGTAAAGCGTTGTTGAAAAATAGTAGAAATGCTAATATGAGATAAAAAAAATGAACAGGTAGTGATTTTTTGAAAATTAAAAAGCAGTTGCCGAAGTGTAATGAGCATCTGCACGAAAAACTAACAAACAGCGGATGGATAACGTTAAGAGAACCCGGGAGTCTTGTCAGCGCAATTATCCTTTCTGTTCCTTTTATGGTTATAAATCTATTTGTTGCAATTTTAGCATTAAGTGTCTTTTCCACTATATCGTTTGAAGAATTCGGGCTCACGCCTGACTCATTTTCTGTAACCTTCAACCTGGGCATGATTATCACTTTAATTATCTTTGTTATTATTCATGAGTTGCTACATTTGATTTTCATCCCAAACTTTATGCGGTCCTCAAAAACCTTTGTTGGGCTAACATTTTATGGTGGCTTTGTAGTAACGGAAGAAGAGCTTTTGAAATCAAGGTATATACTAATAAGCATAGCTCCATTTTTAATAGCCTCAATATTTTTACCGTTAGCACTAGGTGTTCTGGGGCTGTTAACTCCCTTTGTAAAGCTTTTAGTATTGCTCAACGCAATGGCTTCATCGGTTGACATTCTTAACGTCATGTTGGTAATAAGACAGGTACCTGCCAAGACGATCCTGAAAAATAATGGGCCAAAAACCTATTGGAAAAAAACATAGCTAGGAGTAAACTGAAAAAAATGTGAGGGAGGGAAATTATGGGAAGCAAAATAAATGGATTTTTTTTTATCAAGTAGTTCAAAAAATGCTGAGAAATAAGAGTGTTTATGGTGCTGTCCTTTGTGTTGAAAAAGGGGACTCCTCAAGCTCTTGGGTGGGAGGGGCAGGAAACATCAAGGCGGAAGACAGGTATTTTATTGCCAGTGTCACAAAGTTATACGTTACAGCTGTTATGTTGATATTGAGGGCGGAGAACAAATTAACCTTTGCGGATAAAATCTACAAGTATTTTTCGGAAGAACTGATTAGCGGCATCCATGTCCTGGATGATGTAGACTATACAAAAGAAATTACAATTGCCCACTTGTTAAGCAATACCTCTGGAATACCTGACTACTTTTATTACGATAAGGCCAAGGGTGAAGTTGCCACTGACCTTTTGTGAGGAAATGATCACCCATGGCCTTAGACAAAGCAGTAGAAAGGGTCAAAACACTAAAACCAAAATTTAAGCCGGGTCAGAAGGGGAAGGTCCACTATTCCGATACAAATTATCAATTATTAGGCGGTATTATTGAAAAGGTTACGGGTAAGTGGATCGGAGATGTTTTCAGGGAATTTGTTTTTGAGCCATTGGGCCTGAAAAACACTTATGCATATCAGGAAATAAATGACACAACTCCAGTGCCATTTTATTATAAATCCCAGGAGGTCCACGCGCCAAGGTATATGGCATCGGTTACTGCTGAAGGTGGGATAGTTTCCACGCAACTCAAATTCTTGAAGGGGTAAGAAGATATACCGTGCTGTTACCTCAGATGCTGTAAGGCGCTGAGCACATGACCGCTGCCTAGTTGGGGCTGGAACCTAATACATCGTGTGCATCTAACATCGAAGAAGAATATTATATTATAATTACAAGGTAAGGTGATGATTGTTAAAACAAGCTTTTCAAAAAGCGAGGAGAACAAACTATGAAGGCATATATTATAAAAATCGAACTTAAACACTCGGATCCACTTATTTGGAGACGGGTCATCATGCCTGCAGACGCCACATTTAACAGGCTTCATGATGTTATTCAGACAGTTACTAATTTTCAAAGCGGCTACCCTTCCGGGGATTATCATCTCTATGAGTTTGACCTGATGGAAGAAGGTATCAGGGTAACCAACGACGATGAGGCCTACCAGGAGCATCTCCACTTCAAAAAGAACAGAAAGGCATATGAGGAAAGACTAAAGACGATGCCTCCAGACCTTGTTGGTTTTGAAAAGGCCCATCAAGAGCGACTCCAGGCTGAGGTGCGTAAACCCACCGGGCTAAAGATTGATGATTATCTCGAAAAGCATAAAGAGATTCTTTACAGCTATGATTTCGGGGATGGCTGGGAGTTTAGCATCAGACTGGAAGATGTAGTGGATGATTATTATTTTGGTTGCCCCACACTGCTTGACGGTGCGGAGACAGCACCCCCGGAAGATGTGGGGGGAATACACGGGTTTTATGATTTTTGGGAAGCTTACCGGGACGATAAGCATCCAGAACATGAAGAAATGAAAGTGTGGGCAGACTCACTGGGCTTTAAAGAATATGATCCGGAATGGATTAACGAAATGCTGAAAAACATCGCCTATAAAAAAACAGAATGGAATAAAATCAACCACGACAGATATAAAATTATTGAGAACAAATACCGCACCAAATAGTCAAACATTTTCTGTTTATTGATCAGCCTTAAAAAGCTACAGGCGAAGCGCTTTCTCGGCCTGTTTGGCCGTAATTTCCTTCTGCGGGTAACGGGAAAATACGATAACACCGGCCAGCAGGAAAAGGGCTGCCGCCGGGCCGGTTAACTGAACCCCCAGCGGCTGGTCTGGGGTGCTTCCGAACCACTGCAGTAAAACCCCGGTTACCAGGGTGGAGAAACCCATCGCCAGCTTGAGAATAAAATTCTGCGTGCCGTAATACATTGCTTCCCTGCGCTGGCCGGAGAGGTTTTCTTCGAGATCTGAAACTTCGGCCACGATTGCGTCAGGAACTATAAAAATTGCCGCTACGGGAATGCCGGAAAGGGCCATCAGGATATAGGCGAAAGCATGGGGAGAAAGAAAACCGACCGGTTTCCCCATGAAAAAAGCAAAAGGCAAGATAACCATGAAGCCGGCCAGTGAAGTCATCATGATTATTTTAAGGCCATATTTTTTAGCCAGAATATTGATAGGCATAAATGATAGCAGGGCTACACCCATCACAATACCGAGAAATATTACAGTATCGCCTTCGGTTCCTCCCATCAATATAGTCACGTAAAGGGGAATACAGAGGGTTATAATGTTAAAACCTAACCAGAAGGTGACATTGCCGACCAGGTAGATGAGGAAAGGCCGGTTCTTCAGGGTTGTCTTAACAGCTTCCACCAAGCCAAGGGTAGCCGGTTCAGCTACAGCATAGTCTTTTTCTTTAATCAGCAGGGGGAAATAGAGCATGACCAGTCCGAGCAGCCCCATTGACCAGACCATGCCGTATGGTCCGTATGCATCAATGATCAGCCCACCGGCGCCGAAAGCAATTGCTACTGACAGCAGGCCGAAAACACCTTTGATCGTAGCCAGGTCAACCCTTTCCCTGTTGCTTTTTGCCAATTCCGGCAACAGGGCCACATAAGGGCATACATAGGCAGTAAAAAGAGCGAAATAAAGAGCGAGCATTACAATCAGGTAAAGACTGTTGAAAATTGATTCACCGATAACCGGGGGATAAAAAAGGGCAATAAAAACAGCAACATAGGCAAAACCGCTATAAAGCAGGAAGGGCATGCGGCGGCCCATGGAACCGTGGTGATTGTCAGACCAGCGGGCTATCAGCGGATCTGCCACTGCATCAACGATTCGGCCGAAGAACATGATCATGCCAAAAAGAGCCGGGGCAACAAGGGGCTGCTCGCCCTGGATCGGTTTAACCACATAATAGAAGAGCAGCCAGGTAATCAGCAGGCGATCAATTAAGGCGAATCCACCAGCACCGGTACCATATGCCCATTTAGCCCAGGCCGGAAGCTTTTTTGTCATCGTTTATTACCTCCAGACAAAGATTATAAATAAGCGGTTAAAGCGAAAAACTTACACCGCGTAAAACAGCGCCAACCGACTGGCGGCTCTCTCACATTAAACTGACCGCTTTTATTCACTTCTATTTCACCCGCCTTAAGTTTTATATTTCAAGTTTTTCACCCGGCCAGAGTACCCGACAATCTATTCCTTCAGCACCAAGTTCCTTTTCACCAAGGGACAGGTAATCTTCAACCATTTTGCTGTTCTCAATTTTTACCTTCCGGTCGAGATCTAAATATTTACCCTTGCAGGTAAAATGCATGGGCATAAAAATGCGCGGCCTGATCCGGCGGGCCAGTGAAACAGCTGCCGGCCAGTCCATTCCATCCGGCCCGATAAATGGGTAGCGGGTACAGGAAGACTGAAGCAGGGCTAAATCGAGGTTATAGCCTGCCAGACTATCCAGGCCGCTATGATTAAGGGTATCGCCACTGAAATAAACTTTTTTTCGGCCGCTTAAAACCAGACCAATGGCCCCGGGGCTTAAAGGATGCTTTGCTTTTACCGCCTCAACGGTAACGCCAAGCCCGCTGAAGCTTTCTCCGGCAGTTAATCCTACTGCATTAAGACCGGCCTTTGTAAGGCGGCGTGCAGCGTAGGCAGCAGTAATAATTATGCTATTACAGCGGGCTGCCAGTTCGGCTGCGTGGCGGTCCCAGTGGTCGATATGCATGTGCGAGAGCAGGATTAAACTGCAGTTTTCGATTTGGTCAATCTGCAGGGCAGGCCCTAACAGTCGCGGCGCAAGCAGGGCGCTTAGCCCGCCAGTCGAAAACCAGGGATCAGTTAATATAGATAAAGACCCGTCACGGATATAGTAAGTGGCCTGACCGATGGAAGTTATTTCCATTATACCTTCGATTCCTCCTCTCCTTTCTGCTCATTTAGAAACCAATCCAGTGTTTCCAGGTTCGACTGAAGATCAGTATAGTTTGGTTCCCAGCCGAGAACTTTAACAGCCCTGTCGATAGCAAAAATTGAATCATGAAAAGCCAGCTCAAGATGTTGCGGGCTGATCGGTGGCTTTCCGATTTTAGCCCAGGCCTTGATAATGGCTTTTATTGGCCGTTCAGACAGACAAAGCAATCGCGGTTCTATGCCCATCCGGCAAAAGAGGGCTTCTATTGTTTCCCGCAGGGTTGGAACATCACGGGAACCCAGGTTAAATATTTGGCCATCAGACTGAGGATTCTTCAGTGCCAGCAGCACAGCTGCTGTAACATCCCTGGCATCAACCATCTGCAGCCTGGCTAAGCCTTTACCCGGAATAACAACTTTTTCGCCTTTGGCAACAGCTTTAAATTGATCGAGCAGATAAGGTTCATTCTGGCCCGGCCCGGCTATCGTCGGCGGCCGGAAAATAACAACCGGTAAGCCGGCCAGGTGATATTCAAGGGCTACCTTTTCCCCCTTCAACTTATTCCTACCGTATTCGCATATTGGTTCAAGAGGCGCATCTTCGGGGCAGGGTATTAGACGCGGTGGCCCGTAAACTTCAACACTGGAAAGAAAGATAAACTTTTTTATGCTGTGACGCTTTGATGCATCGAGCATGTTCAAGGTGCCCCCGACATTTATTTCATGCATCACTTTTTCGTCTGGTTGAAACTGTGAGAGGACAGCAGCAGCATGGACAACAATATCAACTTTTTCAACTGCCCGCTCTACTGCTGTATTGTCACGGATATCCCCCCGGATGAAGGGCGTCTCTTTATCCTGCCGGGAAGGTTCACTGCAATCAAAACGGTATACTCTGTAGCCACCATCTTCTAAACCGTCAACCAGGTAGCGGCCAAGGTAACCTTCGCTGCCTGTTACCAATACTTTTTGCTTATCTATTATTCTCACTCCTTATCCAGCCGACAGCTCCGTGGTGAGCCGAAGAGGTCTGTGCGGCATAGCGGGCCAGCAAGCCTTTTAGCTGACGTTTCGGCTGTACCCACTCCTGTGAACGCTGCGCAAGCTCTGTTTTGTTAACCTCGAGATCGAGGCGCCTGTTTTCAAGGTCTATGGTTATCAAATCACCTTCCCTAACCAGGGCTAAAGGGCCACCAGCCATCGCTTCCGGTGAAACATGACCGACTGCATGGCCACGGGTAAAACCTGAAAAACGTCCGTCTGTAACCAGCGCAATTGATTCGTCAAGTGACTGCTGAAAAAGGTATTCGGTCAGGGTAAGCAGTTCACGCATTCCCGGGCCACCGCGGGGTCCTTCGTAACGGACTACAACTGTATCGCCTTCCTTAAATAAACCCTTCAGGGCAGCGTTGATTGCTTCTTCTTCACTGTCGAAAACGCGAGCCGGGCCACAGTGGACCTTTCCTCCTCCTTTTACACCACCGGTTTTTATCACTGCCGATTCGGGAGCCAATGTACCACTTAGAATATTTATACCGCCTGTTGGGGCATAAGGTTCTTCAAGCGATTTTAAGACTGGATGCTCGGACGTATCGGCGGCGGCAATATTTGCGCCTATAGTTTTACCATTTACCGTGACTGCTTCCGTGTGGATAAGGTGCTTTAGCTTTTTCATGACCGCCGGAATGCCTCCTGCCTGGTGAAGATCGAGAACCATATATTGACCGGCCGGAAAAATGCCCCCGACTTGTGGAACTTGATCGGCAAAGTGATTAAATTCTTCTATTTCAAGCTTAATACCCAGTTCGTGAGCCAGAGCCAGAAGGTGAAGAATGGCATTTGTAGAACCGCTGGTAGCCATCAGTACGGTAATGGCGTTTTCCAGCGCTGCGCGTGTAATAATCTTGCCGGGAGTAAGCCCTTTTTCGAGCAGTTTAATCACTGTTTCACCGCTTCTTTTGGCAAAAAGAATTTTTTCATTATGCACCGCGTGAACGGTTGCACTACCGGGGAGGCTCATGCCCATGGCTTCAACTAAAAACTGCATTGTGTTGGCCGTGCCCATTCCTGAACAGGCTCCGGGACCTGGACAGCGCAGGGCAGCCATAAAGGGGCTGCAATCTGAGACAAACATGTTGTAGGGAAGCATTGCTCCCCCGGTCAGGATTACTGAGGGAAGATCAAGTCTTGCTGCAGCCATCAGTTGAGCGGGGACTATTTTGTCGCAACCGGAAATAAAAACGAGGGCATCAAGATAGTGGGCCTGGACCATACCCTCGATTCCGTCGGCAATAACTTCACGCATGGGTAATACATATTTCATTCCTTCCAACCCGTTGCTGTAACCGTCACAGGGCGCTATCGTGTTGAATTCAAGCGGTGTTCCACCGGCGCTGCGCACTCCGTCTTTAACAGCTTGTGCCAGTTCGCGAAAGTGGATATGGCCGGGGACCAGTTCATTCCACGAATTAACGATACCGACCAAGGGGCGTTCAATATCAGAGTCGGTCAGGCCGACCCCGTGCATAAGCTCTTTTCTGATCAGGGCTGTAAAGAGGCGATCTGTATTTTCAGTTAGTTTCCCACTGCGTTTTTTTAGCACTGTGATACCTCCCCTTAAATTCGTTCGTAAGCCAGAATCTTTGCCTGTGCCCCCAGTTCCTGCCAGACATGTTCAAGGGCCTGATCAAGATCTTCGGCGTATAAGAGTCCAAGCAGATCAGTTTGCTTACGGTTAATACCGGCAGAAACCAGGATTACCCTGTATTTTTTGCGGCTGATGATATCACCGACCAAGGCCATGTGCGAAGCTGCAGTCAGATCAGTTATTTTATTTTTTGTCACCAGATCCTTGATTTCGTTATAAGGTCTGTAACCCCACTCCAGAACTGCCGGGTGTTCGCAAGCCACCCCATCGGGACAGGCTGCCAGCAATATTAATGTGCCGCCTTCCCTGAGCAGGAGATTAGCCACGTAAAGCCCGGCCACCGCTTCCCACAGTTCCGGCCGGTCGATTCCCCCGCCGACAATCATCGCATCGGCCTGCTCCAGGGGTAGATCAAGGAGGGGTACCGAGCGGGCTTTTTCAACCAAAAAGCGATGGGCTTCAACAAAATTGCCGGCCGCCAATGAGACAATATCTCCATTTTTATTTTCAATGGCGTTGATGACCAGGTCGAGACCAATTTCATTTACTGTTTCTTCCATTTCCAGGCGAACTGGATTTTCTTCCTGACCAAAGATTGATTCTACCGGATAGGCGGCTGCCGCCCAGTGAAGATGATCGGTAGTAGTTTTACCTGACAAACCAGGTAAAATAATCTTTGCCCCGCCAGACCACCCGGCTACCGGGTGAGGCTTAACTGTACCCAAACCGATCAACAGTTTTCCTTTAAAAAGCTCCCGGTTAAACTCAAGCGGTATGCCCAGTTTTGAGCGGCCGCGGTTTACGAGGGCAGAAGAATTATTCCAGTCATGACGCAAGAATTCATACTTGTTTGTCATTGCAGTACCCCACTGCTCTTCTAACTCAGTATCGCTCATCGCCCTGTGGGTGCCTCCGGCTACGATAATTGAGACCCGGCCGGGCCCGTAACCAAGCCTGCCCAATGCTGAAAGGAGGGCAGAAAGAACCGGAGCAAGGTCAGTGCGTCTGGTATTGTCAGGCACTGCTATTAATACTTTATCTTTTGTCCGGACCAGTTGATCAAAAGGTTTTGTCCCGATCGGTTCTGCCAGGACTTTTAAAGTCTCTTCTTCAATATTGTTTAAAGGCTCTGCCGGGGCAGCACTGATGGTTTCGACCAGGTTGTCTTCCGGAATCTCCGCCCTGATCGTTTGGTCATAGTAGGCAAAGTTAAAAGTTCTTTTAGAGCCGTCCATATTTTTGATACACTTCCTTCAGGGAACGCCCTTCCCTTATTTCCTGCCGGGAGCGTCGCTCATCATGCGCTCTTTCCTCGGCCAGTTTAAGCACCTTTGATGCGTCAATATTATTTACCGGTATTACAACCACTCCGTCCTGATCGGCAAAAACAATATCTCTGGGGCTTATCTCGATACCACCACAGTTTATAATTTGGCCGACCCCGTTAAGCTGAGCCCGGCCTACTGAATCGGTGGGAATACTGCCCCGGGCCCAAACCGGAAAATTAATTTCCAGCAGCCTTGGAATATCGCGAATCGGTCCATCAACTACAGCGCCGACCGAACCGCAATAATAGAGAGCCGTCGTTCCCATCAGTTCTCCAAAAGCTCCGGAACCATCATAGCCGTTTGTGGTTATAACCATCATTGAACCCCTGGGCATATTTTCAAAAACGGCTTCCAGGATAGAAGTGACAAAGGCAGGATCCATATCGGCCAGTTTCTGCGGCATTGAAGGATCGGCTTCGCTTTCCTCAATTGTGAAAGCAGGGCCGGCAACCGCCCTTCCGGGAATAATCGGGCTTAAATCCGCTTTCATCACCCCGCTGCGATAACCCATTTCGTCGAGAGAATCAGAAACAGCCGGAGTATATATTTTCTCGAGGCGGCGGCAGATCTGTAATATCTCTTCTTCTGAATAAGCCATAATACTCACTCCTTTTTATATGATTTGTAAAGTTTGTATTTTCCCTGCAGCCAGTGTAATAACTGACAGAACATCACCTTCTGGTTCCAATCGTAAATTTACCGGTCTGAAAAAATGGCTTTCACCGGCAAATGAAAAGTTCTTCTGATTACCTGAATAATTGCAGAGGCGCATATAGATTTTATCGTCATTTACAAACAATGCAGTTACGGTCGGTGCTTCGCTATTAAGCGGAGGTAAAACACTAAACACGCTTCCGGCAGTATCCTCTCTTTTTTCTGCGATTACCGAAGTGCGAAAGGGATATGTGTAGGCATCCGCAGCCTCGACCAGCGCTTCGCTGTCGTTTTCACAGCGCTGAAGGGATAAGCTATAGCTGTAGTTGCCCCTGAGTACCGTGTAAGCCGAACCGCCTACCCTGATTGAATCAGCACTGGCGTATAACCAGTCAACAGGAGCCCAGGCCAGAACAGCCTGTAATAACCCCTTATTGCTTGTCCAGTGAAAACCATTTGACCCGCGACGAAAAAGTGACCATACTTTCCCCCCCGGACTGTTGAAGGCCACAAAGCCGTTGGCAGAAAAATCACTGTTTTTTCTCTGCTCTGTCAAAAAAACGCCCCCGGCCAAAACAGTTTCAGCCGGCGTTGTATGAAAGTTTAAGTTTAATTTATGCTCATTCTGAACATAATAAGCCCTCTGCGGTGTTGACTCTTCTTTTTGAGGGCCAATGAAAGTATCTTCATTTATAGCTAAGGTGACTTTGATGTCGATGCGCGGCAGTTCATGAAAGAAGACTATTTCCTGTATATAGTTAATCGATGCCAATATGCCACTTACTTGATAAATATCAGCGATTGATCCGGAGGTCAGCTGGTAAATATCAGTTTTTTCAAGACGTGAATCATGAAGCTTATTGCCGGAACCGGCAGTCAGGTACGCCCCTTTAAGAACATTGGAAGAGTTCTCAAGATCTTCTAAATAGATTTCACCATCGGTTGTAATCTGCGCCCGGTAGAATCTATTCTTATAATGAACTCCGTTCTTTAGCTTGCGTGGAAACTGTGGCTGTTTTACGTTTAATGATTTACGCCTGACAGTAAAGGTCTGTCCTGAAAAACCGGGAAGTTCGAACAAGAAAACCAGTGAGCCGCCAGGCCCGCCGCAGGGGAACCATTGCCCTTCAAATTCGGTGCCGTTCAGCATGGCTGTCCAGGAAGCAGGAACATCCGGACTTTTTTGCAGCGCTAATAGCGCTAAATCGCGTCGTCTGCAGGCGAGAGAGTTGAAAGCAGCCGAATAGTTTATATCCGCTGCAGGGTCAAAATACTGCTTAAAGCTGACGCCCAATAAATTCCGCAGGGATCGGTTGGTCACTTCTAACGCTATTATTTTTGACTCGGCAGCCAGGTCAACGGCTACCGCACTCATCGGCTTATTATGCTTACGCGACAACCAGGGGCCACAAAGATGCAGATCATGATGTTGTGATTGCAGGGCATATTTCCAGGCTTGATCCAGCTCTTTGCTGCTGGTCACTTCCGCTTCACCGCTTAAAAATGCTTGGAACGCCGCCATACGTTCGGCTTCCAGTAGCAGATGTGAGGCTTCCTGGGCAGCGTTGAGGGGAATACCACCCTGCAGGCCCCAGGGGTAATAACAGGGAAAATCATCTGCAGAAAAGTAGACTGCCTTGTCAGGCTGATTGGCTTCTGCCGCATCGCCTTCTAAAAGTTTTATATACTGCTTAACAGTTACAAAGGAAATATTATCAGAAGCTGACAGGGATGCTGCTCTTTTTAAAGGCGCTCCAGACAGCAGGTTGAAATCTTCCAGCCTGGTCAGCAGAGGCCGGTCTATTCCGGCTTGCAGGCCGCTCTTTCGGAAACTCTCAAAACCAACACTGCTATAACCTTCAAAATCTAACGGCATGAGATGAGAGGCCATAAAATGATCGTGGCTGTCAAGGCCATAATGCATTTCAACTTGAGCTGAATTATTATCTTTAATGTTGTCTTTACCATATGTCATGAAAGGATAACGCGGTATAGCCTGAATTGAGCTGCCGTCGGCAGCCTGCCATTTTATTTTTGCTGAAGGATACGAAGGATCTGTTCCAAAGGGGGCCCAGTGGGTTCTTAATATTGCCTGCAGGTAGCGAAACGAAGTGAGTATTTGGGGCAGCTGCGGGAAGCAGGCCGGTTCCTGCGAAGCAAAGGTAACCACCTTTGTCGACAGGGCCGTTTCAATTTCGTGTAGTCCATAGTAAAAATGGCGGATAAAGGTTTCACCGTCAAAAATTCCGGCCAGCGGCTGGGCATAAGTACCATTGACAATTTCCAGGCGGCCGGTATCAATGGCTCTCTTCATCTGCCTGATCGCTTGTGGCATTTTCAGCGACATACTGCCCAGGGTATGTCCATCAAGCTCGAAGACTGCAGCCAGTGAGGGACATTTCATAAGCTGTTTCAAGATCGGCTCAGCTACAACCGGCCAGTTATAGATTTTCCAGGTGCCGCCACCGGGGATGATGATCCAATCCCAAAAAGTAATGCCACCATGGTAGCCATCACAAAAATAAGCACGAGATTTGGAGGGATCGCCTGGCTTGAGCAGGCTGAATTGATAAGCTCGGCGGCGATCACGATATAGATCATAATTTACTTTTGCGCGCAGCAGTAATGCCGCTATGCCGGCAGATAAGCGAAATAAAATATTAATAATTTTTGGTTTAGCCATTCTAATCCTCACTATCTATGAATGTTTCGAGGGTAGACATGGTGCTGCAGGTAGGGCATACATTGCAGTTAATATTGGGATCAATAACAACACGGTCTCTGGGCTTGAGGTGTTCGTTTGTGGTGCCTGTTTCGACCTGGATCAGTACATCATCATTTTTAATGATTTCAGGCACAAAGGCAGTGATTATTTCAAGCTTGCCGGGGGCAGAGTGTCTGGCAGCCGGCATAACATTTTTCATTGAAAATCAACTCCTCAAAAAATGTTCAGCTTTATGAAAGCCACAGCTTTTATGTACTACCAGTTCAGGCTCGAGAATAATACTCTGCCTGGCTTGCTTTGCGAACATCTGCCACTATAAGTCGCAGTCCTTTCAAAACAAGCCAGGGGAGATTTATAGTATTGTAAACGTTTGCAAAAAGTTGTCAAAAAAAACTTGCAACTATTTGCATTTAAAAATTCTTTGCCACAGTTAAAAAACCCTTTTTTAATAATTAGTTTTTATAAAAAAATAATTTCTTCAGTGTTCGTGATTTTTAATAAATCAAATGCAAGTAATGATCTTTCGAACTTGAACACAATTCTGCTGTTGTGGGACACTGCCGCCCGGTTATAAAGGGCAAGGTAATTATATTGACAAACCATCTGTAGCGGTTAACAATCTTATCACTGCAAATTCTACCGGGGCTTTGTTGTGGGCAAAACACATTATTGAGTTTATAGGTGTTTTTCAATCGAACACACTGGAGTCCTGGTATGACTACTTTCGCACCGGTGAGTCTAAACACTTCTTCGCGCTCATGCAGACCTTGTCGCCCGGCAATGAAAGCTGATCCATTATGCTTTCAAGACAGTGAAATATTGATGCCGTCAATCCTGAAAGGATGATTATCATAAAGTCAAACAAAAGGTTTTTCTGGTTTCTAAGATGAATAAGTTAATAGAGGGGTGCATGGTATGCAAAGAAAAAATGAGGATGCAAAGAATAAACTTTCATGGTGCGGCTTAAATCGACCGGAAATGAATGAGTTGGATGCGGATGTTGTTGTGTTTGGGATTCCCTTTGATGGTAGTGTAAGCTATCGTGGCGGTGCTTCAGAAGCACCGGGGGTGTTGAGGGCGAATACCAGGCACTCTACACCACAAACAGAAAGATTGTACTATTACAACAAGTTAAATGTAGTCGATTCTGGAGACTTTGAAGAGAAGAACAGGGATAAATTGTTTATGGAAGTGCAGGCATATGTGAAGAAGCTTGTGGAAAATAATGTTCGCTTTACAATGATTGGTGGAGATCATTCAATAACCATCCCGGTGGAAAGAGGTATCAATACGGCACTTAATGAAGAATTTGGCATCATTCATATTGATGCGCATATGGATATGAGCGATGAACTGGATGGTGATTATTTATCACATGGATGTACTTCAAGAAGAGCTTTAGGTATGAAAAATACGCCAACCTTCGAAAACTTCTTTTTCATAGGAATCCGTTCTATTGAGCCAGATGAATTTGAATTCCGGAAAACGAACAGAATTCAAGTAAAAACTGCATATGACTGTTACCATGAAGGCATTGAGGCAGTAGCAGATCAGTGTATCGCCAGTATGAAAAAATTTAATAAAGTTTATATAACAATAGACATTGATGCCTTAGATACAGCCTGGGCAGCAGGAACAGGAACTCCTCAATTTGGAGGATTGACATCAAGAATGGCCCTGACTTTGCTGGAGAAACTGTTTACTGAACTGAATGTAATAGGATTCGATGTGGTGGAAATTGCACCGCCTCTTGATTCTTCTATTGCTTCTGTTTTTGCAGGTAGAAAGTTGATTCAAGAAGCTTGGGGTTATTGGGCTGACAGCATAGGAAAGCTGGACAAGGAACATTTGTAACATTGGTTTGAATGGTATAGAGTAGGATAACCCCTGATATGACTCAATGAAAATAATTTTCTTGCTAAGAACGGGTAATATTTGATATGTTTTCATAAACAGAACGTATCAAATTTTAGGAGATGAGATAATGTCTGTGTGGCGGATTAACAAATCGGTCTGGTTTGTTATGTTGATTATTGCAGCTGCTTTTCTGTTATATGCATCCCCGGTGGAAGCAGCAGTTATATCCACTGACGATACAGTAGCAGTAGGGCAAAATGAAGTAATTGATGATGATTTATATATATTTGGGGATACGATTACTATTGATGGAACAGTTCTAGGTGATGTGGTTATTGTTTCCCGGGAGGCTGTAATTAATGGAACTGTTAAGGGGAGCCTCCTGGCTTTTGCAGAAACTATAAGGATAAATGGAAGTATTGAGGGAACAGCAAGGGGAGCGGCCAATACTGTTTATTTGAATGGCCAGACAGGCAGGGATTTGCTGATTGCTGCTAATACCATCAGCGTTTCGGGTGATGTTGGTCAGGATTTGCTGGGTGTTGCAAACAGTATTATAGTTACAGGCTCGGTTGGCCGTAATATAAAGGCTGGTATGAGCAAGCTGGTTATTGATGCACCGGTTGGCGGCGATGTTGAGGTGGCAGTTTCTGAGTTAATCATAAATTCGAAAGCAGTGGTAGTGGGTAATATCTCTTATACTTCAGAGAACGAGGCATTAGTAGATGCCCAGGCGGTCATCAGCGGATCAATAAACAGGGAGGACCCGCCCAGTACTGCAGTGACAGTGTCGCCGGGTAGAAAAGTTTGGAGTTTTGTACGCCCGGTAATTTCGCTATTGGCAGTTTCACTACTCTTAGTGCTGCTTTTTCCGAACCTTACGGCCGGTGTCGCTGATACAATCAGAAGATCTCCCGGGCCCAGTATTGGTTACGGAGCGCTTTTAGTTTTCGGAACCCCCCTGGTTGCCCTGGTTTTATTAATATCTGTAATTGGTATACCGATCAGCATCGCAGGGGTGCTGCTTTATGGAGTTTTGCTTTATGTCTCGAGAATTTTTACTGGCTACTTTTTAGCCCAAATCTTTTTCGATCGGTTAGGCAAAAAGTTACACCCGGTATGGCTTGCCCTGATCGGGGTTTCAGTTCTTGCTTTGTTGACTAAAATTCCCTATGTGGGTTGGTTGGTCAATCTTGCTGCAGCCTTAATTGCTTCCGGAGCATTTATCCTTTATATGGCTGGGCAGAAAAACAAGCTAAAAACTGAAGAATTGGAGTAACGAAAACAGGATAAGCATAAATTACAATATTGGGTTTTTCACATGACACGATGTAAATGCGTCTCTGCTTCAGTTTGCCTAATTTAGGGTTTCGTGGGTCGCCAGCTTCGGATACTCTTAATTTTGTATGCAACTGATTTCCCCTTAATAGAAATACATGTAATACAACAGGCAGTAATCCAGGAGAAGTGCGCACCTCGGGAGTGAAATTGTCAGCATACAATCGTGTTACATTCCATGTTGAAGTCAAAGGAGGAAAAAGTATGGACTACAGGATAGTAGAAAAGCCTGGTTTTGAGCTGGTGGGTAAAAGCAAGAATTTTACACACGAGAATTTTTTTAAAGAAGCCCCAAAGTTTTGGAAAACATATGTTGGTTCGGAAGAATACCAGGCGCTCTGGGGTCTTACCAACGGCAGGTGGGGGCAAGTAACCGAGGCTCCTTTAATGTCTGTTTATTTACCAAATGATGAAGGCAATAAAGATTCTTTTATTGATATTTTTGGTGTTGAAATGTCACCGGAAGCAGATCTTAAAAAGTTTCAAGTATTTCAGATCCCACCAGCTATCTATGCAGAATTCCACTGCACTTATCAAACATCTGTGAAAATTAATAAATATATTTATGGTGAATGGCTTCCATCCATGGGTTATGAAAGAGATGCACAAAAACCGGATATTGCAGCCTATTTTCCGGTGGCTTTTTTACCTGTCAGAGGAATGGGTGTAAGGTGGTGGATACCTGTTGTTAAGAAAATGTAACGGTACGAGAGGCAAGCGGACATTTTGATGGTTTCGGCGCTAATTTTTTAAAGCAATGGTAGCACAAAAATAATATTTGTGCTACCATTGCTTTAGCGATTATTCTGACGCTTGGAATGGTAAAACAGTTTCACAGGGGGATTAATTTTTGAATATCAAACGGTTAATGAATAAAATAGAGCAGGAAGACGTCCAGTTTATTCAACAGCGGGTGTTGGTGCAGTACGACGGTTCACAAAAGCTTCCGCTTGGTTTTAAATGGCATGGAAAGCACTATGAAGTTTTGAAGCTGTTGCACAAATTTAACAGCTTGGAAGAAAATCCTCAATATATAATATTAACGTCAGCAGGAATTTACTGTCTCGCTTTTGAGTTTACTAAAGGTGAGCAAAATCCAAGTCAGGGCAGGTGGCTGTTGAAGTATAAAGTAAATGGAGAATACCTGTATTCTAGAGAAAATGGTCCTTTGTATTGCAACGTTTCGAAGTTATTAAGTAAAGACGGATTAAACGCTGTCTGCAATTTTTCCCTGTTACCGGCGGAGCTTGTTAATCTGGCACATTACCACGGCCACGTTTGCCCGGAACTTGTAATTGGTTACCGCGCTTCCGTTTTGGCTCGTCAGGAATTGGGCCTTGATCGTAATAATGCTTCAACACAGTTTGTACTGGCTGAAAATATGGGTTCTGGAATTGAAGCGGTTCAGCTCATGACCGGCTGTACTATCGGTAATCAGAATTTCTTTGCTTATGATCTGGGCAAACAGGTTTATTACTTTGGCCTTTCAGGCAAAGAATGTCTGTCCGTAAATGTGTTGCGCCTGAGTCTTATTAACGAAGTCTTTATCATTGACAGTGATGTTGATCTTGATCAACGAATCACTTCAGGATATGCCTCACAGATTGAAATAGAAGAGTACAGCGAAACTGTCAGCAATACTGTACATAATATTCTGGGTTTAAGTGATCAACAACTTTTTAAGAAATCAATAGTTAGTATGCACCCACCCCGTTTCCAGGGCAATACATATTACAGCAAGTGCGCTGTATGTGATGAAATTGTTGACTTGAAAAAGTGCGTTCCGGGGCATAAAGGTCTATATTGCCTGGTTTGCGCTGCGAAACAAAGCCAATAAGTAATTATCCGCCAAAATTCCGAACCTGATGACAAATGATATTTTAAATATTTAAACATTTCCTTTGAAGAAGGATTTACGCTTCTCAATATGGAACAAAAAAATAATGAAAGTGGCACTATAATAAATTTAAGTAACACATAATCGTCTGGGTGAAAAGCCCTTTTATTATATTTTTGTAGTAACACAAATGCCATATAGGTAACACAGCATTAGTAGTATTTGATTCATATGTGGTAAACTGGCTGTTTTTAAAATGAGCCTGAAAAATATATATATTTTTGGAGGTTATGCAAATGACATTTGGTAAAGCATCCTGGGAAAAAGTTGTCGAGTTTCACGGTCATGCCTGTCCGGGCCTGGCTGTAGGTTACAGGGTAGCTGAAATTGCCCTGGCTAATTTGCAAGAAAAGAGGGCAGCTGATGAGGAACTTATCGCGGTAGTTGAAAACGATGCCTGTGGTATTGATGCAATTATGGTTCTGACTGGCTGTACTTTAGGGAAGGGAAATCTTATATTTAAAGATATAGGCAAGCAGGTATACACTTTTGGCAGCCGGGGTTCTGATAAGGCGCTTCGTATTTCCGTGAACGGGGAAATATTACATGGCAACCCAGAAATGAGAGAACTTTTTCAAAAGGTGATTGAGGGGAGCGCTACAGCCGAAGAGCGAGCACAGAGTAATAAGTTACGTGAGCAAAAGATGGAAAACATTTTATCAATGCAGGCAGATGAATTTGCGATGGTCAAGGAGGTAGCGTTTAAGTTGCCAGAAAAGGCCCGCTTGTTTTCTTCTCTGAAATGTGCCTGCTGTGAAGAGTATGCCATGGAGCCAAGGACAAGAAACCAGGATGGAAAAGTAGTTTGCTTAGACTGTTTTGAGAACTACAGCAGGACCATGAAAAATGATAATTAAAGTAAGAGTTGATATATAGATTGATGCTAATTCTAAAAGGAAGGGATTGAAATAATATGAAAAAAATAATACTTATAATTCTGCTATTTACTTTTCTTGTTGGCCTGGCTGCAGGATGTAGTAATAGCTTAGCCGATGAAACATCTGAAGAGGCTGTTCCATTAACTGAAGAAATCGTGGATACAGCTAATCTGTCAATAACTGATATGGTTGGGCGTACGGTAGAAATGCCTGCAAATGTAGAGAGTATAGTTGCTCTTGGAAACGTACCACGTATGGTTACTTACCTTGGGCTGGCAGCTAATGTGGTTGGTTATAGCGGTATGCAACCTGATACCATCACGCCCGGCACAGCTTATGCTTATGCCACAAAAGATCTGTGGGCAGATGTTCCCATGGTCGGGACAGACGCTGCGGGAGCGAATGATTATTACCCGGAAGAAATCATCAGGGTAAATCCCGATGTAATTTTATGTTCTTATCCGCCGGAACTGGCAGATGAAATACAAAGTAAAACAGGAATTCCGGTAGTTTCAGTGGCGATGGGTACTTTATTCGGAGATGATTATGAGGAAGCGCTTCGTCTGCTGGCTCAGGTTTGTGGTGTTCCGGAAAAAGCAGAAGAGGTAATTGCTTTTATCAATGATTGCCTCAATGACCTTGATGCAAGAACGGCAAGTATTCCAGATGTGGATAATCCCACAATTTTGGGAGCAGCTGCATCTTTCAGGGGAGGGCATGGTATAGAAGGTGTTTATGTTAACAATCGAATATTCAGTGCAATAAATGCGAATGATGTCACTATCGGTACCGCGGATACAGTTGGTGGAATGTTGGTCGACAGGGAACAGATCATTGGCTGGGATCCCGAGTATATAATCTTTGATTCAAGCAATTTTCATATTGTTAAGGAAGATTACAAGAACAATCCTGATTATTACGCGCACCTTTCAGCTGTTGTAAACGGGAAGCTTTATCAGACTCCCAATGCCACATCCTATTATACAAACCTTGAGATTCCTCTTGTTACCGCTTATTATGTTGGGAATTTAATTTATCCGGAGCAGTTTGATGATCTGGTTTTCGAAGATAAAGCAAATGAGATTTTTAAATTCTTCCTTGGAGTCGATGATTTTCTTGGCGAGCTCGAAGCATTTGGATTAGGTTACGGTGCGGTTACACTTGGAGATAATTAATGCTGAATGAAAAGATTTCCCAGATAGAGTTGTATGATGCGTTCATTAAGCATAAGAAAATTGTGTTTGTGATTTCGCTAATTGCCACACTAGGCATTGCACTATTTGCTGTTAGTAAAGGTTCTCTGGATATTCCCCTGGGGGAAGTGATAAGAACTCTTATGGGCAGGGGAGAGCTTCAATCACAAACGGTGGTCATGAACATCAGAATTCCGCGGGTTGCAACGGCAATTCTCGTGGGTGCTTCTCTGGCTGTTTGTGGTGCGGTGATGCAGTGTGTCCTGCAAAACCCTCTGGCATCGGCATCTACTCTTGGAGTTTCGCAGGGTGCTGCTTTTGGTGCTGCTTTTGGAATCATTTATCTTGGTGGCGGAGCGGTGCAAACATCTTCTGCCGTTACTGCGATTGCTATAAACAATCCATATGTCGTATCGTTAAGTGCTTTTCTTTTCGGTTCAATGTCTACGTTTGTAATTATTGCATTATCTCAATTTAAAAAAGATTTGGGCCCTGCCGGGCTTATCTTAGCCGGAGTTGCTCTGAGCTCTTTATTTGCCGGCGGTAGCGCATTGCTTCAGTACTTTGCTGATGAAACCAGAATTGCTGCTGTTGTATTCTGGACCTTTGGAAACCTTGGTGCAGCCGGTTGGCGCGAGATAATAGTGCTTTTTGTGGTTTTTATCACAACCCTGATATTTTTTATGCTTAACCGCTGGAATTATAATGCAATGGAAAGTGGGGCTGATACGGCAAAAAGTCTGGGTGTTAACACTAGGGCGGTTATGGTAATCAGTATGTCCATAGCTTCTCTTACCGCTGCAGTTGCCGTATCTTTCGTCGGTATTATCAGTTTTGTAGGGCTTATCGCTCCACATATTATGCGCAGGCTGATAGGCAACGATTACCGCTACCTGATTCCCTGTTCAGCAATTGCAGGAGCAATGCTACTCATTTTAGCTGATACTTTTGCCCGGCTGATTATTAAACCGATTATACTTCCCATTGGGGCTATCACTTCATTTTTAGGTGCGCCCATGTTTCTTTACCTGCTGTTTAGGGGGCTGCAGAACAATGGTAAATATTAACAATATATTTTTCACTTACAAAGCAGGGACCAGGAATGTGCTTGAAAATGTTAGTTTCGATCTGCAGAATAATCAATGTGTTGCCATTCTGGGCAACAACGGAGCAGGGAAAAGCACTTTGATCAAATGCATTAATCGCATTTGCCCTGCCCAGAAAGGCATTGTTTTGGTTGATGGTAAAAATGTTTTTGAAATGAAGAGAAACTCATTGGCTCAGAATATTTCATATGTAGCCCAAGATAATAAGTCGCTAAATATGACTGTATTTGATGCAATCCTTCTAGGCCGAAAGCCATATATTAAGTGGGATGCAACTTTGGAAGACATGGATATAGTGCGTGAAATAATGAATAAAATGAAACTGGAAAACTTTGCGTTGCGCAATGTTAACGAGCTTTCAGGAGGAGAGACCCAGAAAGTAATGCTGGCCAGGGCACTTGCCCAGGAACCAAAACTTTTGTTGCTTGACGAGCCAACAAGCAACCTTGACCCTCGCAATCAGCATGAAGTACTTAGTATTGTAAAAACTATTGCCCGGGAGCATAATATATGCGTGGCTATCGTTATACATGATCTAAACCTTGCTGTTCGTTATTGTGACCGTTTTTTATTCCTTAAAGATTCGAAAGTATTTTCTTATGGTGGCTTAGAGGTCATTACCTCGGAAAACATAGAAGAGGTATATCAAATAAAGGTTCAAATTATAGAATTTAAGGGAGTTCCGATTATAGTTCCTTTTCCTGATGATGAGAGAACAGTTGATTATTCTATTGGAGAAATCAATTTAAGCAGATAAGACAATAAGAAGACAAAGCTTAAGTGCAGTATAAACGTTATGAACTTTCCTTATAAAGAGTTTTAGTATAAATTGCTTTGCCAGCAAAGATTCCAGTATCTAAGTAGGCTGCCGAGTTAAACGGCAGCCTACTTTGTAAGTTTAGAGTATTTTTCCAGTTATATTGCGACTATAATTATTCCCAGTTCTTTTTCTTTTGTTTGCAGTTTTTCAAGTTGTTCAGCTGACAATTGCGCTGGTGTGGCTTGATGACAATTATAAGCAAGGAGTGTTTGGTCAAGTTCCTGCTCCAAATTTTGTAGTGAACTCAGTTTTTCTTCGTTAACGGAAGCATAGGAGCAAAGCATTAAAACCCCTCCTTTCTTCAATTTTCATAACTTTCAATTAATTATAGTCACCTTTCGGTGTGAAGTCAATTTTCTCTTTTCGGCTAAGGTAATCAGTCCGCCTGGTTGTACTCGGATCATTTGGGAACAATTTCACAAGTTAACTAAAAATGCTCATAGTTTAGAGCCAGCATTCTGAATTAGAAAGTCAGGGAGGGTCTTGATATATGAGATCTGGTGTGATACGTTTTCCACAAGGCCAGATCATAACGTAATGCTCACCAGGAGTATGGATGAACTATAAAGGAAGTTTCTGACAAGATTATAAATACTGATATGCCTGTTGAGACATAGTAGCGTAAATATGATTAAGTAGAGCTTTGAATAGAACAAATTGGAGGAGAACTTTTTGGATAAGTTTATAAAACAATATTTTATATCACCAGCAGCTGGTAAAAGGTTAATAGCAAAATCGTTACTGCATATCATATCAATAGTTGAAGCTTTAGAGGATAAAACAATTGTAATTATTGCAGGAACTACAAATGGTTATGTTGTTGAAGAAATATTTAAAAGAAAAACCCAGGAAATATCATTTTCCAAGAAAAGATTTTTTAGGGGTGTATCATTGCCTCATCAATATATTATGACGGACACTGGTAGATTAAGAGATGAAGGCCACTTCCCTGGTGATGTTGTTATCGTAAAAGGAAAGTGGGAAAAAGGAAAAACAATATTTGATGTTGCTGATAGTTTGAAAAAAGGTGATATTATAATAAAGGGCGCCAATGCCGTTAATTTGGAAAAAAAGCAAGCGGCAGTATATATTGGACATCCAGCGGCAGGTACTATAGGAGTTGTACTTCAAGCTGTTTTGGGTAGAAGGGTTGAATTATATTTACCGGTTGGTTTAGAAAAAAGGATACATGGAGATATAAATGAAATTGCAAAAAGGCTAAATTCTTCAAATGCAATGGGTTTAAGGTATTTACCTGTTAGTGGGAACATCATAACAGAACTGGATGCAATAAAACAAATAACCGGGGCTTCAGCTGAACTTGTTGCGAGCGGTGGAGTGTGTGGAGCTGAGGGAAGTTGTTGGATTGCTGTTTCAGGAAACTCTAAACAGTTGATACATATGGACGATTTAACAAAAGATATCAATAGTGAACCAAATTTTGAATTATAAAAGCAACCCGATAAAACTTGTGCCGGGTTTAATAAACACCCAGGAATTCATGAAATTTTAAAGAGCATATATATCGTAACAAGACCTCGTTAATTCATGAATCGCTGTATGAAATGCCCCGACAGGCGGGAAACATAATCATTAATTCGCTTATTACAAACAAGCTGCTTCCTAAGAGGGTTTTATGGACAGGCCTTCCGATACCTTTTCAACTAAATGCACCTTAATCGTCTCTTTTTGGGTCAAGTGATAGGTTTCCTCTCTCATAGTGACATTTTCCCTGAACA
>CAZBKZ010000027.1:0-32504 GCA_964492615.1 uncultured Syntrophomonadaceae bacterium | reverse complement strand
GTAAGGAAATGGAAGGAATGGTCGGCGAAACAGACGAATTGCTGAATATGATTAAGAAAGTTGCCGGAAATGCCAACCTTCTTGGTCTTAACGCTTCAATTGAGGCGGCCAGGGCCGGAAGCGCGGGCAGCGGTTTCAGCGTGGTGGCGACGGAAATCAGGAAAATGGCTGATAACAGCGCTACATCCGCTGAAGATATTAAGGCACTGACCGATAACATGAAGAGCAAGATGGATAATATTATTGAGCGAGTCCCGGCAGTGCTCGATAATTCCCAGCAGCAAGCCGCGGCAATCGAAGAAATTGCTTCTTCAATACAACACCTGCACAAGTATATCGACGACATTGAAGCGATAGCAAAGAAAATATAAAAAATAAGACAGGGGACGGTTCTCTGTCTTATTTTTTAACCCACATTTTGCCGAAACTGCCATAACACGAAACCGGCAAACTAAACGCCTTATTTATTAGTTACAGGGCAAAATAAAACGTGACGGAAAACTACGCTCCCCTCACGTTATTTATTCATGGTGCGCCTGGAAGGATTTGAACCCTCGACTAACGGATTAGAAGTCCGCTGCTCTATCCCCTGAGCTACAGGCGCATGCATACATAATATTACCCTGCCTGCCGGAAAAAATCAAGCTTTCTCAGTAAGACAGGGGACGGTTCTTTGTCTTATTTTAATATTGCTTATTTTATGGCTGGGCATAGGTTACCCGGCGGGATGATTTAAACTGGAAAACTAATATATTTATATGCCATTCGCTTCAAAAAGTATAATTTAAACGAATAGGTCTTTACCAACAGATAAGACAGAGAACCGTCCCCTGTCTTATTTTTGACATGGACGGCATTTGGGTTTATATTGATTTTAATATCTATTATTAACAACAAGTATAATTGCTGATAGATGAAAGAGAGGCAGGGCAATGGACAGAAAAAGCGGTGGTGGTTCCAGGAAAAAGAAGGTGACCGGCAGCGCTTCGGGCGGTGGGGTTTTTAAAAGGGGATCGGGTCTTTCGCCAAAGGGTGGTAAGCCTGTTGGAAATGCTTCCGGGTATGCAGACCGAAAGCAGGGAAGCAGCAGCCCGCTCGGTAGCCCCCCTTCTTCATCTTCTTCATCTTCGCCTGGAGGAATATTTGGCGGACAGCGTCCTCCATCCGGTTCCGGACCAGGTTTTAATTTCCCTTCTTCACGAAGGAGTGGGGGTAGCGGTTGTGGTTTGTCTCTGGGTAAATTGCTTCTGCTGGTTATTGTAATAATAGTTGGTTACATGTTAATCAGAAACTGCAGCGGATTGGTTTCCGAGCCGGCAGACAACCAGTATTCGCAGGGGTACAGTTCAAACCAGCTGGTATCTCCTTCTGTTTCAGGCGACCCTGCCAATAACCAGATTACACCTTTAACCGGAATAACCGGACCACGGACCAGGCGAACTGAAATAATCGGTAACGGGCAGGATGTTTTTACTATTATGGTCTATATGTGCGGAACTGACCTGGAAAGTAATTACGGTATGGCCACTGCTGATCTAAACGAGATGCTCCATGCCGATATCGGCGATAAAGTTAATGTTATTGTTGAAACTGGAGGGACAAGCAGGTGGAGAAACAGCGTTGTAAAGAATAACACCAACCAGCGATTCCAGGTAACTGGTTCCGGGCTTAGGCTACTTGAAGACAACCTGGGGAAAAGAGCGATGACCGACCCGGATACACTGCAAAACTTCATTGAATTCAGCGCAGCTAATTTTCCAGCCAATCGCTATGCCCTTATCTTCTGGGATCATGGTGGAGGTTCCCTGAGCGGCTTTGGTTATGATCAGTTGTTTCCGAACAGCGGTTCGATGACCATTAACCAGATTCACTCAGCGCTTGAAGGAGCAGGAGTTAAGTTTGATTTTATCGGTTTTGATGCCTGCCTGATGGCTACCCTGGAAACAGCCTACATGCTCAATTATCACGCTGACTATATGATCGCCTCGGAAGAGACCGAGCCGGGTATCGGCTGGTATTATACTAACTGGTTATCGGCGCTGTCGGCCAACACCTCAATGGATACGGCTGAGATAGGCAGGATGATCATTGATGATTTCGTGGAAAAATGCGCCCAGGAAGTTCCGCGTGATATAACGACCCTCTCGTTGATCGACCTGGTAGTGTTAAACAATGAGGTTGATGATGCCTTTAAAAATTTCGCCCAGTCGGCAGATATCCAGCTTGATACTGATTACCGGGTTATATCTAACGCCCGTGGCAATTCAAGGGAGTTTAACCGCTCCAGGCTTGATCAGGTCGATTTGATCGATTTAGCTAAAAAAATCAACTCTCCCGAATCGAAAGAACTGGTGAATGCCCTCGAAGGTTCTATCCTTTATAACAGAACCTCGAACAATATTTCCAACGCGCACGGCATATCTATATATTTTCCTTACGACCAGCTTAAAAATCTTTCTTCCATGCTGGCTATTTACGATACTATCGGGATGACTGAAGAATATACCGGCCTGGTTAGAAAGTTTGCCAACATGGTTGTCGGTGGCCAGATAACAACCAGCGGCAGTGGAAATGCTTTTGGCTCATTGCTCGGTTCGGTTGGCAGCGGTTTGCAGGGCTCCTCAACCGACCTTTGGGCCCTGGCCTGGAATGCTTTCTTCTCAAACCCCGATTTCAGCAGCTTTACCGGTGCCCTGGCAGGAGCAGGAGATTCTTGGATAGACCAGAACCAGATTCAGTCAGGCGCTGAATACTTCAAAGACAACTATCTTGATGCAAACAGTCTTGTCCTGACCCGTAAAGGTCAAAACCTGGTGCTTCAGCTTACAGATGAACAATGGGACTTGGTTCAAAAAGTGGAATTGAATGTTTTCTTCGATGATGGAACGGGGTATATTGATCTCGGTTTGGATAATGTCTATGAATTTGATGATGATGGTGACCTGTTGATTGATTTTGACCGGACCTGGCTGGCCCTGGATGGACATGTTGTAGCTTACTATGTGGAGAGTATAGAGGATACCGGTTCAGCCTGGGCGATAAACGGGCGCATCCCAGCCATGCTGAATAACCAGCTGGTTGACATTATAGTTCGCTTTAACAACGATTATCCCTACGGGGGTGTAGCCGGTGCCCGGATTAATTATGAAGGGTTAACCAATACGGCGGCCAAGGGGTTGATTGATATCAACCGGGGCGATGTAATCGACTTTCTCTGTGATTTTTATACCTACGATGAAGATTATGACAACAGCTATTACCTTGGTGAGCAGATGATTGTCAGCGGCAACCTGGAAGTGAACAATGTCTTTATCGGTGATGCAAACTGCCTGGTTACCTATAAATTGACCGATATCTACAACAACACCTTCTGGACACCGGCAGTAACCTACTGATAAGACAGGGGACGGTTCTCTGTCTTATCTTATTTTGTTTAATTTAAGGCTGGGCATAGGTTGCCCGGCGGAATAACTTAAACCGGAAAACTTAAATATTCATATGCCGTCCGCTTCAAAAAGTATAATTAAATAAGCAGGGTTTTACTAACGAATAAGACAGAGAACCGTCCCCTGTCTTATTTTATATTGCAAATTATCAAAAAATATTTTATTATTAGATAAGAAGTTAACTGAATAAAGGAGGTTATGGTCGTGAGTCTCTTCCTGATGTGTGGCAAGTATAACTCTGCTTCATTAAAAGAGATTAACCCGGAGAGAACGGAAAAGGCCAAGACTCTGATTGAGGAAAACGGAGGGAAAATTAAGGCCGGATATGCTTTGTTGGGCGATATGGATTTACTTCTCGTAGTTGACTTCCCCAAAATGAAAAGCGTTATTAAAACTTCAGTAGAGATGAGCAACGTACTGGGCATTAATTTTTCTACCATACCGGCTATCACAATTGATGATTTTGATAAGTTATTTGAAGGTTGATCGTAAATAATAAGACAGGGGACGGTTCTCTGTCTTATCCCTGTTTCTTTGGTTTTAGTAATTTAGAAGTTGTCCTGGAGAACGAAAGTGGAAAGAGAAAAACAAGATAATCAAGTTATTGGCTGGAAAATGGATTATTTAGAAAGATTGCTGGTTAATTAAATTAAATAAGACAGAGAACCGTCCCCTGTCTTATTATTTAGAAGGTGTTGATCAGGCCGAGTGCGAACTGCATCAATAAGGTAACATCAACTACGTTTATTTCTCCGTCACCATTAGCATCTGCCATTGCAGCCTGTTCTTCAGCCAGTTCCTCAATCATTAAAACGTGCTGCATGGCCAAAACCACGTCCTGCACGTTGATAATTCCGTCTTCATTAATATCGCCGATCCGGTAGATAGAAGGATCATCCAATTCACCGGCACCTGTTTTAACTGTTACTTCACAGTTGGCGCTGGAACTGCCGTCTGCTGTTTCAACCCTGATGGTTGCCCTGCCGCCCGCAATGGCTGTAACCATGCCGTTTGCATCGACCCGGGCTGTATTTTCGTTGCTGCTCGACCAGTTTAATTCAATGTTGTTACTGGTTGCGGGGTTTGTTGTAACGATCAGTGCTTCTTTATCCCCGATTTCAAGGGTAACAGCGCTTTTATTAAGGCTAAGCATTACTGTTGGTTCAGGCGGCGTATCGGGCTGCCACTGGAGCCATTTTTCAATTGTTTCTTTGTTCAGGTTGTTCAGGTGTGGGCCGCCGCTGAAGTTGCCTGGTGAGGCGAATGAATGAACGGCAACAACCCGGTAGCTGTCGGACTGGCTGTTATAGGAAAGAACAGGGCTGCCGCTGCTTCCACCGCTGGTATAGGCATCATAATAGAGGCAGTGGCTATCCTGATTGATCAGTTTTCCCTCAGCCCGCCACATGCCCATTGTGTTTGCATCTTTTACAACTCCCGGGTAGCCGGTAACGATTACGTCCGTTGGAGTAAAATTGAATTCGAGCGGAACAAAAGTATCAATGCCACTGAATGGTTCTTCAAAAAAGAGGGCGGCATAATCATACTTGATCGACTGGTCCCGGGCGCTATTGTTTTCATGTAAAATATAGTTTTGGTTAGTTTCGGCCAAAACCGGTTTTTTCGTGCCGAAAGGGGCTACAAAATTTGGCCATACTGTTTCATACTGGCCCGGCGAAAAAGTGATTTCGCTGAACCACCCCCCGAAATCAGCTGAATATATGTTGTGGGCGTTGGTCAGAACAACATAGGGAGTAACCAAAAAACCGCTGCCCCGCATGTAATCGTTATTGAAGTCAACGGTAAGAAAGCCGCTGTTGAAGTTTGGGTAGGAGGAGGCCCTGGTGCCGCTGACCGCGGTGCGGTTATCAACCATACCCTGCAGCACGTAATTACTGGATGGAAAGTTAATAATAATGTCGACAGTTTTATAATCTGAAGCGGTCGAAGGACCAGCCGGAGATGATGAAGTGAGCATGCCCCTGTATCCACTAATCCACCTGCGAGAAGCATCGAACAGCAATGCGCTCTCAGCGGCAGTTAAAAAACCGCTTTCCGGTTCGAGCATGTAAATACCGGTTGAACCGCAGCTGTTTTCATATTCCAGCCATTTGTGAAAGCGGCCATCAATTACTTGCATGACAATACTGTAATCATTGCCGGCGTTAACAGCGACAGATTGTTCAATAGTCTGCAAACTGTCTTCTCCATAATAGGCCGATGCAGGCATGGCCAGGAGAATGCATATAAGCATAGTTAATAAAAGAAGTTTAGAGAAGCGGTGGAAGTAAGTTCCAGGCACGATATTACCACCTTGTCTTTTGGCAAATTGATTAGATAAAGGAATTATAGCAATATTCTTACATGAGAGTCAAGTTATTCTTACCCACCCTGCTTTTGTTTATGTGTTATAATGCACAATAAATATTCAGAAGAAAGGGAGGAGGCATCATGTCTCTTGAAAAGCAGCGCCTGGCCTGGGTCATTGTTTTTGTAATACTGGTTCTTGCTGCATTTATTATTCCTTTTACCCCTTTGTTGAGCGATGTAACCAGGGTTTACGGCGCATTCATGTTCTGGAGTATATTTGCCATTGTCGTTATCGTATGCATCGGTTTTATAACATCAAGTTGGGGGGAGAACGATGAAAGCTAGCGTAATTTACATCTGCCTCTTCCTTTATTTTATCGTCGGTAGTTTAATTGCCCGCCGGGCTGGTGGAAAAGCGACAGGAAATGTTAATGATTTTTTCCTGGCCGGACGTTCGCTCGGGGGCATAGTTTCCGCCCTTACTTATTCTGCAACTACTTACAGCGCTTTTATGCTGGTTGGTTTGGCCGGTTTTACTTACATCGGTGGAGTTGGTGCCCTCGGGTTTGAATTGATCTATCTCTCCGGCCTGGTCCTGGTTGCCTTTTTTGGCCCACGTTTCTGGCTTGTCGGCCGCAAGTATAATTATCTCACCCCCACTGAAATGCTCGGTGATCGCTACCAGAGTAAAGCAGTGGCTGTTGTTTCGGCGGTAGCTGCCGTGATCTTTCTAATTCCCTACAGCGCTGTCCAGTTGATTGGAATCGGGGCCCTGCTGGAAGGGATATCCGGGGGAGCAATACCTTACCTGGTTGGCGTTGGTATTGCTGCTTTTATTGCTGTTTACTGGACCTGGACCGGTGGCCTGAAAGCCGTGGCCTGGACCGATTCTCTGCAGGCTGCCGTTATGCTTACTGTGGCTATTCTTTCTGTAATATTTATTGCTTACCGCGGTTTTGGCGGTTTTGGCGGCATGTTCAGCCAGCTGGAGACACAATACCCGGCCTGGCTTGCCGTTCCGGGGCCCGGCTTTTTTAATATTAACACCTTTGTCGGGTTGACCCTGCCCTGGTTTTTCTTTTCTCTTTCGAATCCCCAGGTAAGCCAGCGCCTTTTTGTTCCCCGTTCGCTGGGCCAGATGCGTATCATGGTTATGGGGTTCCTGATTTTTGGTTTTATTTATACCCTTGTCTCAATCTTATGGGGTTTTTCGGCCCGTTTGCTTTTGCCGGATCTCGCCGTTGCCGATAGTGCCACACCATTGCTGCTCGGGCTCGAGGTTGTTCCCGCTGTGCTGGCCCTGCTGGTAATGCTCGGTATCAGCGCCGCCGCAGTTTCAACTGTTAACTCGATTATCCTTACCCTTTCTTCAATGATCTGCCGTGATGTCTTTAAGAATGTCTCAAAAGAGCGTTTTGAAAGTAAAGAACTGCTCGTTGGCAAGATCTTTGTTCCCCTCTTTACCGTGGTTATTGTTGCTTTTGCCACGTTGCGGCTGGACCTGATTGCTTCCCTCTCGGTCGCTTCTTCGGCTGGTCTGCTGGTTATGGTGCCGGCCCTGATTGGGGCATTTTTCTGGAAGCGGGGTACGGCTGCTGCAGTTTTATCCAGTGTTATTGCAGGGGGATTGGTTGCGACAATCCTGCAGTACAGCGGTTTAAAACCGCTTGGATACTGGCCCGGGGTATGGAGCGGACTGGTAGCGGTGGTGCTCTTTATTGTTGTCAGCCTATTGACCAGGCCTCCCGCAGGCAAAGCCGACGAATTTATCGGTTACCTGAAAGATGAGCTTGGCAGAAGAAAAGTAATTTAACAGTTCAGAACCTAACGCGGGGAAGGATTGAGAGTGAATCCGAATGAATGATATTAATGAAACGACCATAGTGAAGATAAGAAAGCTGCAGGATATTTTACTGGAACTGCGCAAAACGGCTGTTGCCTTTTCCGGCGGGGTCGACAGCGCTTATCTTCTTTACGAAGCTCTGCAAGTACTGAGCAGGAAGAATGTTCTGGCCCTTACTGTGCACTCTGAACTACACTCGCAGAAAGATACCGACTATGCAGAAAAGACTGCCCGGTCGATGGGTGCTGCTCACCTGGTTGTAACAATTGATTTGCTTACCGACCCCGTAGTAAAAGACAACCTGCCCGACCGCTGTTATCACTGTAAAAAGAATATTTATTCCAGGCTTTCTGCTCTGGCTTTGGCGAAGGGATTTCCGAACATTATAGATGGTTCGAACTTTGATGACAGCCTGGAAGATCGTCCGGGGTTGCGCGCATTAAGCGAATTGGCTGTGCAATCGCCCCTGCTTGAAGCAGGATTGACTAAAAGTGAAATTCGCCTGCTTGCCCGCCGGGCCGGAATACAATCCTGGAACAGACCATCAATACCCTGCCTGGCAACCAGGTTTCCCCATGGGGAGGCAATAACTGTTAACAACCTGAAAATAGTCAGCGATACGGAAGATTACCTGCGTTCTGTTACCGGTGTAGAAGGTAACATAAGGGTGCGCCTGCATAGTGGCAATCTGGCCCGGATTGAAGCTGAACCCGGGCAGTGGCCCCTGATTATGAATAAAGCCGGAGAGCTCTCCGCTAAGTTGAGGAAGAACGGCATCGTTTATATTGTTCTTGACCTGGAAGGGTTTCGTTCGAGCAGTATGAGTAAATAAATAAGGGGCTAACCTTTACAGGTTAAGCCCCTGAATGTTTGATAAGGTTTAAAAGTTAATCCAGTTCCCACCAGCCTTCATCTTGGTCACTCTCTACTACTCCGTCAATATCCATCTGCACTTCATGTTTGAAGCCGCTTCCGGAAGAAGAGCCCTGGTTATTTCCGTTGCCTTCAGTATTCTCTTCTTCATCTTCATCAATTGCTTCATCGTCTTCATCTGCAGTAGCTGTATCGCCGTCTTCTATTTCTTCTTGCGGATCATTGGCCATTTCTTCTTCCAGATCGGCGCTGCTGCAGGACACCAGCGTAAATAAAACGGCGACAGCCAACAGTATGACAATGAAGCGCTTATTGTAAATCAATCGCTTCACCTCCACTGCTTAATCGCTATCCATATCCCACCAGGTGCTGCTGCCCTGGTTGCCGCTTCCGCTTGTTGTGCTTTCGGTGACTTTCATCGAACCGTCAACGGTTACATTAGTTGAAATGCCGCCTGCCGAGCTGGAATGAGTTGAGGTAGTACCCCCGCCTGTTTCCTGGCTGCTTTCTACGGCTGCAGTTTGACCTGTTTCGGCTGAATTACTGCCGCTGGTTGAAGAACTTGTTGATGACTGGCTGGATATTTTAATTGAATGCAGACCGTTCTCCTGGTCCGCCAAAAAATCAAGTCCCTGGGAGTAAAGTGTAATGCTATCCCACTTGAGACTTCCGGGCAGGCGATCGCTTTTACCGTCGGGGACTACAATGCTAAGGGCTTCTCCGGATGCGGCTTCCACCGGTTCTTCCCTAGCCTGTTCCCGGGCCGGCTGTTCATCGTCCCCGGCACTGTCTAAACAACCCGTCGTGGCCATTATAAGGGCGATTATCAGTAAAACATACAGAAAATGCTTAAAGTATCTCACCATATTATCCCCCTTTATAAACCTGTTTTCACTCACCCCAATTATAACATAACTGCAATGGTTCAACGATTTTTTTTTATGCCTCATTAACGAAGCCGTAAAATTTGGAAAAGTTGTGATATAATTATTAACGAAAATAATTGTAAATTTTTACAATTAACATAGTGGTCTTAGTTTCCGACAGCCGGTGCCTTGATTTTGTGTATCTATATGTTACCCAAATTCTTCAGGTTTTACCGGCTGTTTTGTATATAAACGCGCCGTTGAAAAATCAGAAAAGAACAATGAAGGAGGTTTAAACCGGTTGGAATTATTTCAGAAAATATCACAGGCGGTGCTGGAAGGAAAAAGGGAAGAAACCCTGGCCCTGGTAAGTGATGGCGTTAAACAGGGGATAGGGCCACTTGAACTAATTAGTAAAGGTTTAACCCCGGGCCTGGACCTGGTAGGCCAAAAATTCGAAGAGGGAGAATACTACCTGCCCGACATGATGCTGGCAGCTGAAGCGATGAACGGGGCGATAGATTATCTTGACCCGTATCTGACGGAAAGTAAAAGCGACAGCCGGGAGGAAGCTGTAAGGGTAGTGATTGGCACGGTTAAGGGTGACCTGCACTCTATTGGCAAAGATATTGTGATCATGATGATGAAGGCTTCAGGCATGGAAATATTCGATCTTGGGGTGGATGTGTCCTCGACAGAGTTTGTCCGTGCAGTGGAGGAGAATGATGCCCGTATTGTGGGAATCTCAGCCTTGATGACCACGACAATACAGGAGCAGAAAAAAATTATTGATCTGCTAATTGAAAAGAAACTGCGCGACAAAGTAAAGGTAATTGTCGGCGGCGCTCCGCTTTCGGAAGAATGGGCAAAGAAAGTCGGTGCTGACGCGTATGCAGCCGATGCAATATCGGGGATAAATAAAATGAAAGAACTACTTCAACTGACCTGATCAGCGGTAGTTTGAGAGGAGTGTACTAATGGTGGCTTACGAACCGTTGACAAGGGCAGATTTACAATTGATTCATGATCAGACATTAAAGATACTGGCCGAAACCGGCGTGGTTGTTGAAGGAGAAGAAGCCCGGGAAATGTTACAGACTGCCGGTTGCCGGGCAGAAGAGCAGAGACTGCTGTTTCCCCGGCCGCTTGTGGAAGAGTACCTCGGCAGCCCTCAGCCGGTAACCCTCTACGGGGTTGACGACAGTATAGTATTGCCCCTGACCGAAGCGCCCCATTCCTATGCGCACAATTTTGGGTCCGTTTCGGTTCTGCTTGATCACCGCACCAATGAAATACGTGAAGCGACGAAAGACGACCTGGTTGATTTTATCCGGATCAGCGACAGTTTATCCAACCTCGATATGGTTGTGCCGAGTTTACGGCCGACTGACCTGCCAGAGGAGATTGCCTCGCTGGCGATGACTGCTTATGCCCTGCAGTATACAGTGAAGCCGGTTGATATAGGTACTGCTTCCGATACCTGGGAGATTCGTTACCTGATTCGCCTTGCCGCTGCGGTTCGCGGCGGCATGGATAAGCTGGTTGAAAAACCGATGGGCACGCTTTCCATATCGCCGATCAGCCCGCTTAATTTTCCGGCCGATATAACCGGGGCGATCATTGAGAGCGCCCGCAGTGGTTTACCGATAACCATGCTGCCCTGCCCCACCCGGGGTCTTACCTCCCCGGTTACCCTGGCCGGAGGGCTTGTTCAGCAGAATGCCGAACAGGTGGCGTTTATAGTTCTTGCCCGCCTGGTTAACCGGCACACCCCCCTGGTTTATACCTGCCGCCTGGCCGGGGCCAACATGCGCAGCGGCTGTGTCAGCGGCAGGGACCCCGATATAGGTTACTCCGGCGCCTGTGCTGCCCAGATTGCCAAATCGTACGGTCTTCCTTCGGGAGTTTATGGCCTGGACACCGGTTCAGCGGCCATCGATATCCAATCGGGTTATGAAAGGGCTTTGAACTGCCTCTTTCCCGTCCTGGCCGGGGCTACTTTTGTTTCGGGAATGGGTGCTCTGAATGCCGGTTTGTTGGCCAGCGCCGAGCAGCTGGTAATCGACGACGAAATTTACGGGATGGCTTTTCACCGCAAGCGGGGGATCGAGGTAAATGAGGAAGCGATTGGCGCCGCAGTTATTGATGCTGTAATGAGAGGTGGCAGCTTCCTGGCCCAGGAGCATACCAGGGATTACATGCGCCGTAACGAGCTTTACCGAGGTAAGCTGGGCAACGAGGCTCCCTATGAAGAATGGCGCTCCAGGGGCAGCCGTAACGTTCGCCAGGAAGCGGCGGATAAAATTGAACAGATCCTGGCCGATCACCCCGGCCGAACAGTCGACGATGCGGTCAGTCTCGAAATTGAATCAATTTTAAAAGAGGCAAGCTCGGAAAAAACCGGATGAAAAGGAGGTGCCCCTTACAATTAGCAGTTGTAAAGGTGATTACAGCATAAAAAGGAGGTTTCAGATTTGCGTAAGTATAAAATGATGATGACCCTTCTGGCCCTGTTGTTGATTATCAGCATTGTTTTAACTGCCTGCGGAGGAACCGGTGGAGATGACGGCGGCGATCGAAACATCCTGCGGATAGGCTACATGCGGGAAATTGAGAGCCTTAACCCGATGTTGATCTGGTCGGTTCAGGCTTATGAGGTAATGAACCTTAATTACAACTACCTGATGAGCTGGGATGAGGATCTAAATGTTATTCCCAAGCTGGCCAGCTCTTGGGAAGTTGACGACAGCGGCACCTTGTGGACTTTTTATCTTGAAGAGGGTGTAACCTGGCATGACGGGGAGCCTTTCACTGCAGATGACGTCAAGTTTTCCTTTGAATATATACGTGATAATGAACTTGGCTATTTTTATGATTATGTCGCATCAATGGAAGAGATTGAGGTTGTGAATGATTACACACTGACAATAAAAACAGACGAGCCGATCGCCTGGATGCCCCAGATCCTGGTACCCATATTGCCGGAGCATATCTGGTCGGAGATAGACCCGGCCGATGCCGAGGGTGATTTTGCCAACGATGACCCGATCGGTACAGGTCCGTTCCAGGTAATAGAGCATCGCAAAGGCGAATTTACCAGGATGGCTGCCAACGATAACTACTACCTGGGCCGCCCGGCTGTTGATGAAGTTATTTTCATCATCTATGCCAACACGGATATGATGGTAGAAGCGCTGAAACAGGGTGAGCTTGATGTAATAGCCGATGTTCCCGGGGCCCAGTTTAAAGCCCTGGAAGAGGTTAACGATCCGAACATTGTTACCCTGAATGCCGACTCGCCTTCATTTACCGAGCTTTCTTTCAATGTGTGGGAAGATGATAGTTCTCAGGGCAATCCTCTCCTGCTTGACCGTAATTTAAGAGTTGCCATCGAGTATGCCCTGGACAGGGATGAGATGGTGAACGTGGCCGGGATGGGCTACGGAGAACCCGGTTCAGCCCTGGTGCCACCGCTCTTTGATTTCTGGCACCTGGACCTTGGTGATGATTTTCGTGCTTACAATCCACAGACGGCAGAGGATATTTTAGATCAGGCCGGCTACCTGGCCGGGGCAGACGGGGTCAGGGTTAGCCCTGACGGGGAAAGACTATCCTTTACCATATTGATCCGCAATGAGTCCCCGGATAACCAGAAAATGGGCACCATGATCAAGGATATGCTGGCCGAGGTTGGCATTGAAATAACTATCTCGGTAATCGATGAGGGAACCCTGACCGACCGGATTTTCGATGGCGATTTTGACATGTTTATCTGGGGCTGGTTTGTTGATGTTGATCCTTCCTCGATTTTAAAGGTAGTTACCACCGATGAAATCCTGTCCTGGAGCGATTGCTTCTACTCAAATCCTGTTTATGATGAGATGCATTTGCTGCAGCAGCGAACCATGGATCGCAATGAACGGCAGGTGCTGATTCATGAGATGCAGCGAATCTTTTACGAAGACTGCCCCTATATTCTCCTCTCTTATGACCCCGAGCTAATGGCTTATCGCAGTGACAAGTATGAAGGGTGGGTGCGTAACCCAGAGACGGGACCGGTTATCTTTACCAATGTTGTAGACAGTTATGAACAGCTGCGTCCCATAGGAGAGTAATGAAATGAACCGGCTCATGCCCCGGCGGCAGGGGCCGGTTCTGACTTAAGACGGGATAAAGGTATAAAAACCCCCGGCAGCGGCATACAAAGTATTATCCGGACATGATTGCAGACTATTAACTCCCGGGAGGGGATCAGGCGTTGAATATGCGTGGTTATCTGGGACGTAAATTCGTTCAGGCGTTGATCACTATTTTCATCGTGATCTGCATGAACTTTTTTTTATTCCGTATTATGCCCGGAGACCCGATCAGGGTTTTAATCCGCAACCCGAAAATTTCGGGTGAGGCCCTGGAAAGGGTCAGGGAGCAATTTGGTTTAAATGAAAGCCTCTTACACCAGTTTTTTATTTATTTGAAAGATCTTTTTTCCGCCAACCTGGGTACTTCATTTAACTACAGACAGCCCGTTCTTGACATTGTAGTTGAAAGGATACCGGCTACAGTGATGCTTGTCGGCACAGCAACGGTTTTATCGATCTTGATCGGGGTGATTCTGGGGGTAATTTTTGCCTGGAAGAGGGGAACTCGCCTCGATGTGATCGGTTTAAGTGTTTCATTGGTACTTTATTCTATGCCTACTTTCTGGGTTGCCATTATCATGGTAATGATTTTTGCTGTTTACTGGCAGGTGTTTCCCCTCGGGGGCATGGGTATGCCGGGGGTTCAATACGCTTCGGCCTGGGCAGAGGTGATTTCGCAGCTACGGCATATGATTCTGCCCACAATAACTTTTGCCCTGATCCTGGTTGGCGAGTATGTTTTAATTATGCGTAGTTCCCTGCTGGAGGTAATGCGTGAAGATTACATGCTCACAGCAAGGGCCAAGGGTGTCAGCAGTTCCAACCTTCTGCGCAGGCATGCCCTGCCAAATGCCATGCTTCCCGTGGTGACGCTGATAGCAATTAACCTCGGTTTTATAGTGGGGGGAGCTATTCAGATTGAAACTGTTTTTTCCTGGCCCGGGCTGGGGCGCCTGATGTACACCGCCCTGACCAATCGCGATTATCCTATTTTGCAGGGCCTGTTTTTGCTGGTAACCATAGCAGTTGTAGGCGCTAATTTTTGTGCCGATATTATCTACCGCTACCTTGACCCCCGGGTCAAGTCCTGAGGAGGTGTTCACATGAATTCAGCCCCGGTAAAACAAGAAACCTTTACTCTCTGGAGGAAAAATTTTAACTCTTTCTGGACAATATATCGTGAGAACACCATGGGCCTGATAGGTTTGGTTATCCTGGCAATATTTGCCCTGATGGCCATAGTCGGTCCTTACCTGGTAGATATAACAATTTTAACAGTAGACGGGGTTACCCAGGTAATGCATCCCCCAACGGCCGGTTATGCCCTTGGTACAGATGATCTTGGCAAGGATATCCTGGCCAGTGTAATAGTCGGTTCCAGGGTATCGCTGCTGGTTGGTCTGGCGGCTACAATCATTTCCATGGTCATCGGAACCCTGGTCGGAATAGTATCCGGCTTTTACGGCCGTGCGGTTGACACTATCTTAATGCGGGTAACCGATGTTTTCCTGGTTATCCCCTGGCTGCCGTTGATGCTGGTGATGGCTGCCCTGTTAGGTCCGAGTCTGGGTAATATTATTTTTGTAATCGGGATTACCAGCTGGGCAGGAACGGCAAGGATTATCCGCTCTCAAACCCTGAGTGTTAAAGAAAGGCCATACGTTGAAAGGGCGCGGGCTATAGGCAGCGGTGACGGGCATATTATGCTGCATCATATCCTGCCCAACGTTTTCCCCCTGATCTTTGCCAATACTGTTCTTGTTGCCGCGGTAGCTATTCTGTCTGAAACAACACTCAGCTTTCTCGGCATGGGTGATCCCACTCAGGTTACCTGGGGTATGATGCTGCATTTTGCTTTTTCCATGGGCGCGGTATCCTTCGGGGCCTGGTGGTGGCTGCTGCCGCCCGGTATTTGTGTCGTCCTGGTTGTGCTTGGTTTCACCTTCATCGGTTACGCCCTTGATGAAGTATTAAATCCCAAGTTGAGGAGGCGTGACCAGTGAAGCTGCTTGAAGTGGAAAATCTTACAACTTACTACAAACTTAAAGAGGGCTACGTGCGGGCCTGTGAAAACATATCGCTCCAGCTGGACAGGGGCGAGGCGGTGGGACTGGTAGGTGAATCGGCCTCGGGTAAAACCACTGCTGCTCTGTCACTGGTCAAGCTGCTGCCTGAAAATGCCCATATCAAAGCTGGGCGGATTATGATTGACGGCCGCGATATCAGCGGAGCCGGGGAAGAGGAAATGCGTAAGATACGCTGGAAAGAAATTTCTATAATATTTCAGGGAGCGATGAATGCCTTAAATCCCGTTCGGCGCGTTGGTGACCAGATTGCCGAGGCTTTAAAAATACATGAGAAAATAGGCGATAAGGAAGCAATAAGGCGCACTGCTGAACTTTTTGACCAGGTGGAGATTGACCCGGACAGGATCAGGGAGTATCCCCACGAGTTCAGCGGGGGGATGCGCCAGAGGGTAATGATTGCCATGGCTATAGCCTGCAACCCTAAAATTGTTATCGGCGACGAGCCAACCACCGCACTTGATGTGATGGTGCAGGCCCAGGTTTTACAGCTCCTGGAAAACCTGCGCCGGGAAAGGCAGATGGGCTTGATCTTAATCACTCACGATCTTTCCGTGGTTGGCGAAACATGCGACCGCGTAGCGGTTATGTATGCCGGGCAAATTGTGGAGGACGGCCCCACCGAAAAAGTGTTCAGTGACCCGGCTCATCCCTACACGCGGGCATTAATAGCTGCTTTCCCCAATATTGAGGGCGAAAGGTACCTTGCCTCGTCCATACCGGGTAACCCTCCAAACCTGCTCTATCCCCCGGAGGGGTGCCGTTTTCACCAGCGCTGCCGTGAAGCGAAAGCAAGCTGCAGGGATGTTGAACCGCCGGTAACCGAACTGGCTCCCGGCCATCGCGCTTCATGCCACCTGCTGCAGGGGAGGGTAAAGGTATGAAACCTGTCGCAGATGATATGAACAATTCAAAACTGGTCACTGTTTCAGGCCTTGAAGTGCATTTTACTGCCCGGTCAGGCTTTTTAAGCTCACTGTTCAGCCGTGAGACAGCGCGGGTCAGGGCTGTCGATGGGCTCGATTTTAACCTGGGCCGTGGTGAAATTCTCTGCCTGGCCGGGGAATCGGGAAGCGGTAAAACAACAACAGGAAAGGCTATTTTGCGTTTAGTCGAGCCAACCGGGGGTGAAGTATTCTTTAACGGAGAGAATGTTCGCCGGTTTAACCGGTCAAATTTGCGGCGTTTCAGGCAGCAGGCCCAGATTATATTTCAGGATCCTTATGAATCGCTTAATCCCCGCCAGACTGTTTTTTCTACTGTAGCCGAGCCGCTTGAAGTTAACCGCCTTACCTCAGGTCAGGCAGAAAAGGAAGAAAGGGTGGCCGAGGCGCTAAGTGAAGCCGGGTTAAGTAACCCCCGGGAACTGTTTTTGCGCTATCCCCATGAACTGAGCGGCGGCCAGAGACAGCGTTTGGCGATAGCCGGTGGCCTGGTGCTGAAACCGGATTTTATAGTGGCCGATGAGCCTGTTTCTATGCTTGATTTATCAATCCGGGCCGGTATCCTCAAACTTATGGTCGATCTGCGCGACCAGAAAGGAATCAGTTACCTGTTTATCACTCACGACCTTTCGCTGGCCTGGCTGGTTTCCGACCGAATTGCCATCATGTACCTGGGCAAAATTGTTGAACTGGGCAGCGCAGACGAAATAATTAAAAAACCGCTGCACCCCTATACCAGGGCCCTGGTATCGGTTATCCCCGTGCCCAGGAAGATCTCTATCGCTGAAAAGACTTTACTGAAGGGGGAAACTCCCGATCCAGTCAATATTCCGGCAGGCTGCCGTTTCCACCCCCGCTGCCCCATGGTGCAGGCCCGCTGCCGGGAGGAAGAGCCGCTTTATCGCCAGGTTGAAGGAGGCCGTTTTGTTGCCTGCCATTTTGCATAGAAGTGAGATGAAGAATAGATGAGCTTAGAAATCTACCTGATTTCAAATCGCGATTTACCCCGTGCGTGCAGCCTGGCAGCTTCAGTTTACCTGAAGGACAGGAGCGAAGTGGTTTTTATCGATCCCCTGAACTTTGATAGTGAGCTGGAGCATTTAACCCTGCTGAACCAGAGGCTGCCGGTATCGTTTATCGATACCACGGGCTCCGAAGAACTGCAGGCAGCCCTGGCCCAAAGGAAGCTTGAAGTTCTAAGCCATGAAGCTGGCGCAGGAGTACTCACCGATCTGAAAGTCGGGCCACAAGGTTACTGCCTGGCTGCAGCTGACTCTCCGGCAGAATGCCTGAAAGCTGCTGCAGCGGCAATACGGCTTGGATATTTATTCCTGGCGCTGGAGCAGGGGTCAGATTCCGGAATACCACTGAGCAGCAGCGTGCCCAGGCTCTGGTTCGGTTCAGTTGATAAACTGCATTCCATAACCAGCCCAGCCGGAACAGTTGAATGCACGGTTATCGATAGTAGCGTGGCCCTCCTGGAACAGTTTCAGGCTGCCGGTCTGGAAAATGATTACCTGGTTCTTTATAATACAGCCGACCTGGCTGGTGAATCAACCGGAGGCGATGCACTGGGTAAACTGCGGGTGAGAGGGTTAAGCCTGCTTTTAACTTTACTTTCCTCATACCGGAACGTTTTTCCCTGCGATGCTGCTACTAAAGACCCTGATCCCCTGGTGATAGAGAAACAGGTAAATGATATGGTGCGTGATAATGGCCTAAAACCCCGCTACCTGGCTGTTTTGGCTTCTCCGGCGATGATTCCCTTTATCTGTGGAGAGAAAAAAGCAATTAGCGCCTGGTCGGAAGAGCTGGTTCGTGATATTCACCTTCGCCTGAATGGAGATCTATTTTTTGATCTTGGCGAGGGTCGCCTGATGCAGCATACAACGGGCGGGCTCTCGGTACAGCTGATCTGCACCAGACATTATGCCGAAATAAACAGTTTTACCGGGCGCAGCGGGCGGGAAGTTTTAATTGTCAGTACCCCTTATATCGAGAGTGGAATCATATTCAGCAGTGATGATGCCCTAATCCAGGCCCAGCTGTTGCCCGGTCTGGAAGAAGCCGGTTACGGGGTTACTCTTTTACAGGGCAGGGATGCCCATTATGGTAAAGTCGGAGAAAAGCTGACCGGGGCAGATTTCCTGCTCTATACTGGGCACGGCGGTCCCGAAGGGCTGCATACTTATGGTCATTCACTAAACCGTGCCAAACTTCCCTCACTGCCTCCCCAGGTGGTTTATACTTCGGCCTGTTCGACCACGGCAGTAGTGCCCCACTGGCACTCGGCAACAGAAGGGCTCGACTGGCAGGGTATTGCCGTTGATTCACGCCAGGTAATTGGCCTCTCTTTCGTTGAAAAGGGGGCCCTGGTTTACATTGGCGGGGCGACCGTTGAGGATCTGCAATACAGCACTTCAATTTATGGCATATTTGTTGACGCCCTGTTGTATAAAGGCCTCAGTGTGGGCGAAGCGCTGCTGGCAACCCGGGATTTCATCAGCCTCTATGCGGCCACTCTACTCCAGAAAAAACCGGAAGCTTACCACAGGTACCGTTGGGGGACGGCCAATGCCCTGCACCAGCAGATTCTGCTTGGTGACCCTGCATTTGTTCCGCTAAGCGGGGATTTAGAGAGGATACCCCTGCCGCAGGAAACTGCAATTTCTCCCGGCGGGAAAATCCGGCTCACTGTTTTAGCGCCTTCTGAGCGTTGGCACACGGCCTGTGCTGAAGTTAACATGAAAGAAGCATCGAAACACTATTACCGCTGCCGCAGTATTGAAGTTAACACACCGTACGGTGAAGATGTGATCAGCTGGGGCGATTACTACAGGGTTGCTCCGGATGCAGATGGCATTAGCGATAAAGCTTTAATGTCAGCCTTTATTCACCTGAAGACGGATCTGCCGCCCGGTTCTGCTCCAGGTAAAGTGAAGCTGGTTGAAGTGAAAGCGCTCGACTCACATTGCCTCTTATGCGGGAAAAATCAGGATCTGCCCGAAGAACTGATTGCGGCGGCAAGTAACTTTAAACTGCCTTACCTGCTTCAGTCTTCGGTCAATCTTGATATGCGTGACGGCTGGGCTTTCAGCGCCGAGTGGCAGGATGATCATTACCGCCTGCACTGGCTGGCCCCGCTGCTATTGATTGATGACCGCCGGGGAACGGCAGTGCGTCTTGAAAAACTTGTTTTTGAGATTGAATCGCAGGCAGGGGTATTTTATGAAGGCACGGTATCTGTTGAAAAGGGTCACAGCTCGTTTTTGATTATTGCCGGTAAAGAAGGGGAGGCGAAACCCAATGCTGAAAATGATGCAGTAATGCCTCTTAACCCTGTTTTATCCCTAACCGGGCCGGGAGGTTCATTTGCCTTCACTGCTGCTGCCGGGGCCAAGGCAGTTCTTCATCAGCAGTTTCCGCTTTATGAACTGCCTGACATTATGAAACCGCTTAAAAAAAGATTCTATGATCTCGGGGGCGATACTATCCCGGTTTTAAACCCTGAACTTCCTGTAATGGTCGGGGTAAACGGGCGTCTGCTTGATCGTTATACAGGTAATGCCATTGCCGGAGGGCTGGTGCGCGTATTTCGCGGGGAACTTGATCCTGTCGGGGATCAGCTAATAGAAGCTTTAGCCCTGGAATTATATTCAGCAGAAGATGGTTCTTTTTCTTTTTCACTGCCGCCCGGAAAGTACCTGCTCGGGGCGGCTGCCGCAGTAAAGGATAAACGTTATAAGTCGGCGGAATGGCCGCTGGAGATTAAAGCAGGGGAAGATTTTTATAATATCTATGCTTTGGACCAGGCTGCAGTGGTCAGGGGCAGGATTAAGTTCCGGGATGAATGCCCTCCCGAACCTCCTGTCGTTGCCCTGAAGAGATTTCCAGCTGTCGAAGGAGAAGGGGCTTTATCCAAGGTTCCGGCCGACAGGGCAGGGCTTTACGAATGTCTGGTCAGCTTTCAGCATCGTTTTTGCATTGTAATTGAAGAAGAAGGATACAGCACTGTTAAAGATAATAACGGGGGCAAAGGTTATAAGCTGGCTCCCCAGGATATTTTAACCCGGGACTACATTCTGACCAGAAAAAGAAACGCGGAAGAATAATAGTGATGGGGAGATACTCATGGCAGAACCGCTGGTAATCAAAGCTTCGGGAAACAACTATGATCTAGGTTATACTGTAGGAAAATCAGCCCGGAATCTTCTAATCCGGGCTCTTCACGATTACAGGAAGCTTCTTCCGGCAGAAGGTTGGCCGAGCGGTTTTTCTCTGCCGGCAGGATATCTGCATGCCTCCCGCGAATCTTATCCTCACCTGGTTGAAGAACTGCAGGGAATGGCGGACGGTGCAGGGCTTGAGCTAAACCATCTTTTTTTCCTTAATGCGCTTGAAGAAGCGCTTGATCCGAACTACCCGGCTGCCTGCAGTTCTGTCGGCCTGATCGACCGGAGGGGTAAGGCCTGGCTGGGCCATAACGAGGATTGGTATGCCCGCGATGCAGAGGCGGTAATAGTTATAATTGCCCGCCCTGCAGGTAAGCCGGCTTTTGTATCTGTAACTGCAGCCCCCTTTTTGGCTGCTGTTGGCGTTAACGAAGCCGGATTGGCCCAGGGGGTTAACAGCGTTACATCAACTGATAACAGGATGGGAGTGCCCCGGATGTTTTTAGCCCGGGCGGTCCTCGAAGCGGAAACAATTGAAGATGCGATAAAAGCGGCAACTACCGGAAAGAGGGCAGGCGGCTATAATCATTTACTGGTTCACCGCAACGGTGAGCTGGGGAATCTTGAAACAACAGCGGAAGAAGCAATTTACGCGGCCGGAGAGAGGGTTACATTTCACACCAATCATTATCTGGCTCCCGGGCTGCAGCGTCTGGCTGAATCCGCTTCTGATCATTCCCGGTTACGTTTAAGCAGGCTCTCTGCCGCTAAGCAAAAGCTGCTCACCAGTGATGATCCTGTTGGCGGAATATCTGAACTTCTGGCAGATCACGAAAACAGACCTTTTTCTATCTGCCGGCACCAGGAAGAGCAGGAAGACGGCAATGCAACAATATTTTCAACGCTTTTTAATGTTACTGACTTTAAAGTTTGGGTTGCTGCCGGCAACCCCTGTGGTAATATATTGAAAGAGATTACTTTTTGAAAAGTGGTGAACTAAATGATCGACTATCAGCTTGTCCGCCAAAAAATCAGGGAAGAACGGGAAAAATTGATTGAGATGGCCCGGGCTATCCATGATAATCCGGAAACCGGGGGTAAAGAATTTTATGCTTCCGGATTGATGACCGATTATCTCGAGGAAAAAGGTTTCAAGGTCTGGAAAGGGCTTGGAGGTTTGAAAACGGCCTTTATGGCCAGCTATGGTGAAGAGGGTTTTCATATCGGGTTTTGTTCGGAGTATGATGCCCTGCCTGAAATCGGCCATGGCTGTGGTCATAACCTGATCGGTATTGCCGGGGTTGCTGCAGGGGTAGCGCTGGCCGCCGGCCTGAACAACAGGCTGGGACGGGTGTCGATTATCGGAACCCCCAACGAGGAAGATGAGGGGGGTAAGGTGGATCTGGTCAAGGCCGGTGTCTTTGATGATGTTGATGCCGCCATGATGTTCCATCCCGGTTGTTCAACCAGTTTCCACGTTGAGTCGCTGGCCTGCCGCGATTACCAGTTTATTTTCCACGGTCGCAGTGTTCATGCTTCAACTGAACCGTGGGAGGGTCTGAACGCCCTGGATGCAGTTATTCAAACTTTTAACGGGATCAACGCCCTGCGCCAGTACCTGAAGGATGACGTACGTATCCACGGGATTATTCCCGAAGGGGGGCTTGCTGCCAATGTTGTTCCCGATCGGGCAACAGCCGATTTTATTATCAGGTCAAGAGATAACAGTTATCTTGACGAGGTGGTTGAAAAGGTAGTAGCCTGTGCCAGGGGCGCTGCTGTTATGACCGGAACTCGGCTTGAGGTGACGGAATCGGGCTATCCCTATGATGCCATGATCAGTAACAGGGTAATGGCCGACCTCTTTGCTGAAAGCCTTGGCGAAACAGAATACAGCATTAATTCGCCCTACGAAGAAGGACGGGGCTCAATCGACATGGGTAATGTAAGCCGTGTAACGCCATCTATTCACCCCATCGTGGCTGTTACCGACCAGTGGATTCCGGGACATACCCGTGAATTTGCCTCGCTCTGCAACAGTGAAGAGGCATACGAGGTTATGCTCATGGTGGGTGAGGCAATGGCTGTCAGCGGGATGAAAATAATTGAAAATGAAGAGCTGCAGCAGCAAATCAGGAAGGAATTTGAAACCAGGGTAACTAACGAAGCCTGATTATCAGCAAAGGACGTGAACAGATGCCGGCAACAGAAGTAGAAGAAATTTGTCCGGGGTTGTATCGCGCGGTGATTCCCCTGCCGAACAACCCGCTCAAGGCAACCAACTCATATATTATCAGGGATAAGGATCGCAGCCTGGTAATTGACACAGGTATGAACCTGGATATTTGCAGGAATGCTTTACTGCAGGCCTTTCAGCAGATTAATATTGACCCGGATCAAGTCGATTTTTTTGCCACTCACTTGCATGCAGATCATATTGGCCTGGTTGAAGACTTATCTTCTGAAAACTCAAAAATATATTTCAACAAACCTGATGCGGAGCTCCTTGATTATCCAAATATATGGGAAAAGCTTTTATATTTCACTGCGCGTCACGGTTTCCCCCCGGACCTGGTAGAAAAAGCCATTACTTCGCACCCGGGGCAAAGATTTAAACCTTATCACATTGAAAGTTATTCGCTGGTTGCGGAAGGCGATCTGATTAGTTATGGCGGTTATGAAATGCAGTGCATTGTTACCCCGGGCCACACCAGGGGGCATACCTGTCTTTACGAACCTTACCGTAAAATTCTTATTTCCGGGGATCACATTCTTGGTGATATTACCCCCAGCATAGCGACCTGGATGGACAATAATAATCCCCTGGCCGATTATATGAAGAGCCTGGATCGAATTTATGCCATGGATGTTGACCTGGTTCTGCCGGGACACCGCAGCTATTTTCGCAATTGCCGTTCCAGGATTGACGAAATCAGGGAGCATCATGCGCTTCGCCTGAAAGAAGTTATTCGGGTCCTAGAAAAAAATAAAGCGGGCAGTGCTTACGATGTGGCTTCGTTCATGACCTGGGATATTGTGGCCGATGGCTGGGATGATTTTCCTCTGATGCAAAAGTGGTTTGCCACGGCAGAAGCGCTGGCCCATATTCTCTACCTGGAAGTTAAAGGAGAGCTGAAAAGGGAGATGAACGGCCAGACGATGGTCTTCAGTATCAAGTAAGGGAGGAGTTTATCATCACTAAATACGTTTTATCAATAGATCAGGGAACAACCGGAACAACTGCTATCATCTGGGATGAGGAAAGCCGCCCTGTTGCCCGGGTTAACCGCGAACACAAACAGTATTATCCCAGGCCTGGCTGGGTGGAGCACGATCCGGCTGAAATATGGAACAATGTTCTTGCGGTTATTGAAGAAGTACTGGCTGATGCAAAGCTTAAAGCTGCTGACCTGTCTGCCTTAGGGATAACCAACCAGCGTGAAACCCTTGTTTTCTGGGATAAAAAGAGTGGTGAGCCGGTAAGCAGGGCTATCGTCTGGCAGTGTCGCAGGACGGCTGAACTGTGCGGGAAGTTAAAGGAAAAGGGTTATGAAAAGATGGTCCGTTCTAAAACCGGACTGCTGTTGGATCCTTATTTTTCTGGAACCAAGCTTAAATGGGCGCTTGAAAATGTGCCCGAAGTTTCTGCTGCAGCCAGGGAAGGCAGGCTGGCCTGCGGAACTATAGACAGCTACCTTCTTTTCAGGTTAACCGGGGGCAGAGTTTTTGCCACTGATTATTCAAATGCTTCGCGCACTCTACTTTACAATATAAATAACATGGAATGGGATCCGGAGCTGCTAACTCTTTTTAATGTGCCGGCGGAAGTGCTGCCCGAGGTTCGGCCCAGCAGCACAGTTTTTGGGGAAACTGAACCAAATATATTTCCCGGGGTGACCATTCCGATAGGCGGTATTGCCGGGGACCAGCAGTCAGCTCTTTTCGGGCAAGCCTGTTACAGCCCCGGGATGACCAAGAATACCTATGGTACCGGTTCTTTCCTGCTGATGAACACCGGTAATAAAGCAGTCTATTCAGATAAAGGTTTGCTTACAACTATAGCCTGGGGTCTGGATGATCAAGTGGAATATGCTCTTGAAGGCAGTATCTTTATCACCGGGGCAGCTGTCCAGTGGCTGCGGGACGGCCTGGGAATAATTGAAGCTTCTTCGGAACTGGAAGGTCTTGCATCGCAGATCGATAACAATGGCGGGGTTTACCTTGTTCCTGCCTTTGCCGGCCTTGGTGCGCCGCACTGGGACCCATATGCCCGCGGCCTGATCATTGGGATAACCGGGGGAACAACCAGGGCTCACCTGGCCCGAGCGGTAGTTGAGGCAATGGCTTACCAGACCAGGGATGTGCTTGACCTGATGCACAGGGAGGCAGAACTGCCCATAGTAGAACTGAGAGTGGATGGCGGGGCCAGTGTTATGGATCTTCTGCTTCAGTTCCAGGCCGATATAACCGGGACCGTGGTTCGGCGCTCTGCCACTTTTGATACTACCGCTCTCGGGGCCGCCTACCTGGCCGGGTTGTCTTGCGGGGTTTGGAGAAGCCCTGCCGATCTGGCCGGCCGCTGGAGAGAGAGTGCGGTTTTTCATCCCCAAATGAATAGTGAAGCAAGACAGGCATGCTGCGCAGGGTGGGATGAAGCGGTCCGCCGCTCACTCAAGTGGGCCGAGGCTTAGTAATGAACAGGAAAGGATTGGCTGGTTGGATGCTGAAGATAAATTCGCATATAATAATTACAATTTTTGTTATACTGTTTTTAACGGCAGCCCTGGCCGGGTGCAGCCCGGGGCAGCAGGAAGCTTTAGGGACTAGTGATGAGGCTGATGGAACGCCCCGGACGATAGAAATTGAAATAAAAGGCGTCCGCTTTAACCTGGAGCTGGCTCTAAATAATGCCCAGCGGGAACGCGGTTTGATGGGCAGGGAAGAGATTTCTGAAAATGGTGGTATGCTTTTTGTCCTGCCTCCCGTAGATCCATTTCCCGCGGAACTGACTTTCTGGATGAAAGGGTGCCTGGTTCCTATCGACCTTATATTTTTATCGCTGGAGGGAGAGGTAACTGCGGTTCATGCCATGGAGCCTCCTGCCCCGGGAACACCTGATGAAAAACTAACCAGGTACCGCAGTTACGGAGATGCCCAGTTTGCCATTGAACTGCGAGGGGGCAGGGCAGCAGAGCTTGGTGTCAAAAGGGGTGATCAGGTTGAACTGCCGTTTGATTACCTTCTTGAAAAGGCTGAGTAATTGGAAGTGATTAAGGCTGGCGGCCATCGCCAACGGGAGGCAGTCCCGGGTAGGACCAGCCGGTCATGAGAGGGGCTGTTTCTGTCTCGCCGTGAACAGGAGTCGGCCTCAGGAAATCTACGAAATATTTATTGAGAAATGCCTCAAAGCGGCTGTTGGTGTAGTTTGTCTCTGAAGATTTGGCGCCGAAAAGAAGCGGGGCAAAGTTTGCTTCAAGCTTCATATCGCGCTCTACGGAAAACGTATAAATAATATCGGTACTTACTTCAACGCCCTCTTCGGTCCAGTTTATAAAGAAATAATCGAGATTGGCCACGGCGTCTACTGTAATTGTTTCACCTTCGGTGTAGTCACCGCCCCCGTAAACTTTTCCACCTTCAACAGGTACCGGAACCAGGCTTATTCTGAAGGTTTCTGCCATTTCATTCTGCCTGTTTTCCAGGGGAGAAAATATGGCGGTCAAAGTCCGGTCGGTTACAACCTTAAAAGCGTAAGATCTGGCGCTGCTGACCATTTGATCATTTTCATACCAGCCTGTAAATTCATACCCCTCGGCAGATACGGCGTTTAACCCGATAAGATCATTTTCTTCATAGAGCCCTTCGCCTTCAACTGTGCCGCCTTCTTCCGGTTCAGCCAGCAGGGTTATGGAATAAAAGTTTGCTTCTTCACTTTCTTCTTCTTCATCCTGAAACCCCGGCCCGGTATTATCGGGATCGTCTATCCCGGGCACTTCCTGATCATCAATATGCCTGAAAGTGGCGGTTAAGTTACGGTCCCTGTTAGCTGCAAAACTATATTCAGCGCTTTCACTGACAATTTCACCGTTTTCAGCCCAGCCGGCAAAGCTGTGTTCTTCGGCCGGGACAGCCCTGACAATAACTTCTTCTCCTTCTTCGTACATGCTGTCACCATAAACCGTCCCGCCTTCCTCCGGGACTACGGTTATTGTGATACTGAAAAGATCCTGCACAGTTTCTGCCGGGTCGGCAGGCTCGAAGAGCGCTACCAGGTTTCTTTCCCTGGTAACAGTAAATTCGTAAGAGCTGTTAAAACTAACCGGTTCTTCATTTTCAACCCAGGCAAAAAATTTATAACCCGGCTTGCTTTCTGCTTTTACAACAGCCTGGTCATCTTTTTCATATATACCGCTTCCTGTAACTGTGCCGCTCTCTTCGGGATCAACAGAAAGGTAGACGTCAAAGAAATCTGATTCAGGATCAGTTTCTTCCTCTTCAGGTTCATCCTCACCGGCGCTTTCAGCGAAGTGAGCAGCGAGGTTGCGATCAGCATTGACGGTAAAGGTTAATTCCGATTCTTCGCTTAACAGGGTTTCATCTTCGTACCAGCCGGTAAAAAGGTAACCGTCTTGTGCAGATGCTGTAACGGTTATTTCACTGCCGGCATCAAACTCACCGCCGCCCTCGGCATAACCGCCGCCCTCCGGAATGATCTCAATGCTTATTGTATATTGCTTAAAGCCTTCAACCACGAACGGTTCGGCCTGGGCTTCGCTAAACCCGCCGTAATTAACCCTGACGGTGTAGCTAATTGTATCCTCGACGGCCTCAAAAGGTTCAAAATTCAATATGGCTCGTTTTTCATTTTCCAGCCAGTGGATTGCATTAATCTCCAGCGGTTCCCATTCAGGCTCATCAACCAAGAAACCTTCTTCTTCGTCGCCGGGGTCGATTGACGGTTCACTGCCAGGCTCAACTATTTCACTTCTGGCCTGCAGCTCAAAATCTCCGGCAGCTGGAGTCTGATCGGGGATCCGGTCAAGGATTACTTCTACCTCCCCATTAGTAGCGGTAACTTCGGCAATGGTGGCAGGCAGTATCTCAAAATGTGCGGTCAGGTTGCGGTTTTCTTCGATTATAAAGCTATAACGGGTTGAACCGCTGACCAGTTGATCATTTTCATACCAGCCGGTAAAACGGTAAAAAGTATCTGATTCGGCAAATACGGTAACTTCTTCGCCTTCCAGGTATTCGCCTTCACCGGTAACAATTCCGCCTTCGCCGGGAACAGCATCAAGGTTGACTGTGTAGTACTGAGGCGCTTCTACGGTAAAGGGTTCGGATTGCACCTCTTCACCATCCAGGTATTGCAGTTTAACTGTGTATATTACAGTTTCCTCTTCAGCTTCGAACGGTTCAAAGGAGAGAGTAACCCTGTCGGCCTGTTCTTCATCCCAATCTACTGACAGAAGAAGCAGCTCGGACCAGGTTGGCTCCTCATCATTTCCATTCTCGGGTGCCTGGTTTTCTTCGCTGTTTTCTTCATTTTCATTTTCGTCTTCCTGGTTGTCAGGATCATTTGAAACCGCTGCTTCGTTAAACCAGGAGCGGAACTCTTCCAGCCCGGGGGTATCTTCCAGGTCACGGTTGAATATGGCGGTGATTATTCCGTTTGAAGCGCTGACTTCATGCAGTTCGGCCGGTATATCTTCGACCTCTTCCAGGAAATTGGCGACCAGGGTGCGATCACGATCCAGATCGAATATATAGGTTGCATTTTCACTAACTTCGAGTTCAATTTCTTTAATGATCTCTTCGTCTTCGACGATTTCAGTGCGTGATATTATTTCCGTCCATTTTTCAAAAATGTATCCTTCAGAGGACTCCGCTTTAACCGTTACCCTGGAGTGCTCATCGTAAATGCCGGCTCCTGACAGGGTGCCCCCTTCTTCCGGTTCGCTGACAAGCTTAACCTCGTAAGTTACTGTTTCTGGCTCTTCTGCTTCAGGCTGTTTGAAGTGAGCCGTAAGGGAGCGGTCTGCTGTAACCCTGAAGCTGAGGATCGTGCTTTTGCTGATTTCTTTATCGTTTTCAGACCAGTTAATAAATTCGTAGCCTTCTGCCGCTTCGGCAGCGATTACAATTTCCCTGCCCTCTTCAAAGGTGCCTGCGCCGACAACTTTTCCGCCTTCTTCCGGGTCGGCAGAAAGAGTAATTTTATATTGCTTTTCTTCTTCTTCCGGTTCTTCTTCCCTTTCCGGTTTTTCTTCATCAGCACGGAAATTGGCTACCAGGTTGCGATCACGGGAAGCAAGGAAGGATAGGTTGGTTTCGGTGCCGACAACCTCACCGTCTTCAGTCCAGTTAACAAAAGTGTATCCACTGTTTGCCTCAGTGCTGACCCGAACGCTTTCACCGTGCCGGTAACTGCCGCCCCCGCTTAAGCTTCCGCCGTTTTGCGGGTTTGCTGACAGAGTTATGTTATAGCTGGGCAGGTCATCTCCCAGGAGAACCTGCACAGGGATTGTTTGCTGCTGGTTGGTTCCCACACCAAGCTGTCCCTTGTTATTGTCGCCCCAGGCCCAGAGAGAGCCGTCTTCCTTTAAAGCGAAGGTATGGCTTTCCTGTGGGTAAAGGGCGTTTATGTCTTCAAGAGGAACCTGGCTGGGATCGTTAAGATCTGAACCTCCGCCGGTTCCGAGTTTGCCCCTGGTATTGTCACCCCAGCCCAGTGGAACTCCCTGGTTATCCAGGGCAAACGCATGGCGTTCCATTATGTAGGCGCTGAAAATATTTTCGGCAATTTTTACCGGAGAAGGGCGCACGTGAGTGTTGCTGCTGTCGCCAAGTCGACCATCCCAGTTGCGGCCCCATCCCCACAGTGAACCGTCTTCCCTGAGGGCGAAGGTATGATATTCCCTGGGGTATAGTTCAGCAATTCCGCTGATTGGTACTTCAACCGGTTTGTTGCGGTTTGAAATTGAGCGGTCTCCTATCTGACCGTACCAGTTGCTGCCCCAGCCCCAGAGAGTTCCGTTACCGTCAAGGGCAAAGGCATGGTATTTTTCAACGAATAATTGCTCCACGTTACTGATGGGAATCCTGATCGGCCGGGTCTGGGTGTCGTTACTACCGTCACCCAGCTGTCCGTACCAGTTATAACCCCAGGACCATACTGTACCGTCATTTTTCAGGGCAATGGTGTGTGTTTCACGGGGGAATACAGCTGCGGCGTCATCAAGGATTTTTACCGGCAAATTTCGGTTGATTGTGGTACCGTCGCCCAGTTTGCCGTAGCGGTTGTTACCCCAGGCCCACAATGAACCGTCGCTTAGTATGGCGAATGTATTGTTTTGATCTGGTTCAACGCTTTCAACCAGGTCAAGATCGATCTTAACCGGGGCAAAACGGCTTGAGGTGGTACCGTCACCCAGTTGCCCGGAACTATTATTGCCCCAGGCCCAGAGGGTACCGTCGCTTTTTAAAGCCAGGGAATGGCGGTCGTGGGGAAAAACTTCTTCTACATCGTCAAGAATTTTAACCGGAGCGGTGTAAGCCTGGCTTTCTGAGCCGGCCCCGAGTCTACCGTCGTGGTTTCTTTCCCAGGCCCAGAGGGTACCGTCATTTTTCAGGGCAAAGGTGTGTCCTGCTGATTGGGGATATAATTTAGCCACATCTTCAAGCACAAGCTGGATCGGCACGTTGCGATTAATGGTGGTACCGTCACCAAGCCTTCCGTAACTGTTGTCGCCCCAAGCCCAGAGGGCCCCGTCGGCGGTTAATACAAAGGTGTGAGTAGGCTGCGGGTATACAGCAATTACTGTACTGTCTGCCTGGGCCAAAACCGGACAGGCCAGGGTTGTAAGTATGAGAAGAGCAGCTGTGATAATAACAGCAGTGTCGTATAATGTTTTTTTGGAACAGACTCTTTTATTCAAAAGCTGTCCTCCCTGATATTATCCCAAAGAATAATACAAGACGACCATCAGGCCGCCTTCTGCTGATAAAACGAATGAGCTGCATTTAATGCTTTAGCGACTGGCAGCCTGGCAATCTCCTGATGGACCCATGGCTTTGCGTCCTCACAACGCTGTGAGTTTGCCTTTTTCAGTCTTGCTGAGTCCCCATATTATAACAAAGAATGCATAATTATTCAAGGAAGTTTTTATATTTTTCTGTAAAGTAGCGGTTGCAGCCGTTTTTACAAACCTTATTGTAGTAATAAGTGTTAGCGCAGAAAGACTGTCGCGGCAGGAGGTGGGTTGCCTGTCTGAACATTGTGTGGTTTTACATCTTTAGCAGGGCATGTTACCATAACATTTGTGTGCAATCCAAATTATTACTTAGGGAGTGAAAAGTTTAATCGTTATGATTAACGAAGACGAAGTACTCAAAGAAGCGGCGGATAATGATATCCGCTATATACGCCTTCAGTTTGTTGATATACTGGGCAGGCTGAAGGATGTGGAGATACCGGTGGAGCAGTTGAGCAGGGCTTTAAGGGAAGAGATTATGTTTGATGGTTCATCGGTGGAAGGTTTTGTAACAGTAGAAGAGAGCGACATGAGACTGGCACCCGACCCGGATACTCTCACTATTTTACCCTGGAAAGAGGAGTCAGTTGCGAGAATGATCTGTGATGTAAAGCGGGCAGACGGGTCCTTTTTTGAGGGGTGTCCCCGCAGCATTTTAAAAAAGACACTTGCTGAAGCTGAAGAAAAGGGTTTCAGTTACAATGTTGGTCCGGAGCCGGAATTTTTTCTCTTCAGGAATAATGATAAAGGTCAGGCTACAACTCTGACATCTAATGAAGACGGTTACTGTGATGAAATTATTGACAAAGAAGAAAAAGTACTGCGCGGAATTGCTGAAAATCTGAAAAAGCTGGATTTTGAAATTGAGGCGCTGCATCAGGAAAATGCACCCGGGCAGTATGAGATTGTCTTTAAATATGCCGACGCCCTGACAACAGCCGATAAGGTTATTACTTTTAAAACTGTTGTCCGCGCAATAGCGCACCAGCATAAACTGCACGCAACTTTTATGCCTAAACCATTTGCCGATCACGCCGGATCCTGCATGCATATTCACCAGTCCCTGTTTAAAGACGGGCAGAATGTATTTTATGCAGAAGATGATGAGGAGCATCTCAGTGAAACGGCCAGGCATTTTATCGGTGGACAGCTTGCTTATGCCCGGGAGTTCAGTGCAATAACCAACCCCATAGTTAACTCCTACAAAAGACTCGGTAGTGGGTTTGAAGCGCCGCTCTATGTTGCCTGGTCAATGCAAAACAGAACTTCGCTGATCCGGGTTCCGGCGGCTCACAGCAAGGTCGGCACCAGGGTTGAACTGCGTAGTCCTGATGCTACCTGTAATCCTTACCTGGCCCTGGCGGTTATATTGAAAGCAGGATTAAAGGGGATAGAAGAAAAAATTAATCCACCCGTACCGCTGAATGGAAACAACTATGAGCTGGAAAGCAACCGGGTTAAGAGCCTGGATGAAACTGATAAACTACCCCGTGACCTGGGTGAAGCTCTGCATTTAATGAATAAAAGCAGTTTCATGCGCGACACTGTAGGCAGCCATGTACATGGCCAGTTTATAGATCAGAAGACCACAGAGTGGGATTCTTACTGCAGTGAAATACACCCTTGGGAAATCAACACTTTTCTTTCAGAGTATTGATGCAGTTATTCATAAAAATGATCAAGCGGTGGCTCTCACAGCCACCGCTTTTTTTACAGGTGAAAGTAACTTTGCCCGACCCTGTACAAAAAAATGGCTGGGGCGGCAGGATTCGAACCTGCGAATGCGGATTCCA
>CAZBKZ010000026.1:0-32728 GCA_964492615.1 uncultured Syntrophomonadaceae bacterium | reverse complement strand
AAAGCGAGCGCCGGCAGGTGCCGGTGAAGTGAAGCCGTGAGCAGACCGGCCGACACGGAGGTCGGCCGCTGAGTGCTGAGCCACGGACGGCGAATCACGAAGAAAGTCAAAGCGAGGGGTTGAAACTGAACCGTTGCAATGACGCGCAGAGCGACCCGTGAGCTGTGGTTACTGCAGCAACCCATCCCCCCGGTTAAGCAGTAAATTTGCATACAGCTGCTTCAACTGATTGGTTTATATTTGGCTTAGAAACTGGTTTGAGTTATCTTACGCACACCCAGCTTTCCGTTGCTGCCGGTAACCTTAAGCGAACATAAAGCGAGCGCCCCCCATTTCATGATATACTGAAAATGGCATAAACCAAGAAAAGAACTCAGGGAGAAGATATCTAAATGCAGGAATTAATCTACAAGCGAATCAGCAAAGAACTAAACATCCCCGAAAGCAAAGTGAAACAAACTGCATCGCTGCTTGACGAAGGCAATACCGTTCCCTTCATTGCCCGCTATCGTAAGGAAATGACCGGCGGCTTAAGCGACGAGGAAGTAAGATTGCTGCAGGAAAAATTAACTCATTACCGCAACCTGGAAGAACGTCGTCAGGAAGTATTACGTTTAATAGAAGCCCAGGAATTGCTCACACCGGAGCTGCAGAAAGAAATTGAAAAAGCAGTAACAGTAACCGAACTGGATGACCTTTACAGGCCCTACCGGCCGAAGAGGCGCACCAGGGCCTCGGTAGCCCGGGATAAAGGTCTGGAACCACTTGCAATGGCCGTTCTTGAAGGAAAAATAAACCCTGCTGCCGAAGCGGAAGCTTATCTCGATCCCGAAAAAGAATTACCCGACAGCGGTTTAGTGCTGCAGGGTGTTTCTGATATCATCGCCGAAATTATATCCGACGATGCCGCAGTGCGTAAAAGCCTGCGCAGTTTTTTTAAACGTTACGGCGAAGCGGATATTAATACAAAAGGTGATTCTGAGGATAAAAGGTATGATGATTATGCCGGTTACAGGGAACCCCTGGCTAAAATAAAATCTCACCGCGTTTTGGCAGTAAACAGGGGAGTGCGGGAAAAAGCCCTTGATTTGAAGATTAACGTTGATGAAGAAAAAGCAAATAACTTGATAGCAGATCAATATATTAATGATCAGCAGAATGAAGACTGCCGGGCACTGATAACAAGTGCTGCCAAAGATGGCTTTAATCGTTTGATTCACCCTTCACTGGAAAGAGAAGTCTGGCAGGGTTTGCTTGAAAAAGCAGTAGAGGGAGCCCTTATAGTATTCAGGGAAAACCTCAAGAAGCGTCTTCTCGTTCCTCCCATGCATAACAGGAGGGTTATGGGCTGGGACCCCGGCTTCCGGACAGGCTGCAAGCTGGCTTGTGTATCAGAAACCGGATCGCTGCTTGAAACCGCAGCGGTATTTCCCACCGCACCCAAAAACGATACTGCCGGAGCAACAACTGCTGTCTTGAAGCTGCTGGAAAAACATAATATAGACTGTATTGCCATTGGTAACGGTACCGCTTCGCGTGAAAGCGAAGCTTTTGTCGCCGAATTAATCAGGGATAAAAAGCCCAACCTTGAATATACAATAGTAAATGAAGCCGGGGCCAGCGTTTACTCTGCTTCAAAAATTGCCCAGAAAGAATTTCCATCGCTTGATGTGGCGGAACGCAGTGCGGTATCCATAGCCCGCAGGCTGCAGGATCCCCTGGCAGAACTGGTTAAAATTGATCCGAAAGCGATCGGCGTTGGACAGTATCAGCATGATATGCCTGCCAAAGAACTTGACAAGGCGCTTGATGGCACGGTGGAAAACTGTGTAAACAGTGTTGGTGTGGAACTGAACAGTGCTTCTGCCCCCTTACTGGCCCATGTTGCCGGAATTAACTCTGCTGTTGCTACCAGGATAGTTGAATACCGGGAAAAGCAGGGAGCTTTCAAAGCACGTGACGAACTCCACCAGGTTACCGGGTTGGGGCCAAAAGTATTTAAACAGTGCGCCGGCTTTTTACGCCTGCCGGGCAGTGATAATTACCTTGAACGAAGCGCTGTTCACCCTGAGTCTTATGAACTGGCTGGTAAAATCATGGCTGAACTATCGATCGAGCCGGAAAATTTAGGTTCACCGGATATCATTCCCGGCCTGACGGAAGATGAACTTGACGATCTGGCCCGGCACCTTGAGGCCGGTGCACCGACTATCCGTGATATTATCGATGAGTTCCGGCGCCCCGGCCGCGACCCCCGGGAAAATCTGCCGAAACCGGTTTTCCTGAAGACAGTTACCGAACTCGATGATCTCGAACCGGGTATGGTTATGATGGGTGTTGTGCGTAATATTGTTGATTTCGGCGCCTTTATTGATATCGGCGTGCACCAGGACGGGCTGGTGCACATCTCTGAGATTGCAGAACGATTTATTAAACATCCTCTTGAAGTTCTACAGATAGAAGAAGTGGTAAACGTGAAGATTCTTTCCATCGATCGCGAACGCAACCGGATTGCCCTTTCCATTAAACAGGCATTAAAGTAAAAGGGCAGGATGCTAAATAATACAAGGAGGAAAAGTGTAAATGGACAGGATATTTTTTAATGGAGTAGTGCTCACAGGTGATGCTCAATCTCCGCGGGTGGATGCTGTAGCTGTGAGGGATGGCTCTATTGCGGCCGTTGGCGGAAACGATCAAATCACTTCGCTCAGGAATGGTGAGACAGAGATGATTGATCTCGGCGGTCGGTTAACTCTGCCGGGTTTTAATGATAGCCACCTGCACCTGATCGGTTATGCCACCAACCGCAGTAAGGTTGATTTAAGCCGCTGCGAAAGCATCGAAGAAGTAGTGCAGCAGATCAAAGAGTTTATAAAGAAAAACCAGGTTCCCGACGGTGAGTGGATCTTTGGCTGGGGTTGGAACCACAGCTTGTTTAAAGAAAAAAAGATGCCTGACCGGCGTGATCTTGACCGTGCTTCAACAACTCACTGTCTGGCTATGATGCGCACCTGCTGTCATATACTGGCTGTTAATACCCGGGCCCTGGAAAAGGCGGGAATCGAAAACAACCCCCCCACCCTTGAAGGGGGTAAAGTCGAAACTGATAGCTCCGGTGTTTCTACGGGCGTCTTGAAAGAAAAAGCTATGAACCTGGTTCTCGATTTAATCCCACCCTTTGATGTTGAAGCCCTGAAAGACCTGATCCTGGCTGCCGGTCGTGATTTTGCCGCAGCCGGTTTAACCTCCGTTCAGACAGACGATCTGGCTGCTCTCGGCAGTGATCTGCTTCCGCAGTTAGTTGAAGCTTACCGCCTGCTTGAAGCGGAAGGGACACTGCCCCTGAGGATTAATCTGCAGCCCCTGCTGATGAAAATCGGAGAGCTGGAACGCTTTATTGAAATGGGTTACCATGCCTACGAAGGCAGTGATTTTTTTAGAATAGGACCTCTCAAGCTGCTGTCTGATGGATCTCTCGGCGGAAAAACCGCTTTTTTGAACAGTCCGTATGAGGGAGAAGATAATAACAGGGGTGTGCCTGTTCTTAGCCGGGAAGAAATCAGTGAACTGGTCAACCTGGCCCATAAAAACGGAATGCAGGTTGCTTCGCATGCCATAGGCGACGCTTCAATTGAAATGGTCCTTGAAACATATCGCGAAGCGAACCGTCTTTATCCGCGGCGCGATCCCCGTTTCCGGGTTGTTCATGCATCGATAACCAGTCCAAAAGCTCTCGAAATGTTTAGCGAACTTAATGCCCTGGCCGATATTCAACCTTCCTTTACGGCATCCGATCATGCCTATATCGACCAGAACCTGGGGACAGAGCGGGCCTCCTGGTCTTATCGCTGGAAGGATTTTATTAAAAAGGGTATTGCCATGGGTGGGGGTTCGGATTGTCCTGTTGAAAGCTACAAGCCTTTATCCGGTATATCAGTTGCCGTAACCAGGCAGGATCAGAAAGGTGAGCCGGCCGGCGGTTGGTACCCGGAACAGCGTCTTGAACTGGGTGAAGCGCTCAGCATTTATACCATGGGCTCTGCCTACTGTACTTTTGAAGAAAAGACCAAGGGCAGTATCAGCCCCGGTAAACTTGCTGATCTGGTTGTTACAGCTGAAAATATTACTGCTGTCGACCCCTTTGAGATAAAAGATGTTGAAATAGCTATGACCATTGTAAATGGTAATATTGTTTATGACAGCAGTAAATAAAGCCGGCGGAGGGATGCCATGTACCTTATACTAGCGGTTAATCCGGGTTCCACCTCTACCAAGCTGGGTCTCTTTGAAGACGATGTCTGCCTTTTCAGGGAAACCCTGCGCCATTCAGAAAAAGAGACGGCTCCCGATCTGCCCCGCGACACCCAGGCCGCGTTCAGGCGTAAGGCGCTGCTGGCTTTCCTGGAGGAAAAACAGGTTGAGCCTGCTTCCCTGTCCGCCCTGGTTGCCCGTGGTGGTTTACTGAAACCTTTGCAATCAGGCACCTACGAAGTCAACGATAACCTCTACGACGATCTGATTAAGGGCCGTTATGGCTGGCATGCTTCCAACCTCGGTTCAATAATTACCCTACCCCTGGGAAGACAATATGCGCTGCCTGTTTTTACCGTCGATCCGGTTACTGTGGATGAATTTGAAACAGAAGCCCGTTATTCGGGCCTGAAGGGGCTGCCCCGCCTCAGTATGTCACATGCTCTCAATATGAAAGCCATGGCCAGGCGTTCTGCAGCCGCGGCAGGCAAAACTTACCGTGAGTTGAACCTTGTTGTCGCCCATCTCGGTAGCGGCATATCTGTCTCTGCTCACCGCCGGGGGAAGATGATTGACGTTAACAATGCCAACGAGGAAGGGCCGTTTTCCCTGGAACGCTGTGGAACTCTTCCGGCGCTTGGGCTTGTCCGACTCTGTTACAGTGGCAGCTACAGCCAGGAAGAAATGATTCGCCTGGTTACTGCCCAGGGTGGTATTTACTCTTACCTGGGTACCAAGGATTTTACCCTGGTTGAAGAAATGATGGCTTCCGGCAGTGAAGAGGCCATCGGGCCGGCCGGGGCTATGGCCTACCAGGTTGCCAAGGAAATTGGGGCGATGGCCGCCGTACTTGGCGGAAAAGTCGACCGGATAGTAATCACCGGTGGTATGGCTAACGCCGCAGAATTTGTTAAAATGATTACCGACAGGGTTTCATTTATTGCCCCTGTTGACATAATGCCCGGGGAAGAAGAACTTGAAGCCCTGGCGGCAGGAGCCCTGAGGGTTTTACGCGGGCAGGATAAAGCATTAAAGTATTGATCACTATTTAGAGAACAGCCTTATTTCCGCAGCCGGGGAACTGTATCAAACAGCGGCTCCGGGTATGAAGGCCAGGGGAGTGAAGCCAGGTGTCATTTGAAAACTTTTACCAGGTTATTGAAGCTGTTAAAGAAATGCCGTCCTGCCGGCTCTGTGTTGCTGCAGCCAATGAAGAAGCGGTGCTGGAAGCCGTAAGAGACAGCCGCAGGGAGGGACTGGTTGATTATACCCTGATCGGCCCGGAGGAAAAAATATGGCGCATGGCCATGACTGTCAGTTTAAACCTGCAGGGTATCGAAATAATCGACATCAGCGACCCGGTTGAGGCAGCCAACAGAGCGGTCCGGGAAGTAGCCGAAGGGCGGGCCGATATCCTGATGAAAGGCATGGTGAACAGCGCAGATTTTTTGAGGGCTGTGCTTAACCCCGATGGCGGGATGCGTCGCGACCGTATTCTCAGCCACCTGGCCATTTATGAAATCCCCGGTTACTACCGCTTGATCTATATGACCGATGGTGGCTTAAATGTCAGCCCCAACCTGGATCAAAAAAAGGCGATAATAAAGAATGCCATCGAGTTTTTACATTCCGTAGGCATCCACGAACCGGCAGTTGCCATTTTGTCAGCCAACGAAAAAGTGGATCCCCGGGTACAGGCAACCGTAGACGCCAGTGAGCTGCGGGCAATTGCCGCCGAGGAATTTAAAGGTGCCCGGGTTGATGGCCCCACTCCCCTTGATGTGGCAGTCAGCTATGAAGCGGCCCTGCACAAGGGCATAGACAGCCCCATCGCCGGCAAGGCAGACCTGCTGGTAGCGCCTAACATTGAAGCGGGCAACCTGCTCGGCAAGGCAATTATTTATTTTGCCGGCGGAAGGATGGCCGGCCTGGTCCTGGGCGCCTCACGCCCGGTAATATTAACCTCGCGCAATGAACCGCCAATGGGTAAAATGGCTTCTATTGCCCTTGCTGCTTATTCGGTTGCCAGAAACAAGTAAAAAAGGAGGGGTTTAACCCCTCCTTTGAATATTGTCTGCTTCAGCGTGGCTCATTCATCTAAATAAACCTTGTTATTACTGTCATCGGTTTCGTAAAAGAGTTCGGTCTGAGGATCAAGATCGTAAGCGACCAGCCAGAGGTAGTCGCCGCGAGGATCTGGTGTGAAAGTATGGCTGAATCGTGAGTATAAAAGATCCGGTGTAAGAAGCGTTACCGTGGCAGTGGTTACCGGCACTCCTGTATTTTCCATGTAAACAAGTAGATCATGAAGCCCTTCCGAAAAATCAAAACTGCCTTCATCATTGCTGAAAACTCCAAACCTGAAAGTTTCCAGGCCCAGGCTGCCGTTCGTAATATCATAACCGTACCAAAAATCGTAAGGAGTAAAGAGGGGTGTATATTTTTCGGAAAATACAACCAGGTCAAGATCTGCTTCGCTATCCCATTCCAGCATGGCTACCAGCGGGGCATCAAGGTATAAATCAAGGATCTTCACCTCGTTTGCATCAGCATCAACCAGCAGGGCAAACCACTGGTCGTAGGGCGGGGTATACCACATCTCCTCGACAAAAAATGTTTCGCTTCCTCCGTCCGGGTAATAAACATCAAGCCTTGCTTCGACTGCTCCATGTCCCTCTGCCGGTTCCGGCCCGTAATAATAGACTGATACAATATAGCGTCCCTGACCGTAGTCCTGTGAAGTTCCTTGATCGATGTAATTATACTCGGTGAAGGCAAACCATTCTTCTCCCTGCTCTCCCCGGGTGATATCAGGACTGTCCCCGAGGAACGAAGCTGCTTCGAGAAACTCAAAATCATCGGTCCAGATCTCCAGGTCCAGATCGGCATCACCTTCCCACGACAGCACCACGGCCAGTTCACCGGGGCGATGTTCGAAGTAGGCTACGGTCTGTTGTGCCGATCCGTGGCCGAATACCTCGGCAATGCCCATAGGCTGCCCCTGGTTGGCCAGCATGTTGTGAACCATATCGATCGGAACGGCAAAATTCAGATTTTGCCCGGTCATGTAAGTTAATGTATTCACCCCGATCACTTCTCCACGCATATTCATCAGGGGTCCGCCGCTGCTGCCCTTGGAAATCGGGGCCGTAGTCTGGATATGATCATAATCAAAATCTTCCAGGCGGCGGTAAAGGGTGCTGATAATACCATCTGAAACAGTTTTTTTCAAGCCTTCAGGGTTACCCATGGCGATAACCTGCTCTCCCAGGCGGGCATCCTCCACGCTTCCGGCCAGAACAAGCGGGGTGAGGCCTGAGGCATCAACTTTTAAAACAGCCAGATCCCAGTTTTCATTGTATGCAAGCACCTGTATATCTTCGTACACCTGCCCATTAATCTCGATCAGCACGCTTGTTGCCCCGTCCAAAACGTGGTAATTGGTGACTATAACCCCGTTTTCACTGACAACAAAACCGGAACCGAACCAGTAATAGTCGCCATAAAAATCGTCGGAAGCTTCAATGTAGGCAATGCTCGGACCGGCCAGCTCTGCCAGGTCGGCAATGCTGTATTCAACAACAGTTGGTTCAGGTTCGATTGGTTCTTCAGCCTGATCGCCGCACCCTGAAAGGTTAAAAACCAGGATCAAGCTGATTGCCAAAACAGTTATCAGAAGCCGGGTTGAAAATCGGTTATCATTTTTCATTGCTGACACTCCTTTGAGTAGCCTGATCCGGGTTGTCCGGACAAGAGAAGGCAGGATTTATAGAGCAAAACTGCACTTAACACATTTTACCATGCACGGCCAGCCAGATACAAGGAGGGTTTTGCGAAGTTTCCTCGACGCGATGTTCCTCCCCGGCCGGGATCAAAACCCAGTCTCCGGCCTCCATTACCAGGGAACGCCCGTTTTTCCAGGCCAGACTGGCTTTGCCCTGCAGCAGGGCAACCCACTCATCCCTTTCCTGCTTATACCAGAACCCTTCAGGTGAGGCCTGCCCGGTTGAGACAATTCTTTCAATTGCTATTCCGCGGTCTGGGAATAATAGTTCGGCTTCTTCCCGTTCGTGACTAAGCCGCTCGAGTTTATATAAATTCATCTTTCAGCATTCACCTCTTTGGCATATAATATCGTTAAGCATTAGCCGGGCCAGGAGGGCCTGTTGCCCCGGTTCGTATGTATTTGCTTTCAACAGCTTAAATTCTAAAAATAGAGTAATAATCCTGCCGGTAAAAGGAGGAGCTTGAATCAAATGAATGAAAAAACAAAGGCAGGACGGATCTCCCCGTCGGAAAACTGGCTTTATTATAACGGAACAATCTATACAGCCGATGAAAATGATTCAGTTGTAGAAGCCCTGGTTGTCAGCGATGGGATAATAAAGTATGCCGGCAGCCTGATCGAAGCGCGCCGGGTTATAACCGAGCCTTATGAAGAAATAAACCTTGAAGGCAGGATGCTGCTGCCCGGCTTTATAGACGGCCACCTTCACCCCCCGGGACGGGCCCTGGTTGAACTGTTCAATATTTCCCTTTACGAAGCCAGTGATTTGGTGGATCTGTCTGAACGGGTCAGTTCTTTTATCCAGAAGCATCCGGGTAGGGATATCTATTATGGTGAAGGCTTCTCACTCGGATTATTCAGCGGTTCAGAAGTTTCACTCGGCCCGTCTAAAGAGCGCCTCGATCGAATTTGTTCGGATAAACCGGTAGTATTATACTCTTCCGACTGCCACCTGGCCTGGCTAAACAGCAAAGCCCTGGAACAGTTCGGCATAGATAAAAATACAATTTCCCCCGCGGGAGGGGTAGTTGAACGCGATCCTGAAAGCGGTGAACCGCTCGGCGCTTTAAAAGAAGCAGCCATGCAGCTGATTCCCCGGCAGCAATTTAGCTTGAGCCAGATTAAAGAAGCAATGCTCACTTTCCAGGCCTACCTGCACAGCCTGGGTTACACCGGCATTTTTGCCGCTTCCATAACCGAGCCCCCTCCCCTTGAACTTTACCGGGAACTGGCGGATAGCGGTGAGCTCAAACTGCACATTGCCAGCAGTGCATCCCTGCAGCCCGGAGACGATTTGGCTGAGAAAATAGAGCAGATCAACGCTGATCGCTTAGAATACAGTTACGGAAGTCATCAACTGACTGCGGTAAAAATATTTGCTGATGGTGTAGTCGAGGGAGCAACCGCCTACCTGAAAGAACCGTATCATCCTGCAGCTGGAAAGGCCCCGGGCTACCGTGGGGAACTACTTTGGTCAACGGATAAGCTGGCTGCAGCCATCGCGTTGGCCAACAGGGCATCTCTGCAGGTTCACATTCACTCTATTGGTGACGCCGCAACCGGTGTGGTGCTCGATGCTTTTGAAAAAGCTGCCGCGGGCAAACCTTCTGATACCTGTCGTAATACCATAACCCACCTTCAGCTGGTGGCCCCTGAAGATATCAGGCGTTTTGCCAGGCTTGGGGTCATTGCTGCTGTACAGCCTTACTGGCACTGTAAAGAACCCGATTGGTGGGAAGCGGTTGATCAGCTCATGCTGGGCGAAAGAGCTGAAAGTGAATATCCCCTTGCTGCTTTTATTAAGGCCGGGGTTAAAGTAGTTTCATCATCCGATCACCCGGTTACACCCGTGCCCAATCCCTTTATGGCAATCAGGGCAGGAATGACCCGCAACCTTTATGATGAAGAAAAATATGGGCTGCCCCTGCTCGAAAATCCAGATGATCCCCGCTGGCTGCTTGGTAAAAACGAAAGGGCTACCCTTACGGAAATGCTGCGGAGCTTTACCATAAACGGAGCCTGTGCAATATTCCGTGAAAACCAGACCGGTTCTCTCGAAGCAGGTAAGCAGGCGGATATGATCATAATAGATCGGGATCTTTTCGCTGTTGACCCGCTCGAAGCGGGGCGTGCATCTGTCCTGGCTACTTTTTATAAAGGCAGGCTGGTCTACAGGGCGGATAATTATTCCTGGCAGCGTTAGAATCATTTCTAAATTATTTGAGAAGCAGTATAATTGGCAGAGCAGCAGGATAAGTGAGGAATAGTCCATTGAAAACAGCTAAAAAAAGCCTGGTAGTTTTTATATTTATCATCCTGATTCTGATCGGCCTGGTTTTCCAGTTTTCGCTGATTGCCGGCCAGACCGTGCTGAGCAGCAGTTATTACCGTGAACTGATCGACAATACCGGGCTTCCTGCTTCCCTGCACAAGGCACTGCAGGCGGAACTGCTTCGGGAAGCATCGGATATTCTACCCGGCAAACTGGCCTCCATTGCTGTGAGGGCAATATCCATGGTTTTCGATCAGGCCTGGGTGGAAGAGCAGTTCCTTGTTGTTAGTGATCATTACCTCGACTATATCAGGGGAAAGAAAGATTCGCCTCAATTGAACCTGGACCTGCGGGGAAAAAAAGAAGAACTGAGAGTGGTTATTGTCTCTGCCCTGGAGATGATCCCCGGGCAGTTTGTCGACATAATCGGCCTAAACTCTTCTGACCCGGAAGAGCTTGCTTCAAACCTGCTGTCAGTTCTGCCGCTGCCTGATACTGTTCAATTCGGGCAGCTTTTTACCCTGAGAGGCGAAAGCGGCCGACTGGTTCGTTATCTGGAAGCAGCCCGTTTTTATCGCCCCTATTTTACCTGCCTGCCTGTTTTCTTTTTCTTTATCTTATTTCTAATCCTGCGCGGCCTTTCCGGAACGGCAGGCGCGCTGAAGTGGTTCGGGGGGGCAGCGCTGATTTCCGGGGTTATCTTTTCACTTGCCCTGCAGTTAATCCGTTCTTATTACATCAAAAACCTTGCTGCTGCTCTTGTTCTAGGCAGCTTCATAGATCCCGAACTGTTTTATACTGTTCTCAGACATCTGATCGACAGGGCAGCCGCGCTTTCGCTCTATTACGCCCTGGCCGGAGTGCTGATTATGCTTGCCGGCGGCATAATCTTCTGGATTTCCTCTTTTGCCGGCAAAAAAGGTGACGCCCGCTAATGTTATTACCGGCAATCCCGGTAAGTCAGGTACGAACTCTCCTGTGTTATAATTATTATGTAACCTACCGCTCTTTACCGGTAATCATGGGAGGTTTACAATGAACCTGCCTCAGCTCGCTGTCAAACGTCCGGTGGCAACATCGACAATTCTTGTTTTAATACTTGTGATTGGCCTGGTCAGTCTTTACCAGAGCCCGCTTGATCTATTGCCCGATATTCAGCCCCCGGTCCTGGCCGTTATTACAGTCTTTCCCGGCAGTTCACCCCAGGAGACACTCGAACTGGTAACCAAGCCGATTGAAGATGCCGTGGCTGCTGTCAGCGGCTTAACCGGTATTACGTCATTTTCTGAGGAAAACCTCTCACTCATTGTGCTCAGCCTCGACTGGGGTATGGACGTAAAACGCCTGCGTGAAGATATCGGGGTGCGCATGGAACTGCTTTCCTTCCCAGACGGTGTTCAGCGCCCTGTACTGCTTGAATTTGATCCGACCCTGCTGCCGATCATGCAGATTTCAGCCAGCGGTGCTGATGATCCGGTCAGCCTGACCGCCTGGCTCGAGGATAATGCCATACCCCGTCTTGAATCTCTGACCGGGGTTGCCAGCGTGCAGATCGAGGGAGGAGCGCAGGAAGACCTTTTCATCAGGATTTCACCCGAGCAAATGGCTGCCTATGAAGTATCTTTTGAGCAGATAGCCGGCATAATCCGGGCCAGCCTGGTTGATCTTCCTGCCGGCATAATCGATCTCGGAGATCGTCAGGTGCGCATCCGTTTCCTGGGCCGTTTCGAGGATTATTCCATGCTTGAAGATTTGATTGTTGGCTTTAAGGTTGACCAGGATAAGCTGGAAGAGATGCTTGGTGAAGAAATCGATATAAACCTGAACCAGGCTTTAGCCGGAAGGGGCGATCTGTTTTCCGGTTTTGCAGGCGGGCCGGGAGAAGTGCCGGTGAGGGAAGTCTATTGGGACGACATTTTTGATTTTTCCGGGGGTTCCGTCACGGAAACGGAACTTTCCCTGCCCCTTACCGGGCAGTGGCGGCAAGACGAAGATGAACTCGATGCTATTCTTTTCCTCTTAACTGTTAATCCTGCCATCGAATATGATCGCTCTTCAGCCAGTTTAAAATTTAACTTTTCCACCCTGGGCAGGCTTAATTTGCCTGGCAGTGCAGCCCGGCTGGCGGATGTCTGGCTGCCGGCGCAGGCAGTCTGGGACGATGGTTACCTGATTATTCCCCTTGATCAGGCTAGGATTGATAGTTACTCCCTCACGGCAGAACAGCTGGATGCGCTTGCCGCGGAAAACCCGCTTGTTGCCAGGGCAAACCCCAACCATGTTTTGCTGACCTTACGGGAAAATTGGGATTCAACCCGCCGGGAGCCGCTCTTATCCATTCCCGACTACGGGGCCTGGTTGGAAAACATGCAGCAGCAGGTCGACCGGGGAATCGGCAGCGCTTCACGGCAGCTGGAAGAAGGTTTAACCGATCTGGCTATTGCCATGGTTCTCAGCTCTATCTCTCCGGGCAGTTCACCTTACGGTGATTTTGATTTTGATGACGATTTTCCCATTGTTCCAATATCGCTCGATATGCTCGGCGAAGTAAGGCTGGATATCTATGAACCAACCATGTTTAGCCGCTATAATCAACAGCCGAGTATCAGCATGTCCATTCAGAAGGAGGGAGGGGCCAATACAGTTTTGGTCGCCCGGCAGGTTCGGGACGAACTCGATCGCCTGATGAATGAAAACGTGTCAGACACCGCGGGGGTAACTTATAACACTATTTTCGACCAGGCCGAAGAGATTGAAAGGGCCCTGGCCGATCTGGCCCTGTCCCTGGTTGGCGGAGCCTTTCTGGCTATAGCTGTATTAATTCTTTTTCTCAAAAACTGGCGAACAACCATGTTTATAGCAATTAGCATTCCTGCGGCGGTTATCACCACCTTTACCCTGCTCTATTTTACCGATATAACTATCAACCTGATGACCCTGGGCGGCCTGGCTCTGGCTGCCGGTATGCTGGTTGATAACGCCATCGTAGTCAGTGAAAATATATTTCGCCACTTTCAGATGGGTAAAAAACCTGCAGATGCGGCCATTGAAGGTGCTGCTGAAGTCTCCGGGGCGATAACCGCCTCAACCCTGACCACTATTTCGGTTTTCTTCCCGGTTGTTTTCTTGAGCGGCCTGGCCGGGCAGCTATTCTGGGAATTTGCTCTTACTGTCGCCTGTGCTATCCTCGCTTCCCTGGTTATGGCCTTAACCGTAATACCCCTCTTGGCTTCCCGCTCCCTGGGTGTTAAGCAAATAGAAAAAAAAGCAGGTCAATCTGGAAAGCGCCGTCTGCCCGAATACCGCCACCTGGTTGGAATGGCTGTTCAGCATCCCTGGTGGGTGTTAATTCTGGCCCTGCTCTTTGTTGGTATTGGAGTTTACGGTTACTTTACCCTGGGTAGTGAGCTATTCCCCTCTCCGGATGAGTCAGCCTTTACCATCGATGTTAATCTGCCGCCGGGCAGCACCCTTGATTCCACAGATAACCTGGTCAGGAGTTTTGAACAGATCCTGGCGGAGAAGGAAGAAATTACATCGATTTCCAGCAGCGTGGGCAGTTCCGGGTTTATGGGCCTGGCCAGGGGTGGGGGAGCATCTAACCGCGGACGGATCAGGGTGGAGGTTGCGCCTGCATACTTCGGCGAGCTTGATCTGATCATTGAAGAAAGCAGGGCAGATATGGAAAAATTGCAGGGTGACGCCCAGCTTAATTTTTCAAAACTCTCCCTGCTGGAGTCTGCCGGGCTGGAGACTTCACTCGACCTGGTCCTGAGCGGTAGTAACCTGGTCAGGGTAATCGAACTAACCGGCGAAGCAGTTGACCTTCTTGCCGCGCATCCCGATTTCACCGATGTAACCTCTTCTCTTGAAGATAGCCGCCCGGAAGTTCATGTGCTCCTTGATCACGGCCTGGCTTTGCAAAAGGGGGTAACCCTGGTTCAGGTTGCCACAGCAGTGCGTCAGGCGCTGGAAGGTATCCCGGTCAGCCGGATCGAAACAGGAGAAGGAATATTAAATATCGTTCTCGGTTACAGCAAGGCGGAGATAAAAACTCTCGACGATCTAACAAATATTGGCTTTTACTCACCGGGTGGGGAATACCTGAGGCTCGAGCAGGTCGCCGAGCTGCGCGAGGCGTTCGGACCCCAGAGTATTCCCCGTGAAAACCAGCAGGTTGTCGGCAGAATTTCTATTAACTACAGTAACCTCGATCTCGGCACTGCTACCGATGAAGCGTTTACCCTGCTGGAAGAAATGAACCTGCCCGAAGGTTATAAATTTAACGTTTCCGGCAGTTCAGACATCATGGGAGATGTTCTCTCCGAGCTGCGCCTGGTTTTAATCGTGGCTTCCCTGCTGGTTTACCTGGTGATGGCCGCCCAGTTCGAATCTCTGCTTCACCCCTTTATTATTGTTTGCAGCCTGCCCCTGGCTTATACCGGTGCAGTGATCGGCCTGATTATCACCGGTAATAATGTCAGTGTTCCGGCTCTGATCGGGGTGGTTGTCCTATCGGGAATTTTGGTTAACGATGGAATTATCATGGTCGACTTTATCAATCAGCAGAGAAGAATTCACGGCCTGCCTCTCCGGGAGGCCATTATCGAGGGGGCTTCAGCCCGCCTGAGGCCAATTTTAATGACCACTGCAACTACCGTGTTGGGATTGGTTCCCCTGGCAATCGGTTTTGGGGAAGGAAGTCAGCTGCAGGCGCCGATGGCCGTTACAATTATCGGGGGGCAGATTACCGGCACCCTGCTGCTCCTGCTGGCCATACCCTCAATATACAGGGTTTTAACCGGGGAAACAAAAACGACCGGGGCAGATCTTTCTGCCGCCCCGGGCGAAGTAATTATACAAAGAGAAGAACCTTTAAGAATTAAGCGTTCTTCCGGGTTATTCTTTCGCTTACTTATCATACTGATCGTGGCAGCCCTCGTAATTGCAATTGCTTTAACTGCCGGCCAGGATTGGCTCAACATCATACACTAGTTTTATCACCGGTCTCCTGGTAATTGACTTTTATGAGATGAGGGCTTTACCGATTTCCCTGCCGTAAACTTTGCAGGCTTCAACAGCTTCCTGGTCGGGATTCCACATCATTCTCAGCCCTTCCTTGTTGATCAGCCCAAAACCTGCCTCTTCCAGTAAGCCGTTAAGCACTTTTACCGATTCGCCGCTCCATCCATAGCAGCCAAATGCAGCGCCTTTTTTCTGCTTGAACTGCAGGCCTTTAGCCAGATCCATTAAAGCTGCAATCGAATGAAGAATACCCTTGTTAACTGTCGGCGAACCGAGAATCAGGGCTTTTGACTTGAATATTTCGGTAATAATATCATTTGTATCAGAACGGGCTGCGTTGAATAACTTAATGGTTACAGAGTTATTGGCATCCTTGATGCCCGAGGCTATTGCTTCCGCAGCTTTCCGGGTACCGTCCCACATAGTATCGTAAACAACTGTTACCTGGTTCTCCTGGTAATCATCGGCCCATTCAGCATATTTGTTGACAATCTGCAGCGGATCATCGCGCCATATAACCCCGTGGCTGGGGCAGATCAGGTCAACCGGCAGGTTCAGACCTACTACTTCTTTTATCTTGGCCGTGACCAGTTTGCTGAAAGGAGTAAGAATGTTGGCATAGTACTTAATCGCTTCCGCGTAGAGTTCGCACTGGTCGACCAGGTCGTTATACATCAGCTCGGTGGCGTAGTGCTGGCCGAAGGCATCGTTGGGGAAAAGAATGTTATCCCCGGTCAGGTAACAGAACATGCTGTCCGGCCAGTGCAGTAATTTTGCCTCGACAAAAATTAACTCCTTGCCTCCGCCCAGGTCCAGCTTGTCGCCGGTTTTCACCGTCTGGAAATTCCAATCTTCATGGAATTGGCCGCGCAGTGATTTTACCCCGGCGGCGGTACAGTAAACGGGGGTCCCCGGTATTTCGCGTAGCAGTTCGGGCAGGGCCCCGCTGTGGTCAACCTCGCCGTGGTTGGCCACTATGTAATCAATATCTTTTAAATCAATTTCCTTTTTCAGGTTGGCTACAAATTCTTCGGCAAAAGGTTTCCATACAGTATCGATCAATACTGTTTTATCCTTGCCCCGTACCAGGTAAGCGTTGTAGCTGCTTCCCCTGTGAGCGCTTAATTCCTCCCCGTGGAATTTGCGCAGCTCCCAGTCAATCTTTCCGACCCAAGTTACATTTTCCTTCACTTTAAAAGCCATTCCTGAATCCTCCTTCAAATAATTTTTAAGACCTGATCATTACCAGCATCATTTTGAAACGATCCACCGCTTTGAGGGCATGAGGTTCATTGGCCGGCATAATAATCATTTCACCTTCGGAAAGCAGGTGCGGTTTTCCCGAAATAGTAACCTCTGCCCGCCCATCAGCGATATAGACCAGGGCGTCAAAAGGAGCCGTATGTTCGCTCAGCCCCTGTCCCCGGTCAAAGGCAAATAAAGTAACCGTTCCCGTATCTTTCTTCAAAACTTCCCTGCTGACCACTGCACCTTCCTGGTAATCGGCCAGCGCTTTAATTTCTCCTGCTTTTGCAATCAATTCGCTTTCCATCATTATACCTCCTGCATATTAATTATATACCTAACTATATTAGTTAAGTATATAATATCACAGTTTTATTTTCAGGGCAATAAATTATTAAAAGTGCAGGAACTGGTGCTGTTATTGTCAAAGAGAACATGTTAAAGGTAAAATAGTAATATTATATGAAGAGTTGGAGTGATCGGTTATGCAGGGACGTAAAGTGTTTATTATTGTTTTAATTGTTGTAGCAGTTCTTGCTGTTGCCATTATACCTTTCCTGAACCGGATTAGTACCACGTCAGAATCGTTCAGCGGGGGAGAAGACCGCATTGTGGTGATTACCCTGTCGGGAACTATCCAGGAATCGGCGGCGGGAAGTTTTATTTACGGGGGAGGAATTTCTCCACGCCTGGTTTACAGCCAGCTCAAGCAAGCTGCCGATGATCTAAGCATCAAGGGTGTGGTGCTCAGGGTCGACAGTTCGGGCGGTTCAATTGCCGCTTCCCAGGAGATAGCGGCCATGGTTCGCAACTTTGAAAAACCGGTTGTGGTCTCCATGGGTGACATGGCTGCATCGGGAGGTTATTACATCTCTGCCCCGGCGCAGGCGATAGTGGCTCAACCGGGGACGATGACCGGTTCAATCGGGGTAATCAGCACCCTGATGAATACGGACGGCCTTTACGAAATGCTTGGCATTGAAGTGGAAACCTTTAAGTCGGGCGAGCATAAAGATATGTTTAGCCGGACCCTCACCGAAGAAGAGCGCGAAATCATGCAGGAAATTTCCGATGTGGCTTACGACCAGTTTATCCGTGATGTGGCAGCGGATCGCGATCTGCCGGTAGAGTCGGTCAGAAGATTGGCAACCGGTCAGCTTTACATGGGATCGCAGGCCCTCGAACTGGGCCTTGTCGATCGTCTTGGCGGCCTGGAGGAGGCGATCGATTACCTGGCGGAGCTCAATGGTTTTGAAAAACCGGTCCGCTATGAATTTCCCCAGCCGTCTATGTTTACCCAGCTTTTCGAGTTTGGCTACCGGGTTGTGGCTGCTTTTGAAAAAACAGCGCTCGGCCCCGAAGTGATCCTGCTCGATCTGCTGCGCGAGGGAATAGCTCCCGATATACGCTACCAGCTGCGTTAGATATAATAGAATGAAGCTAAAATAGAATGGGAGGTTATCGCTTGGGAGATAAAATACTCGAATGGCTGTCTGGTGTATTTACCCATCCGGCCAAAACTTTAAATGAGATTTCCGCGGCCAGGCCTCTGGGCTGGGCCCTGCTGATATTTTTGGGAGTAGCCCTGCTGAATGCCCTTTCCAGTTCGGCTAACCTGCAAACCGAAGAAGTGCTTGATCAGTTCATGTTCACCACCGGCCTGACTATCAGCACTCCGCTGATGATCGTCGGTACACTGGTTATTGCTATTCTTTACCTGTTTATTTCAACCGGTATCATTCACCCTCTGGCCCGTTTATTCAAGGGAACAGGTGGTTACGGTGGTATGCTTTCGGCCTTTGCTTTTGCCTCATTTCCCCAGATAATCGCAGCCCCGGTAAATGTGTTGACCGGTTTCATCGGTATGGCCGGGTCGATCCTGGGTGGGCTGATCACCTTCGGCCTCTCTGTCTGGGTTTTGGTCCTTCAGGTTATTGCCGTCAGGGAGAGTCACCAGCTGACAACCGGGATGTCTATCCTGGTTTACCTGATCTATTTCCTGATCGTGGTGGTTATACCGCTGGCCCTGATCATCGGGCTGGTTGCATACTTTATATTTATCTAGGGTAACTCTTCATCATCGGGCAGCAGCAGTTCGTCGAGGGGCTTCAACTCTTCCACCACCCAGTTGAAAGCTCCTTCCCTGCTGGCCTTGTATGCGGCAGGTGCCGCTTCACTGATGATCTGTTGGACAATATTACGAACTTCTTCTTCATCTCCGTTGAACCTCGCTTTTCTTGCCTCGACCAGCGCCCGGTGGATTTTTTTCTTCAGGGTTTGTTTTTCTCCGGGGCTCAGCGGTTTGTCATCGTAATTTCCTGTCATGATAACACCTTCAGTGCAATGTGATATATTAATTATATAGTCAGGCTATTAACTTAACAACAAAGCCGGTATTTAAACGGCTCGGAAAGGATGAAACAACGTCGGAGATATTGAAGAAGATCGCGCTCTAATTGATGAAATAAACCGCAAGTATGAACAGGCCGGCCGGGAAGAGCCCCCGGACGATTACCGCCGCGGAAGGGTTATTGCTGTAAAAGCTGTTGCCCTGGGCCTGGCCGTTCTTTTTGTCGTAACCCTTACTGCCAGGTGGCTCTCTTTATTTACCGGGCCTGCTTTTAACTTTCTGCGGGAATCGTGGAGTCTTTCCTCTGATCCCCTGGTCGGTGAGCTGTCCCTTGCCGTGGTGCGCCTGCAGGTCAGTAGTACCTCAACAGCGCCCCAGGGGGAACTGGGCGGCAGCGGTTTCAATATATCTCCCCGGGGGCTGGTTGTAACAAACCGGCACCTGGTTGAAGATGCTTCGCTGATCAGGGTTTCATTTCCCGAACAAGGTACATTTATTGCCAGCGAATGGTATGTCAGTGAGCAGGCCGACCTGGCCTTGATTCCCCTTGATTCTTCCGACCTGCCGGTTTTAACTCTGGCTGATGATTCACTCCTTCCAGGCGATGAACTGCTGGTTATCGGTAACCCCCTCCAGTATACCCGTATTGCCAACAGGGGAACTCTGGCCGGCTACAGGCAGACCGGGGACGGCTCCGGTCGGTCAATGGTTATCGCTGCTGAAATATACCCGGGTAACAGCGGCAGCCCGGTTTTTAACCGGGCTGGTGAAGTGATCGGAGTTGTTTTTGCTACTATCCGCGGTGAAGATGCAGCAGAGTCTCTCGGCCTTGCCATTCCTGTCGAAACACTTAAAGAATTGCTTGCCGAAGCAGCATTAAATCAGTGAAGATTGAGTTCTTCGAAGTAGGGTGCCAGTTTATCGGCATCAATCTTGCCGTGGCCGAGGCCGATTGCCCTGCCGAAAGAGATAACATGGCTGCCTCCATTCCCGTCCGTTTTATTTCCCACCTGGGTCCGGCTGCAATTCCTGAGACTGTTGTTTAAAGCCCTGTAACTTTCGATCAGGCTTTTTTCACAGCGTTCGAATGAGAACAGACTATCTCTGGTCGGCTCGGAACCGGCCGGCTCACCGGAATAAACCACGGTCAGGTTTCTCCCCTGTTCCTTGGCTGTGAATAAAGCCCTGTCGGCCTGCCTGATCAGTTCATCGTGATCGGCTGCCCGCCCGGGTGACGATGATATGCCGATAGACAGGGTTAAAGATGTTTGTGAGCCTGCAGCTGCCGGCATTTTGCATTGTTTATAATGCTCTCCCAGCCGGCCTGCGATCAGGGCAGTTTCTTCAGCAGAAGTATCGGGAAGGATGATTACAAACTCATCTCCCCCGTAGCGGCAGACAATATCGCTGAGCCTGGTTTCCCTGTCCAGAAAAGCGGCAGTTTTTTTCAGGGCCTGGTCGCCCATAATATGCCCGTTCTGGTCGTTATACTGTTTAAATTTATCGAGATCGATAAAGGCAAGGCTGACCTCAGTTTTTGTTCTTCTGGCCCTGGAAAGTTCCTCCTCGAGACGCTGGTGAAAATAGCGGTGGTTGTATACCTGGGTCAGCGAATCGGTAGCCGAAAGCCAGCGCAGGTTCTGCTGGCCGGCCAGCTCTTTTTTACGCCAGAAAAAGATTACGGTTGCCCCGGCTGCCGAATATAGCAGCACCAGCAGCAGTGCTGTTAAAACGGTTGAAGATATCTGCTCATCTGAAAAAAGTGTTGCTGCTGCTGCAGACAGGTTAAGGGCCATCCCTGCCGCCAGCCCATTTACCCCGAAGTGGTAAGCTAATAAAATAGCGGCAATGGCCACGCCCGGGATCAGGCCGACCAGTGCTGATTCGGTTGCTGAAAATAAAGGCAGCAGGTATAAAAACACAACTCCGCAAATTGCCGCTGCAGCAGCATACAGGATGCCTTTCAGATGGCGGAAGCGCCCCGAAATTAAAGCAGCCGTTCTGTTGTTCTGTTCTCCCTGGTAAGTTGTCATCACGATGCCCTCCACTGGTTATTTGTATAAATGATACTAACCGGCATCTTTCTCTCCTAATTATTATCGGCTCTTTCGCTGGTAATTTAAGTAACAAAAATAAAAAACCCCGAAAATATTTCCGGGGTTTTGCTTAACCTGGTTTAAAAAGATTATGCAGGGCAAAGACTATTCAACAATCTTGTAACCCTTATCTTCAAGTTTGGCGCGGATATCTTCGACATCGTCTGTTTTCAGGCGCAGGATCAGGTTGGCCCCGCCTTCACTCTTGCGTACCACAACTACACTGATAATATTAATGCCCATGCTGCTGATTGTCTCGGCTATTTTACCGAGAACGCCGATATCATCTTCAACGGCGATAGCCAGCCTGGCCCCGGAATAATCAAACCCGAATACATCGATAAATGCTTTAAAAAGATCACTTTCGGTTATCAGGCCCATCAGTTTGCCCTGTTGTTCTACAAGCAGCGTCCCTATTTTATTTTCTCTCATGATTACCGCTGCCTGTTCAATAACAGTATCAGGGGTAACAGAAACAATATCTTTAGTCATTACTTCTTTAATCTTAATCTTGGGGTAAAGGTAATTAATTTCATGAATGGAGAGGCTGGTGGCCGGTGAAGGAGAAGCCTTCAGCAGGTCCTGGTTGGTAACCAGGCCGACAATTTTTCCGTTTTGCAGGACCGGCAGCCTTCTAATCGAATGGTTATCCATTAACTCGAGGGCATGTCCGACAGAATCTTCCGGGCCAATTGTAACAGGGTTGATAGACATGTAATCGCGCACAAACATTTTATAACCTCCCTATTTATCTTTTCGGCAGCTGGTAAAAAAACTATCCAGAGCGGTAAGCTATATTTCTTTTCCACCCTCAGGGTCAAAATCCTGCTTTTGCAGCAGGCAATCGACTGTTTTTCATTTCCATTATAAATCAAAACCACCCCATCCAGCAATGCCGATCCGGTTGAATATAAGCAACTAAATAGGATTAGTGGCAGGAATGAAGCTGCTGCAGTCGAATCATTAAGAAAGTTTACAAACAAAACGCGGGAAGGAGCTTATTACCATGCAACATGAAAAGTATGTTGGGGCCCCGCTTCGTGGACGGGACGGACAGGCCAAGGTGCGGGGCCGTTTGCATTACCTTGGCGACAGGCTGATGCCGCATATGCTGCATGCAGCCCTGGTGGTCAGTCCGCATGCTCATGCGCTGATCCGGAAGGTTGATCTCTCTTCGGCTCTGAAAGCTCCCGGGGTGAGAGCCGTTCTTACCGGTGAAGATATCCCGGGCAACATCGGCATTTACCTGGGTGATAAACCCCCGCTGGCCCGTAAGAAGGTGAGGCACTACGGGGAACCGGTTGCCGCGGTTGTTGCCGACAGTGAGGATCAGGCGCGTGCCGCTCTGGACCTGGTCAGGGTGGAGTACGAGCAGCTGCCGGTGGTTCGCACCCCGTCCGAAGCGCTTGCTGACGATGCCCCTCTTCTTCATGAAGAGATGGAACAATACAGCCACATACCGGCAATCATGCCCGAGCCGGGCAGTAATATTGCCAACCGCACCAAAATCCGCAAGGGCGACCCGGAAGCAGGTTTTGGAGCCTCCCAAACCATAATTGAAGAATCGTTCAGTTTTCCGCCCGGTGACCATGTGGCCATGGAAACAAGAGCCTCAACAGCGGAAATCCAGGATGACGGTCAGGTAATAATACATTCAACCACCCAGGCCCCTTTTGTTGTCCGCAGTCTCCTGGCCGCGGCTTTTAACCTGCCTGCCGGGCAAATTACTGTTATCACATATCCTCTGGGTGGAGGTTTTGGCGGAAAAGCGGGTATCCAGCTGGAAGGCCTTGCTTACCTGCTTTCAAAGGCAGTCGATGGCCGCCCGGTTCGCCTGGTAAACAGCCGTGAAAACGATCTTGTTTCCTCACCGGGTCGCACAGGGCTGGAGGCGAAAGTAAAACTGGGCTGCTCAATCGACGGTCTGCTGCAGGCGGCGGAAATCCATTACTTTTTCGATAGCGGAGCCTATGCTGATTATGCCGTGAATATAAGCAGGGCAGCGGCAATTGCCTGCACCGGGCCCTACCGGCTGCTCAATGTAAGTTGTGATTCGCTATGCGTTTATACCAACCATCCTTTTGCTACCGCATATCGGGGCTTCGGTCACATCGAGCTGGCCTATGCTATGGAAAGAGCGATTGATTTACTGGCCGAAAAAGCCGGTTTTGACCCCCTTGAATTTCGCTTGCTTAATGCCATTAAGGCGGGCGATACCACTCCAACCTGCAGCCCCATGGATGCCAATACAGGTGATCTGCGGAGCTGCCTGAAAAAAGTAGCCACCTTAATTGAGTGGGACCAGGGGGCCCGCCGGGTTATGCCTGACGGTAAAGTCAGGGGTAAAGGTGTCTCAGTATTCTGGAAAGCCCCGGCTATGCCCACCAATGCCGATGGCGGGGCAATTCTTACCTTTAACGAAGACGGAACAGTAAACCTGCACTGCGGAATCATCGATATGGGACAGGGAACGAAAACCGCCCTGGCCCAGATTCTGGCTGAAAAGCTGGGTATTACTCCCGAACAGGTACACGTTGTCGATGAAGTTAACACCAGGGTTGCTCCTCACGACTGGGCAACAGCGGCCAGCCGCAGCCTGTTCATGATTGGACGAGCCCTGCTGGAAGCTGCTGATGATGCAATCAGGCAGTTGAAAAGAACCGCTTCAATCGTCCTGCACTGTCCGCCAAATGATCTGGCCGTTGGCGGGGGGCGGGTTTACCTTGCTGACGAACCGGAAATAAGCTTGCCGATGAGCGAGGTTGCGCTGGGTTATATGTATCCCGAAGGCCAGGCAATCGAAGGGCAGGTAATCGGTGTGGGTCGGTATATTTCGCGCCGCCTCACCGCCATTGATCCCGAAACCGGAGCAGGGCGGCCTGCCCTTGAATGGACCATGGGCGCCCAGGGTGTAGAAGTGGAACTGGATCCTACCGACGGCACTTACCGGGTTCTGCAGGCTGCCTGCGTTATGGATGTCGGCCGGGTAATCAATCCCTTCCTGGCGCGCGGCCAAATTGTCGGCGGTATGTCGATGGGGCTTGGCTATGCAGGTTGGGAAGGTTTTACCCTCAACAGGCAGGGCCGGGTAGTTAACGACAACCTGCGCGGTTATAAGATTCTGCGCTTTGGCGAAGAACCACAATATAAAGTAGACTTTGTTGAAACCCCGCAGCGCGACGGACCCTTCTGTGCCCGGGGCCTTGGCGAACAGGGTGTATTGGGTATGCCCGGAGCTTTGGCAGGGTCGCTTTCGCGTGCGCTGGGCAGACCGCTTAACAGGCTGCCCCTGACTCCGCAGTATATCTGGGAAACGGGAGAGGAGGCTGCAAAGTGATTCCCTTTGATTTTCAGTATTATGCACCGGAAAGCATCGAGGAAGCGGTTGACCTTTATACCACCCTTGATCAAGAAGACAGGAATCCGCTCTATTACGGCGGAGGAACAGAAATAATCTCTTTCGGTCGCCAATCAAAGATCAGCACCGGGGCGGTTATTGATTTAAAAAATATTCCGGAATCAGTTGCCTGGCAGCCCGGAAAAGATACCCTCAAAGTCGGCGCTGCCCTGTCCCTCAGTTTCCTGACGGAACAGGAACAATTTCCCCTGCTGGCCGGGGTGGCGCGTCCTGTTGCCGATCGCACCGTGCGCAACCGTCTGACCCTGGGCGGCAATATCTGCGGCCGTTTGCCCTACCGCGAAGCGCTGCTTCCATTTCTGCTCGGCGATGCCAGGGCGGTGCTGGCCGGACCGGAAGGCAGCCGCACAGTAGAACTGATGCAGCTCTTTAATAAAAGGATGCTCCTGGAAAAAGGAGAATTTTTAGTTCAGCTGCTGGTTCCCAATGCTGCCCTGCAAGCTGCCTGGTGGCATAAAAGGCGTGAAAAACACGGGCCGGTAGATTACCCCCTGGTTCACCTGGCCTTAATGCGGTTGAACGGGCTTCTCACTGCTGCAGTCAGCGGTCTCTGTGCCTTTCCTTTCAGGGAAGCAGCCCTGGAAGACCTGCTGAATGACAGCTCCCTGACTAACAGTGAAAAGGTTGAAAAATCCCTTTCCCTGCTTCCGGGTAAGGTCCGTGATGACGACCTTGCCTCCGCCGCTTACCGGGAAAGACTCTGGCGGATCGACCTGGAGCAGGCACTTGAAGAAATGGAGGGAGTGCGATGAGTAAAGCATATAAACGGGAAAGTGAAATTATCCTGACGGTTAACGGCGAAGAGCGCCGGGTTATCGTGCGCCCTTCTGAAACCCTGTTAAGGGTGCTGCGTGAAAAACTGGGTCTGACCGGGCCCAAACCTGGTTGTGAGAACGGCGACTGTGGAGCCTGTACTGTTCTGCTGGACGGGCTGCCGGTTAAATCGTGCCTGGTTCTCGCCGTTGAGGCGGTGGGGCGCACGGTTACCACCGTTGAAGGGCTTAAAGATACGGCAATTCAACAGGCATTTCGGGAAGAGGGAGGTTTCCAGTGTGGCTACTGCACTTCCGGGTTCCTGGTCAATGCCTACGCATTACTGGAAAAGCACCCTGCTGCTTCGGATGTGACAACCCGTGAGTGGCTTGAAAGTAACCTCTGCCGCTGCACCGGTTATGAGGGAATCAGCCGCTCCGTTACGAGGGCGAAAGAACTGCTTAAATGATCGTGGTTCTGGAGGGTAGAACTTTACAAGCGATCACAAGAAACATTTTGCTGATTGATTAAAATAACTGGTTGCCTTTAAAAAACGGGGGTCTAATACTCCCGTTTTTTTTGCCCGGTGCTTTCTGTCACAGACGTCCGACGGGCTGGTTAAAGTGTCTATCTATACTCTCTATTGCGTCTATTCCCGGCAAGGTGGAATTTGTCAAACAACGGCAGGATTAATACAGTCAAAACGAGAATAAGAATAAGTCTGTTAATCACAGCCGGGGATTACATAATATCAGTTTAACAACAGTGGTAAGGGGAGTGATTTCGTGGAAGAACAACTCAAAGCAGTGTTTGCTTCCTACAAGGGGGAGAAGAATGAGCTGATTCCTGTTCTGCAGGATGTTCAGGAAGAGCTCGGTTACCTGCCCGAGGAAGCGATGCAAAGGGTGGCCCGTTTTGTGCGGGTTCCCGAAAGCAAGGTTTTTGGTGTGGCAACTTTTTACGCCCGTTTTCACCTTAACCCCCGGGGCAAGCATATAGTTCGCCTCTGCTGCGGCACAGCCTGTCACGTCCGTGGAGCAAAAAAAGTGGCTGACAAGGTTAAAGATGTTTTAAAAATCGGTGTCGGCGAAACTACCGGGGATATGAAATTCACCTATGAAGAGGTTGCCTGTATCGGTGCCTGCGGGCTGGCCCCCGTGATGACCATCGATGAAAAAACTTTCGGCAAGCTTAATCCCGATAAAACAAGGGATATCATCGAAAAATTTGATCCTGAACCGGAAGGAGGACAGGATTAAATGCAACATTTTATAGATCACTGCTGTGAAAAATGTTTTAACAGCAAGGAAAAACCGTGCGAGCAGTTCGTAGAGTGCTGCCTGGAAGGGCCACTCTGTCATGAAAGTGAAGAATGCAAAGAGGCGCGGCAGCAAATAACCGACAGGTATTCGCACAGCCCCCTGTTCCGGGAGCAATAACTATTTCCCGGGCAAAATTGATAAACGAAAGGAGCGATAAACACTTTGTATGAGAGACATATTCTAATCTGTGCCGGAACGGGCTGTATCTCCTCAGGAGCCCTTGAAGTTAAGGAAGCCCTGATCGAAGAGCTCGAAAAGCACGGTTTAACCGATAAAGTGCGGATAATCATGTCTGGCTGCCACGGTTTCTGTGAAAAAGGCCCCATCTTTATTGTCTATCCCGAAGATGTTTTTTACTGCGGGGTGCAGCCCGAAGATGTAAAGGAAATTGTCGAAGAATACCTGCTTAAGGGCAACATGATTGAGCGCCTTCTCTACCATGACCCAATTAATGATGAAACTCATGTGTCGCATGACCAGATTATGTTCTATCACAAGCAACTGCGCCAGGCTTTACGCAACTGCGGGGTAATCGATCCGGAAAATATTGATGAATATATAATACGCGGTGGATATAAAGGCTTGAAGAATGCTCTGAAAATGGAACCGATGGATGTGGTTAACGAGGTTAAAAGTTCCGGGCTGCGCGGCCGGGGCGGGGCCGGTTTCCCGACCGGCATGAAGTGGCAGTTTGCCAATAGCAGTAAAAATGATAAAAAATACGTAGTTTGCAACGCCGATGAAGGAGACCCCGGCGCTTTCATGGACCGCTCCCTGCTGGAAGGCGACCCCCATGCCGTGCTGGAAGGCATGTGCATTGCCGGGAGGGCCATAGGGGCTGATGAAGGCTATATTTACGTGCGCTCCGAGTATCCCCTGGCAATCAAGCGCCTGCGCACGGCAATCAGGCAGGCTGAAGAATATGGTATGCTCGGTGAAAACGTGCTCGGTCTCGGTTTTAACTTTAAAATTAAAATCAAGGAAGGGGCCGGCGCTTTTGTCTGCGGTGAAGAGACAGCCCTGCTTGCCTCGATAGAGGGTAAGAGGGGTGTTCCGCGACATCGCCCACCTTTCCCCGCTGTCGAGGGGCTCTGGGGCAAGCCGACCTGTATCAATAACGTGGAAACCCTGGCCAATGTACCCCTGATTCTGCGCCACGGGGCAGAAAAATTTGCTTCCGTCGGCACCGAGGGCAGCAAGGGTACCAAGGTTTTTGCCCTGACCGGCAAAGTTAATAATACCGGACTGGTCGAAGTGCCGATGGGGGTGACCATTCGTGAAGTTGTCTTTGAAATCGGCGGTGGTATCCGTGATGGGAAAAAGTACAAAGCGGCGCAGATCGGCGGGCCCTCCGGGGGCTGTATCCCCGAGGAACACCTCGACCTGCCGATCGACTTTGATTCACTGACTGCTGCCGGGGCAATGATGGGCTCGGGCGGTTTGGTTGTTGTCGATGAAGAAACCTGTATGGTCGACATGGCCCGCTATTTTCTCAGTTTCACCAAGAAAGAATCGTGCGGCCAGTGTGCGCCCTGCCGTCTCGGTACGACCCAGATGTATAACATTCTCGAAGATATTACCGAGGGCCGCGGAAAGCCTGAAGACCTCAAGCTGCTTGAAGAGCTGGCCTGGGCCATTAAAAAAGGCTCCATGTGCGGGCTCGGTCAGACCGCTCCCAACCCTGTGCTGACCACCCTGCGCTACTTCCGGCATGAATATGAAGCACATGTTTTTGAAAAACGCTGTCCTGCCCTCGTCTGTAAGCCTCTCCTCCAGTACACAATCGATCCCGAAAAGTGTATCGGCTGCCAGCGCTGCAAGAAGGAGTGCCCGGTTGAGGCTATAACCGGAGAGAAGAAAGAGGCTCACGAGATTAACCAGGAGCTTTGTATTAAATGCGGGGCCTGCTACGATGTATGCCCGAAGAAGGTGCGTGCTGTCCAGGTTAAATCCGAAGGGCTGCCTGAATTAGTTGAAGCGAGAGAAGCCTGCGAGGAGGGAAGCAAATGTCAGAGCTGATTACCCTTACTATAGATGGAGTCGAAGTAAAAGCAGAGCCGGGTACCACCATCCTGCGTGCAGCCCTGGCCAACGGAATTTACATTCCCCACCTGTGCGATCACACCGATCTTACCTCTGTGGGAATCTGCCGCCTCTGCCTGGTCGAAATTGAGGGCCGCAGGCCGACCGTATCCTGCATGACCCCTGTTGAAGAAGGCATGGTGGTTACTACTGCCAGTGAAGAGCTGGACCAGACCCGTAAAGTAAACCTGGAGCTGCTGGTTTTGAACCACGATTATAACTGCCAGAGCTGCTCCATGAACAGCAAATGCAAGCTCCAGGAGCTGACCAGCTATATCGGGCTTGATGAAGAACGGCTCGAAGCCATGCGTCACCCGGTGCTTGATACTCCCATCGATGATTCCAACCCTTATTATATACGCGACATGAACAAGTGCGTGCTCTGCGGAATTTGCGTGCGCACCTGCGAGGAAATCCAGGGCGATGCCTGCATCGATTTTGCATACCGTGGTATTAATACCCGTATTGCCGTCCTCGGTGATAAACCGATTCTTGAATCGACCTGTGTTACCTGCGGTGAATGCGTGGCCCGTTGCCCTGTCGGAGCCCTGGTTCCGCGTAAAGCGGTTGAACCGACTTATGAAGTCGAAACGATCTGTCCCTTCTGCGGCTGCGGCTGCGGGATCATAGTCGGTGCCCGCGGCAACAAGGTTGTATCTTCGCGGGCTGTGCCCGACAGCCCGGCCAGCGGCGGCAGTCTATGTGTTAAAGGACGCTTTGGCCTTGGTTTTGTCAACCATCCCGATCGTCTGACCAAACCGCTTATTCGCAAGGATGGCGAGCTGGTTGAAGCAAGCTGGGAAGAGGCAATAAATCTTGTTGCTACGAAGTTGGGCCAATATAAAGGCGATCAGTTTGCTACTATTGCTTCGGCCAAGTGTACCAGTGAAGATAATTACGTAATGCAGAAATTTACCCGCGCGGTGATGGAAACGAATAATATTGATCACTGCGCCCGTCTCTGACACGCTCCCACCGTGGCCGGTCTGGCCACAGCACTGGGCAGCGGGGCAATGACTAATTCCATTGCAGAAATTGCCGATTCAAAATGTATTATAGCAGTCGGAACAAGTACCACTGAGGCCCACCCGATAATCGGCTACCAGGTTAAGAAAGCGGTGCGCAACGGTGCTAAATTGATCGTGATCAATCCCCAGGAGGTACCTTTAACTCTGCATGGCGATCTGCACCTGCCCCTGAAACCGGGCAGTGATGTAGCCCTGCTGATGGGCATGGCTAAAATAATTGTCGATGAAGGGCTGCACGACCAGGAATATATTGAGCAGCGGGTTGATGACTTCGCTAAGTTTAAGGAGTCGCTGCAAGCCTATACTCCAGAGTTTGTCAGCGACATAACCGGCGTGCCCTGGGACGATGTGGTTAAAGCAGCCAGGATGTATGCCGAAAACGGGCCTGCGTCCATTCTCTACTGCATGGGTATAACCCAGCACTCGCATGGCACCGATAATGTGCTGGCCGTCAGTAACCTGGCCCTGCTTACCGGCAACCTCGGCCGTGTATCCGCGGGGGTTAATCCCTTGCGCGGCCAGAATAACGTGCAGGGAGCCTGTGACATGGGTTCACTGCCCAACGTTTTCACCGGTTACCAGAAGGTGGATAACGAAGAAGCCCGGCAGAAGTTTGAAAAAGCCTGGGGTGTACCCTTAAGCGGCAAGCCAGGCCTTACCCATACGGAAATATTTGATGCTGCACACCGGGGAGAAATCAAGGCTGTTTACCTGATTGGTGAAAACCCAGTTCTTACCGAGGCCAATGCCGCCCATTCAATTGAAGCGATGGAGAAGCTTGATTTCTTTGTTGTCCAGGATATATTCCTCAACGAAACAGCTCAGAAAGCCGATGTTGTTTTGCCGGCAGCCTCGTTTGCCGAAAAGAACGGCACCTTTGTCAATACCGAGAGGCGCGTACAGCGGGTGCGCCGCGTGATCGATCCTGTCGGGGAGTCGAAGCCCGACTGGTGGATTATCAGCGCTATTGCCAATGAAATGGGCAGTGAAGGCTTTGCCTATCACAGCGCTGAAGAAATTTTCAACGAGATGGCATCCCTTACACCCAGCTATGCAGGGATCAACTACGAAAGGTTGGATCAGGGCAGCATCCAGTGGCCCTGCCCCTCGGCCGACCACCCGGGAACGCCGATCCTGCATACCGAAAAATTCGCTACCCCAAGCGGTAAGGCCAAACTGGTTCCCCTTGAATATCGGCCTTCGGAAGACTGCTGCGATTTCGATTTCCCGCTGGTGCTGACCACCGAGCGCAGCCTCTTCCAGTTCCACAGCACCATGACCCGCTATTCAGAAGGGCTTGACCTGCTCAGTGGGGGCGAGCAGATCCTGATTAATCCGGCCGATGCCGAAAAAATGGGCATCAACGACGGCGACCTGGTCGAGGTTAAATCGCGACGCGGCAAGCTGCAGGTTAAGGCAACCATTACCAATCGCAGCCAGCCGGGGGTGGCCTCGCTCAGTTTCCACTTTGCCGAGTGCCCCACCAACCTGCTCACCAGCAGCGCTCTTGACCCGGTGGCTAAGACCCCCGAAACAAAGGTCTGTGCCATCCGTATCGACAAGGTTGAGCAGTAGCGAACGGCAGCTTTAGCGGCCTGTAATAATTGAAATATTGAAGGGTGGTGTTCCCGTAGAACACCACCCTTTTATAATTCTTCTGCTTTTTACCTGTGTTTAACCTTTAAACGGCAGCTTTATCTGGCTGTTTTAGCCGCTGCCGGTTTGCTCCAGCTCCCGCCGGCCGATTACGATCTCGCGTTTTGCCAGTTCTTCCAAAAAACTGTCAGTCTGAACCGCGCTATCAGCTTCGGGGCCAAAAACGCCAAAACGGCCGATCCTGTTTTCCGCCATCATAATTGTCCCCACGCTTAGTGGTATACCGGTCAGGCGGCGCATCTTGTCGATGGCGGCATACGAAATGTTAATCGGCCTGCCGCCGCGTCTGCCGTGTATATCAACCCTGATACCCGATACTTTACGTTTTTTATCCTTCGGGAATATGGGCATCAACCCTTTCAAGATTACCCCCATCACCTGTTTGCCTGTAGGAGTGCTGCTAAGTTTCAGCGCCGCAACAAGCCTGGTCAGCCCGGTAAGATAATTTTCAGCCAGCCCGCCCTTCAGGGTAACTTTCTGCAGCCCGTTCAGGTAACGGGGCAGGGTAAGAGGTTCCGGGTGCCCGAGATGGTACATCTTCACCTCGTTTATCGGCGGGGGGAATTCAACTGTTTCCCGGTCCGATCCCGCTTTAACCGCAACGTGTCGTCCCTCCTGAAAAGAGATGGCCTTGCCTGTAAAGATATGCATTGTGTGCATAATTACCGCCAGGCCCTTGCTGTCACCGGCGCTGCCGGCCCAGTATACATTTATCTCTTCTACCTCTTCCAGTTCCTCGTAACCCTTGCGCGCCAGCATGTTGCTTAAACCCGGAGTCCAGCCCAGGCCGGTCATTATCCGCCGTCCGCGCTGACGGGCAATATCATCAAGGGCTAAAACTGAATCGGCTGCATCGTGGTCGTCACAGATGCTCACGTAGTTGGCTCCTGCAACAAGGGCTGCTTCAACAATAAATCTTTCAAACCGGTAAAAAGGGCCGAGGGCCCCGGCCACGACCGGGTTACCTTTCATTAGGGCGATTAATTCCTCCCTCGAGGTGGCGTCAACTGTTTTTACTTTTACCCTCGGGTCTCCGGTTGATGCGGCGACAGCTTCAGCTGCCTTCCTGTTCCTGTCGGCAATAATTATCTCTGTTGCATTTGAGAACCGGCACAGGTCATGCACCGTTTCGGCTCCCATATCTCCGGCTCCGCCCAGAACTATAATGCGCATTCCTTCACCTCGTGGTCCTTACCTGTGGTATATATATGTATAGATATGTCATTCCCTTATATCCATTCCATATGCCTGCAGAAAACCCTTTTTTTGGACGTTAAAAAAATCTAATTATAGTAAAATTGTTTATTATGGTCAGAATTATCATGCCTGGCGGTATGGTATAATATGAATTGCTTGCCATTTAACAATATTTAAAAGGCGGTTGCTGCCCTGTGTTTCCCCTGCGCGATACCATAACCTACCACGGAGCGAAGATAGCCACGT
>CAZBKZ010000025.1:0-36659 GCA_964492615.1 uncultured Syntrophomonadaceae bacterium | reverse complement strand
ATCTGTAACAAAATATCATCTCGGTAACAATTGTCTTGATATTTAAAGGAGAATAATGATATTATTACTTCGGTCTATAAAAATGTTTCTTCTAAAGTAAACTGAAAAGAAGAGATTTTTTTTATAATCATTATGTCATGATCGACATAACAGGTTAAGCCTGCTTTTTCCAGTCAGGCCCAGTAATGTAAGTAATAGTACCAATTCACAGGAGGAATCATTCTATGATCAAAGTTACCATTGATGGTAGGATTGCAACCATCCCGGAAAACATGACAATCATGGAAGCAGCCAGAACGGTAAATGTCGAAATACCAAGTTTTTGCTATGACCCCGAATTAACAACGACCGGCGCTTGCAGAATGTGCGTGGTAGATGTTGAAGGCTCACGAAACCTGCAAATGGCCTGCTCTACCCCTGTCAAACCCGATATGGTAGTATGCACAGAATCTGATCGAATAACACGGGCGCGCAGGATGAACTTGGAACTCCTGCTGGCCAACCACCCCCAGGATTGTCTAACTTGCGCTAAAGCGGGAGAATGTCGATTACAGGATTACTGCCACCGATACAAAGTCAAGGAAAGCCGTTTTAAAGGTGAAGTTAAACAATATAAGATCGACAAGAATAACCATCTGATTGAACGTGACCATAACAAATGCATCCTCTGCGGAAAATGTGTTCAGGTGTGCCATGACATACAAATAACCGGGGCGATTGATTTTACCGGCAGAGGTTTTCACACGATAGCTACAACCCCCTACAATCTTCCCCTTGATGCTGACATCTGTCGTTTTTGCGGTCAATGCATCAGCATCTGCCCCACTGGAGCCCTGCAAAATAAACAGTTACTTGAAAGCCGAACTTGGGAGTTAAAAAAAGTAAGGACAACCTGTCCTTTATGCGGAACAGGCTGTAATTTTGATTTGAACATAAAAGATGGCCATATAGTGGGAGTTACTCCCAATCCAAAAGCCCCGGTTAACGGCCGCTCACTATGCGTAAAAGGGCGATTCCACAGCGATTTAATCTATAGTCCGGAAAGGATTACAAGCCCTTTAATTAAAGAAAACGAAGTATTTTTCGAAACCAGTTGGGAAGAAGCTCTTAACCTAGTTGTATCCAGTTTTAGGGAAATAATCGCCAATGACAGCAGTAGCGCTATTGCAGCTTTAAGTTCAGCCCGCTGCACAAATGAAGAAAACTGGCTGATGCAAAAATTTATGCGAGCGGTAATCGGCACCAACAATGTTGACCACTGCGCCCGGACCTGACATGCTCCAACTGTGGCCGGTCTGGCCACTGTATTCGGTAGCGGGGCAATGACAAATTCTATATCGGAAATTGAATTGAATGATTTGTTGTTCGTGATCGGTTCTAACCCTACAGAAGCACATCCGATCATCGGAAACAAGATGAAACAAGCGGTACAAAGAGGAGCAAAACTGATAGTAGCTGACCCCAGGCGGACTGAGATAGCCGAAAATGCAACGGTTTGGATGCAGCTTAAACCCGGAACTGATTCCACCCTGATCAATGGTCTTTTAAACATCATAGTAAATGAGGGCTGGGCAGACTACCATTATATCAAAGAACGATGTGAGGGTTATGAGAAAATGTGGGATGTCGTTAAAAAATATACTCCGGAAATTGCAAGCGAAATAACCGGCGTTCCAGTTGATAAGATGTATACAGCCGCAGAACTCTACTCCAACACAAAACAGGCTGGCATTTTTTATACCCTGGGTATAACCGAGCACACAACCGGTACTGATAACGTAATGAACCTGGCCAATTTAGCCATGGTGACCGGTCATGTTGGTGTGCAAAACGCAGGTGTGAACCCCTTGCGCGGTCAAAACAATGTACAGGGCGCCTGTGACATGGGGGCACTTCCTAATGTATTCCCGGGTTACCAGGCTATTTCAAACGAAGCTAATGTGAAACGTTTTGAAAAAGCCTGGAACCGGAAGCTTGATCGTAAAATGGGTTTAAGGATCCCCGAAATGCTGGATATGGCTTTTTACGGCAAACTGCGAGCCATGTATATCATGGGTGAAGATCCGGTTCTAACTGACCCAGACAGTAATCATGTGCGTATGGCACTGAAAAACCTTGATTTCCTTGTAGTTCAAGATCTTTTTATGACTGAAAGCGCCAGTTATGCCGACGTTTTTCTACCCGCTGCATGTTACGCGGAAAAAGACGGAACCTTTACTAATACAGAACGCAGAGTGCAGCGGGTACGTAAAGCAGTAAACCCACCTGGGCTGTGCCGGCCTGATTGGGAAATTATTTCTGATTTATCAAGACGGATGGGCTATGATATGAACTATGATCATCCGGAAGAGATCTTTGAAGAAGTAAGGAATATGACCCCGATCTATGCTGGAATAACCTACTCCCGTATTGAAGAGACAGGTTTACAGTGGCCCTGTCCTGACACAGGGCACCCCGGGACCAGATTTTTACACCAGGGGCAGTTCCCCAGGGGCAAGGGTCTGATGCAGGGGATTGAATATCAGCCACCAGCAGAATTAACGGATTCAGAGTACCCAATTCTGCTGACAACCGGACGCAAGTTAAACCATTTCAACATCATGACCCGTCATTCAGCCAGTTTATGGATGCTCGATCCAATGGAACGTGCAGAAATTAATCCCCTGGATGCTGCTTCAATAGGGATCGGCCCGAATGATCGGATCCGCATTACCTCACGAAGAGGTTCAATAATCAGTGCTGTCAGGATCACCGATAAAGTAAACCCAGGAGTGGTTTTCATGACTTTTCATTACCGTGAATCTCCGGTAAATGAACTGACAAATGCTGCATTCGATCCGGTTACCAAAACCGCTGAATACAAGGTGTGCGCCGTTAAGTTAGAAAAAGCGGAGGCGTTATTGTAATGCATAAAAATCTGGATAAAATCTTTTCATCCTTCTCAGGGAAAAAAGAAGAAGTGATTCCGATCCTTCAGGAAGTCCAGGAAGAGCTGGGATACCTCCCAGAAGAAGCCCTACGCCACACAGCAGGTTTTGTTGGTCTGCCCTACAGCAGGGTTTACGGGGTGGCAACATTTTATGCCCGTTTCCACCTAAACCCCAGGGGCAGGAACATCATCCGCCTCTGCTGCGGGACTGCCTGTCATGTACGGGGAGCAAAAAAGGTTTCTGATAAGATAGCGGACCTGTTACAGGTCGGAGTGGGAGAAACTACTGCAAATATGAACTTCACGTTCGAAGAAGTTGCCTGTATAGGGGCCTGCGGTTTGGCACCGGTAATGACCATTAATGATAAAACCTTTGGCAAACTTGAACCCGATAAAGCAGTTAACATATTAGAAGCATTCGATGAAACCGGGGAAGGGGATCAGCCATAAAACTGAGCTTATTTATTGAACCATGCTGCAAACAGTGTTTTTATAGCAGGGAAACCCGCCGCACTCTATTTTTAGATTGCGGCCTGAGAGGCCCGCTTTGACATGAAAAACAAGTACGCAGAAAAGCACGGGAAACAATAGTAAATAAATATTCACATCGCCTGCATTCCGGAACTAGTAAGCCTGGTTTACTAAGTTTGAGAGGAGAGTTGGTCAATTGATTGAAAAACACGTCCTAATTTGTGCCGGTACAGGTTGCATATCATCAGGCGCCCTTGATATTTCCAATGTCTTGATGGCAGAACTGCAAAAGTATCATCTATGTAACAAGGTAAGAGTTGTAATGTCGGGCTGTCATGGTTTCTGCGAAAAAGGGCCTATCATTATAGTTAACCCCGGGGATACCTTTTATTGTGAAGTTAAAGAAGAAGATGTTGTTGAACTGGTGAAAGAACACTTGTTAAAAGGTAATATAGTTGATCGTTTGCTTTATAAAGATCCAGTCACCGGGAAAAGGCTACCCTCCCATGACAGTATCATTTTTTACAATAAACAGCATCGTCTCGTTCTGCGTAACTGTGGAGTAATAGATCCTGAAAATATTGACGAATACATAATCAGGGGCGGTTACCAAGGACTTCGAAGGGCCCTGAACATGGCTCCTGAAGACACAGTCAGGGAAGTGCAGAACTCCGGCCTGCGGGGAAGAGGTGGTGCCGGTTTTCCAACAGGTATGAAGTGGCAGTTTGCATTAAACAACTGCAGTGAAAAAAAATATATCATCTGCAACGCCGATGAGGGTGACCCGGGTGCCTTTATGGATCGCAGTATTCTGGAGGGTGATCCTCACTCAGTACTGGAAGGCATGCTTATTGCCGGAAAAGCTATAAACGCAAATGAGGGTTATGTTTACGTGCGTTCAGAATATCCCCTGGCGGTAAACCGCTTAATGACAGCCATAAAACAGTCTGTGGAATACGGCTTACTCGGTAACAATATTTTGAACAGCAATTTTTCTTTCCAGATTAAGGTCAAGGAAGGAGCCGGCGCATTTGTTTGCGGGGAGGAAACAGCTCTGCTGGCATCAATAGAGGGAAGCCGCGGGGTTCCTCGTCCCCGTCCTCCTTTTCCTGCAGTTAAAGGCTTATGGGGAAAACCAACCTGTATAAATAACGTGGAAACTCTGGCCAATATACCTTTAATTATGCGCAAGGGTGCCGATAGTTTTTCTAGCGTGGGAACAGAAAGCAGCAAGGGTACCAAGGTCTTCGCTTTAACCGGCAAGGTTAACAATTCGGGGCTGGTTGAAGTCCCGATGGGAATTACCATCCGGGAAATAGTGTTTGATATCGGTGGAGGTGTTCGCTCCGGTAACAGTTTTAAAGCAGTGCAGATAGGAGGTCCCTCCGGTGGGTGCATTCCCCCTGAACTGCTTGAACTGCCTATTGATTATGACTCTTTAACAAAAGCAGGCGCGATAATGGGCTCAGGCGGCCTAGTTGTAATGGATAATCAAACCTGCATGGTGGATCTTGCTCATTATTTCCTCTCCTTCACCCAGAAAGAATCATGCGGAAAATGCACTCCATGCAGGGAAGGCACAAAACGAATGCTCGAAATACTCGAAAAAATCACTCTTGGCCTGGGTAAGTTGGAAGATCTTGATCTCCTGGAAGAGCTGGCCTTGTACATTAAGGAAAATTCACTTTGCGGCCTGGGTCAGACCTGTCCAAATCCTGTTCTGAGCACTATTCGCTATTTCAGGGAAGAATACGAAGAGCATACGAATGAAAAGTTTTGCCGGGCCGGTGTATGTAAACCGCTCTTTGAATACTATATAGACGCAGAAACCTGCATCGGCTGTACCCTCTGTGCTAGAACCTGCCCGGTTAATGCAATCAGCGGCGAAAAGAATTGCTTGCACCAGATCAATACAGATGTATGCACCAAGTGCGGAAATTGTGTTAATAAATGCCGTAAAGGGTCAATCCTGGTGAAAAAAGCAGCAGTAGCAATTAAATAATAATACCAGGATAGTCTATAAAAGTTTTTGCAGGTTCTACGTGAACTGAAGTCCTTCGTTTAGCTCGGTAATAAATAATCTTAAGGAGTTGTCCCGATGACAGTTAAAAGATTAAAGTACTGCGCCGGTGGCGAATGGAAAGATTCGAAAACCGGAATCTTCATGCCGGTAACGGATTCAAATACCGGAAAGGTTATCGCCGAAACTCCCTGCTGTACCCGGGAAGAGGTTGATGAAGCAGTTGCAGCGGCCAAGGCTGCTTATCCTGCCTGGGCTAGCACTCCGGTTTCCGAAAGAGCTCAGCTAATGTTTCGCTTTAAGACCATTCTTGAAGAAAATATTGAAGAACTGACAATGGTGGTATGCACCGAACTGGGTAAAAACGTCAATGAGGCACGCGGCGATATCATCAAGGCCATTGAAGTGGTAGAGCTGGCCTGTGCGGCCCCCGTTTTGATGCAGGGTGATTCGATCATGAATGTATCAAGCGGACATGACACGGTAATGTATAGGGAACCCCTGGGGGTTTTTGCAGGTATTGTTCCCTACAACTTCCCCGGGATGATCCCTTTCGGTTGGATGCTTCCCCTGTGCATCACAACTGGCAATACCTTTGTTTTAAAAGCAGCCAGCCAGGTGCCCCAGACAGCAATGAGAATGCTGGAACTGCTTATTGAAGCCGGTCTGCCCGCTGGAGTGGTAAACCTGGTAACCTGCAGTCGCAAAGAAGCAGAACTGTTACTGAGCCATCCCGATGTTAAGGGTATTTCTTACGTGGGTTCCACCAAGGTAGGCCGCCATATTTATGCCACGGCTGCAGCAAGCGGAAAAAGAGTCCAGGCTTTATGCGAAGCAAAAAACCATGCCTTGGTTCTCAAGGATGCAATCCTTGATATAACGGCCAGACGTATTATCAACTCCAGCTTCGGTTGTGCCGGTCAGCGCTGCATGGCCCTACCCGTGGTCTGTGTGGTAGAATCAGTGGCAAATGAGCTGGTATTTTATATCGAAAAGTTTGCCAGGGAATTAATCGTCGGACCGGGTTATGATCCAAAAACAGATCTTGGTCCAGTTGTCTCTGCCGAACACAAAAATTCAATTTGCAGTTGGATTGAAAAGGGCTTGGCTGAAGGAGCGAGCCTGGTACTTGACGGACGCAATATCGAGATCCTGGGCTACGAGAATGGTTATTACCTGGGACCAACAATTATAGACCACGTTACCCGCGATATGGAAGTCGGCAAACAGGAAATATTTGGTCCCGTTGTCTGTATTAAAAGAGTTAAAAATTTCGAAGAAGGTATTTATCTTATGAATGAATGCGAATTTGCCAATGGCTCGTGTATTTTTACCCAAAGCGGTTATTTTGCCAGGGAATTTGCCAGCCGTACTGCTGCAGGAATGGTCGGGATCAACGTTGGCATTCCCGTTCCTATGGCCGTTTTTCCATTCTCGGGACACAAAAACTCCTTCTTTGGAGACTTGCATGTCATGGGCAAAGACGGGGTTGCCTTCTATACAGAAACAAAAAGTGTAACCAGCAAGTGGTTTACCGGTACTGACAGCAAGGATAAAACCAGCACCTGGGAAGGCACCATTTCGAGAGCTTAATTAAAGATGTGCAAAGGGGCACAGGTAATGATATAACTGTGTCCCTTATTGATATAAGTTTTATGGATACATTTAAGTCAGGTTGCCCTTTTTTAAACCTTAAGCCAACTTCTAATATTTTTCATGGCGGGAACACTACCGTTATGTTTAAGTTGGCCATTAATTATTACCACAGGAGTCATCAGGATCCCTTTCTGCCAGGCCTTTTGCTCGAAAGGCTTCAGGAATTCATCCAACTCCCGGGACCATTTGCAATCGTTAAATTCGTTGAATTCACACTGTTGATCTTGGATAGCATGTTCAATTAAATTTTTAACCCGACGCAGGTCTAACTTTATACCTAAACTAACGGCAACATCTTTTGCCGTTCCTGTTATAAGCCCCATATCTGCGGCAAACTCAACAGCAGCAGTATCGCTGTAGTTAATATGCTTTACGCTGGCATCCAAATCAAAGCGGGCTATTAATTCTTTGAAAACACTGGTCAGCAAGGCACACCTTGGGCAGGGCGGCTCGGTTCCGATAACTATTATCTGATGCATAAATAATAATCCCTTTCATATATGAATTAGAACGCTAGCTGGTGCAAAAGTGTTTTAACTTCGGTAGAGAGGCCGACCGTTGGAGCTGGTTAAATTAAAAGCACAAAAAGGAATCAGCGTCCCCTTTTTACTTACTACATGAATACAGCAATCGCGCAATCTTTCCAGGTCAATATTCCATATGTCCTGAAAGGCCATACCAGAAATTGAAAATGAGGATTTCAACAAATCAGAGATCAATGCATCCCAGCTGCTGTCCAAGCAGCTGTTCTCTTTGGCGGGCTTACTTTCTTCAGCCATGGGCAGCGACCACTTGGCTGCTACTGAATTGATAGCCTGTCGGGCTCCTCGCTCTGCCTCTTCAGGCTGGCAGCAGGTCGGTTCATACCTGGTATTACAGGTCACGATGCCGGCGGAGTCTATCAGAAAATTACCATGAAAAGAGCAGTATGCATTTTCGCAACCAGGCGGTCTGAAGTTCGAGGCGCTGACCATTCCGTTTGTTTGTTCTTCCAGGGATCTAATCAGCTGGGGGATGGTAAAACGCCGCTCATCAGTAGGTGGAGAAGGGTAACGGCCAAAGTAACTGAATGGTTGAAAATGCACCCCCCTGACTGTTGGAGCATAGCCCAAAGCGAATTTAATTATTTCACCCAGATTACCTGTATTGACCCCCGGAACCAAGGTGGGAACCAGGATCACACCGATGTTTAGATCACGGCAGGATTCAATAACTCTGATTTTTTCTGCTAATAGAGGTTTACCTCTCAGAACCAGATTTATATCATCTTCAGTTCCGTCAAACTGCAGGAAAAGCGAAGATAACCCGGCTTTTTTTAACATATTCAAGTATTCCTGATCCGCTGCTAAACGAATACCATTAGTATTAAGCTGAATAAAACCAAAACCGCTTGAGCTTCCTATGGCAACAATATCAGCCAAATCATCCCTGACGGTCGGTTCTCCCCCGGACAACTGGATATTAAAAGTTCCTCCGGCCGTTTGCAGTTTTGTAAACCAGCCTCTAATCTCTTCCAGGTCGGGATCGCCTGCCTGCGTCATACCGGAATCAGCAAAACAAATCGGGCATTTCAAGTTGCATCGGTTAGTTACCTCGATAAGAGCGGTACATGTTTGCTGACGATGGTTGGGACAGAGACCACAATCAAGAGGGCAGCCATCCTTCTCCACGGTAAAGCAGTTATGCAATTTACCTTTTGTTTTAGGCCTGGCCCAAGCGGACCAGAGTGGTGGACCATCCCAGATAAGTGTGCTGAAGAAACCGTGATCCGGACAGTTTTTTTCCAGGTATACTTTCATCCCCCTGGCAACCCTATGAGCTAGAACTTTTTTAAAACAAACAGGGCAAAGACTTTCAGTTTTTGATACTACTTCTCCATCGGATACCAGTTGCTATCACTCCTAATCTTGTTTTCTGAACATGACAATCTACATACTGCAGATTTTACTTATCCTCAAGCATCAGTTCAACTTCCGCCATCCGCCCTTTAACCAGATCCTCAGGGATAAAGACCTGTCCACAAGCAGGGCAACGCAGCACTTCTGTGCGAAAAGCATGCCCCAGGTAAGTAAAGTTTGTCGGGGCAAGCACCATTTCCTCCCGGCATTTATCACAGATAAGCTTGTTACTCTTTGCCACAGGACTCCTCCCCGATATGCACCTTCATTTTATGCGCATAAGTGTTGAAAAGTATGTAGCCTCTGGAAGTAGGAGCATATTCAACCCACTGGGTCATATAACCAATTTCCCTGTATCCGAAATAATGGCCATCTGCAGGATCCCAAACCCGGCAGCGACTTTTCTCACAAAACTCGATAACTGCCAGGACATCTTCTTCCAGCAAGCGTTCGTTATTCATCTTGTCCCGTAGTGCAGGATCTATAATTAGCTTCTTCCTTTGCCGATCAAGAGCATGATTATGTTCCACCATTTCCGGCCAGTATTCCTTTATTAGATCTGTTTTTAGCTTTTCCCGCCTTGTTCTTCTTTCATCTAAAGAGGGAAGTCCACACGCTTCTCCCTGTAAGCCAAAGAACAATTCGAGGATATGCCAGACCGGTTTCCCGGCCATTTTAAAAACATCCCGGCAATTAGAGCAATAGGTAATATAGGGGGCCTCACCTTCAGCGGCCCTCTTCTTCACCAGCCAGTTACTAAAATCGGGACTGGCAATAGAGATCTGTCCCCCGTAAGAGCAGCACTGGGCTTCTTTCCCTTCGTAAGGCAAGGGATCAAGTAAATATCCGGTGCTGCGGAGCATTTGCCTTACTGCCTGCTGTGTTTCAGGCCGGTTACGGCTTGAGCAGGGATCAAAAACAGATATCACGGTCCCTTCCCTTTTTTCCTTAAAAGGCACTCCGCACTCAACCATAATATCATAAAGCAAAACAGTATGAATCTCTGGCAAATAAAGCCTGAAAACTTCCATGCAGCTGGGACAGGTCAGGATAAACCGCGGTTGACCCAGCTTATTCCAATCATCCAAAAGCTGATCGCGAACCTGACGGAAAAGAGCCATATCACCTGCCCAGACAGCAGGAACTCCGCAGCAGCCCAGTTTAAGTGCAATACCCGGCGTCTGTCCCCTAAGAAAACGGAAGGTTTCTGTCACTAACCGGGGATCCGAGGCTCCGAGCTGACATCCCGGGAAAAAAATGTCAAGACATTTGTCCCCACCGGAAGGCGTGCCTAAAAAGGAAGCTCGGCTGCTGTTGGCAAAGGCCATGTCGCGCAGCCAGAAATCATGAAAATACCACGGCATGGCCCCCTTTTCATGCATAGCCTGATGACTGACCCGTAAGAATTCACCCATATCTATGTTAACAGGACAGACTTCAGCGCAAAGGCCACATTGGTTGCATGTAGAGATCAGTCTCGTTGCCACAGTACCATCGCCATCAAGAGTGCCCGGCGTAATAGTCACCTCTACCTCTTCGGCAATACGTAATGGGAATTTATTAAAGTAGTGCATCATGCCGCAGCTACGGTAGCAAGCATCACAACGACACTGAATACACCTGGCTGCTTCTGCATGAGCTTCACCCTGTGTGTATTCCTTACCGTCAGCGGGCAATACCGGTTTTAGAGGGGCAAGAACTGTGGTATCCATGCGCATTTTCGTAAAATTACTCTTTTTAGCGCTTCTCATCAATCCGGTTTTCAGGTAATCTTCGATACAGAGTGAAGCTTTTAACCCCTGGCTCAACGCCTCCATCGTATTGACTTCAAGAAGTGATCCTCCAAGGAATACACCTCCCAAATTACTTGCCAAGGGAGTTCCACTGTCTTTATCAATACCCTCCATTAAACCGAAGGAATCACCACCTGCTCCAGTGGCCAGATATAGAGCATCATAATGAACAAGCAGTGTTTCAAGAGACTCAACCGGCTTTTCAAGGTAAAGATTGTATTGTTCCTTTGAAAACTGGAGCTTGATGTCAGAAAGAAATATTTCAGGTTCGAGCAGATTCCACAAGTGCCCTCCGATGCGGTTGCTTCGTTCTAATATATCAACATGGTATTTTTTATTAGCCAGGCGCAGAGCACAGGCCAACCCGGCTGGGCCGGCCCCGATAACCGCTACCTTTTTATTTTTTGCAGGAAGATTGTAGCTGTTAGGTTCATATCTGGGAGCATGTGTAAGAACAGCCTTTTCCAGTAATCTTAACGAAATATGCCGGTCAACTGCCTCCCGTGAGCAAACTTTCCGGCACGGCTCGTGACATAAATTGGCCACTACAGCCGGAAAACCGACTGTATTTGAATAGAGCCGCAGCGCTGTTTTATAACTGCCACGTTTTAATCTTGAAATAAATTCTCGTATATCGAGCTTAAACGGGCAGGCTGAAGTACAAAAAGGCTCTTCCTTCTCAAGGCATTCTTCTATGATTTTACGTCTGATTTCTTCAATCAAAATAATCTCCTCATTATTGCATAAATAATTGCAATACAATCAAACTGTCTCTATCCAACCGCCAGGAATCAACTCTTACAGGATTAGAAAAACCTTTCTGCCGCTACCCCCCCAAGTGGAACAAAATAATCTTCGTCTCCTTTTTGGACCGGGTTAGCTCTAATATTCTCCAGTTCCTCGTAAAGATCTGAACCGAGGAAGTATTTCTGTGGCGGTGAAATTGTACCTCCTGCTGCCAGAATATCCAAACCGGCTTTCACCTTTTCCGGAGTAGCAGGCATTTCGTAGATGCGTACGCCACAGGCATTATTAATAGCATTCAAAACCGCTACATGACCGGAAGACTGGAAGGCTTCAGATGCTCCTGAAGAGCCAAAAGGCCCCTGCTCATCCAGTCTTTCGTAATGGATAAGCTCTATCGTGTCGGGAATTGTTTCAATATAGGGAACGCCACAGGCAGCAATATTGTTATGTTTATGCACATCGTCGTAATTCTCCGCAAGGGCGAAACCGATAGAGTGGGAAATACCACCGTATGCCTGTCCGTTAACAGCATCAATATTCCCAATTTTACCCACGTCGTCTACACAGGTAAAGCGAATTACCTTGGTAGCTCCTGTTGCAATGTCAACTTCCACTTCGGCCAGGTTCAAACAATAGGTAAAGGCCGGTGTGGGGTCGCCAACCCCGGTGTTGGGATCGAGCCTGCAAAGTCCGGAAATGGAAGTGTTGGAAAAGGTGCCGAAGTATTTTGTGTCCCTGCCCTCGGCCTTCATTTCATCATAGGTCCGGTAAGAGCCATCTTCTTTAAGCATGGCTGAAATCAGTTTCTCGGCTGCAATAATCGTGGCGTTGCCACTCATAAAATGAGTTCGGCTCGCGCCTGACATACCGCTGTCCGGGCAAAGCTTGGTATCATTTTGAACTAGGCGGATCTGGTCAGGAGTTACACCGAGAGGTTTGAGAGCTTCAAGGGTTAGCATCAGGGAACCGATATCCCCCCCCTGCCCTAGTTCCTGGTAGGTATCGTACTTTGTAAAAGTACCGTCCGGATTAAGCTCAATTGCCACGGAAGCGCTGTCTGTGCCTCCCTCGGTAACATTGAACCCGCCCCAGGAGAGTCCCACGCCTCGACGTTTTTCGGGGGAATCTGCCTTCTTTGCCTCAACAACGGCCTTTTCATAATGAGGTTTCATTATCTTCATCATTTCCTCCATCGGATACTGGCGGAAAGGATAACTGTTTATATTGGTTTCACCTTCTCGGGCGATGTTAATCCAGCGAAACTCGAAGGGATCAATTCCTGCTTTTTCAGCCAGCATATCCATCAGGGCTTCACTGAGGGTATAAGCCTGAGGTGAACCATAACTTCTGTAGGCTGTACCAAAATTATGATTAGTGTTGGCAATACGCGACAGACCGGCTGCATTTGGCACATAATAGGGGAAAAAGGCAAAGCGGGGTTGCTTGGTGACTATATCATCACCTCCCCAGGAGTAGGCACCATGATCCATGCCAAAATCAAACTCCACGGCAGTTATTCTGCCGTTCTCATCGCAGGCCGCCCGGCCGTTTGAATGGCAGGGGCAGCGTTTACCCGAAAAATGCTGATGTTCTTCATAGCTCATGGAAAGCGACACCGGGGCTTTCATAACTGCGGCTGCAGCCCCGGCCAGGCAAAGATCCCCGGCATTGGTCGACCAGCCGAAACTGGCGCCGGTGGGGTTCATAATTACCCGTAATTTTTCCCTTGGCACACCTATTGAATTACCAATCCGACCGATTGATGAATATACCCCCTGTGACTTACACTGGAAGGTAAGGTAACCTTCTTCATCAAAATAGGCTTGCACGGAATCGCCCTCGATTGAAAGGTGGGGCTGGCGGGTCGAGTAAAAGCTTCCTTCAACACTATATATTGAACTGTCAATTATTTCAGCTACGTTAACGGGTTCTTCGAGCCCGGCTCCCTTCAACAGGGGCTGGATGCAGAAAATATTTGGGGTATCCTCATGAATACGCATAGCATCAGGCATAACCGCCTCAAGAAAGTTCAGGTATTCCGGAAGTTTCTCGATCGTCACCTTCACTTTTGCAGCTGCATCACGCGCATGCTTTTTAGTATCGGCTACCGCAAGGGCTACGACATCGCCATAACGATAGATTTTTTTCTCATTGAGTACTTCCCGGCTTGGTGCCATTACGGTAGTTCTCTCGTGCATTTGGCCTTCAGCCATTATATTTGTGCCTCCGATAGCCTTGATATCGGTGGCCAGAATAATTTTCTCCACTCCGGGCATCTTCTCCGCTTCCGAGATACCTATTTCTAAAATTCTGGCATGGTGAGCAATTTTTGGCTGTACCATTGCGACATGAAGAGTTTCCTGAGGCATCTTTAGCTCCTGATCATCGCCGTAATCAGCCAGGCCGCAAACTTTGGCCAGGGCGGTAGGGCGGACAACCGGTTTTCCGTAATATCCGTCTTCGCTATTATAATCCGGTCCGATCTCGCTCATTGCTGCCTCGCCGCGCACAACTTTTGCAGCTTCCATTACAGAATCCACTATTTGCTTGTATCCGGTACAACGGCAAACATTCCTATGTTTCTGAAACCAAGCTCTTACTTCGCTCCGCGAAGGATTATTATTTTCCAGTAGTAACGCGTAGGCAGAAACAATAAAACCGGGGCTGCAGAAACCACACTGCACTGCTCCCAGTTTCATAAAAGCGACCTGTAAAGGATGCAGATTTCCGGGAGTCCCTATTCCTTCTACCGTTATAACCTTGCTGTATTCTTTAATTCTACCAATCTTCCGGGCACAGGAGCGAATAACTTTTCCGTTAAGAATAACTGAACATGAACCGCAGACACCGGTTCCGCATCCGATCTTGACACTTGTCAGGCCGAGCCGCCTTAATACTTCGGCAAGTGTATCATTATCCGGTTCACATATAAAAATCCGATTCGCACCATTAATATTAAGCCACATTTTTTGAAATACCAAATCAGACCCTCCTTATATAGTTTAAACTGAAAATGGAATTATATTATATAGCTGAATGTAATACATCTCTCTCCAGCTTACTAAAACATAAATGCCTTGATATGTCAACTTTGACATAAAGGTGTAATATCATTTATTTCCAATGTTATATTAATAAGTATGCCCTGATTGAGGGACGTTAGATAATAATTAATTGCCGGATATTAATTCAGAGAAACCCGGTTCTGCTTGCTTTTACAACCACCCGGTGTTATTATACTTGTAACATATCAAATTACAGGGGAGCTGGGATTACCCGGCTGAGAAAGAGATTTTGTGCTCTGACCCTTTGACCTGATCTGGGTAATGCCAGCGGAGGGACATTACAATGACACTAAGCTGTCGCCTGCGTTGGCGGCAGCTTTTTTATTAATCGAATAAGAAAGGAGCTAAATTAAATGGCAACATGTAACCTGAGCTTGCAGGTTGTTCCCCTGGTCGATGAAAAAAGTCTCTATTCTCTTGTTGATCAAATCATCGGGATGATCTCCGTTTCGGGAGTTAAATATAAGGTTGGCCCGATGGAAACAACCATGGAAGGTGAACTGGATTTATTACTGCAGATAGTAAAAAAAGCACAGAACATCTGCACAGAAGCAGGCGCAGACAGGGTCCTTTCTATTATAAAGATAGACTACAGCCCCGGGGGAGTGACTATTGATGAAAAAATCACTAAATATAAAAAATAGCCTGCCGCCGGTTACTATTATTCTGGCCTTACTGCTATTGTGGGAACTGATTTGTAAAATCACGGCCATACCGGAATTCATCCTTCCATCACCATCGGCAATAGGCTCCTCGCTGGCAGCCAATTATCGCCTGATTGCCAGCCATTCCGTCACTACGCTGGCAGCTGTTGCAGCGGGCCTGTTCCTTGCTGTAACCGTTGCCGTCCTGGCCGCACTGGCCATGGACCGCTGGCTGCTTATTAAACAAGCAATGTTTCCCCTGCTGGTTGTTTCACAGGCTGTTCCTATATTTGCCCTGGCTCCCCTGATGTTGATCTGGTTCGGGGTTGGCCTGGCTCCCAAGATATTGATCGTTGCCCTTGTATGCTTTTTCCCCCTTGCCGTCAGCCTGGTTGAAGGGTTGGAGCAGGTGAACCCGGAAGAAATTGAGCTGATGCAAGTAATGCAAGCCGGCAGATGGATGATTATGCAACATGTCAAGTTTCCAGCTGCCTTACCCTACTTTTTTTCCGGTTTGAAAATTGCAGCCACCTACTCTGTTCTGGGAGCAATCATTGGCGAATGGCTCGGAGCCCGGGCGGGGCTTGGTATCTATATGCTCCGGGCAAAAAATTCTTTTCAGACCAGTGATGTATTTGCTTCTATCATTATCGTTGTTGTTTTAAGCCTGCTTCTTTTCAAAATAGTTGAGATAACAGGTTCACTGGTTATGCCTTGGAGAAAAGAAAAAGATCTTACCGTGGAGGATTAATAATCATGTTTATATTAAAGAAATTATTGATACTGCTGTTTTTTGTATTGCTAATCACAACTTTAACCTCCTGTTCTGCATCTGCACCACAGGATCTTGAAGAGGTTACCCTATTGCTGGACTGGACACCCAATACCAATTACAGCGGAATATTCGCTGCCATGGAAGAAGGTTATTACCGGGAAGAAGGTATTGACCTGCAGGTAGTGGAAGCGCCCGGAAGTGTCCTGCAAATGATAGCAACCGGGCAGGCCCATTTTGGTATCAGTTATCAGGAGGAAGTAGTTTTTGCCCGCCTGAGTGATCTGCCTGTTGTATCCATCGCAGCTGTCATTCAGCATAATACTTCAGGATTCGCTTCTCTAAAGGAGCGCGACATCCTCTCTCCGGCCGATTTTGAAGGTAAACGTTACGGAGGCTGGGGGTCACCGGTCGAAGAGGCTACAATAAAAGCCCTGATGGATAAGCACGGAGCAGATTTCAACCTGGTTGATATTGTAACCACCGGTGAAGTTGACTCCCTGATTGCAATTGAACGTGATGCCGATTTTGCCTGGATTTATTATGGCTGGACAGGTATAGAAGCCGAATTGAAAGGTATTGACTTAAATTTTATTGAACTGCGCCTGGAAGAAGAAGCTCTTGATTATTATACCCCGGTAATCGTTGCCAGTGAAGAACTGATCGCTGAAAACCCCACCCTGGCAGAAAGATTCATGAACGCAACAAGCAAGGGCTACCGGTTGGCAATGGATGACCCTGAAACAGCAGCCCGTCACCTGCTTACTCATGCCCCTGAACTGGACCACGATCTTGTATCCGCCAGCCAGGAGTGGCTGGTCGACAAGTACCAGGCTGAGGCCGATACATGGGGTTTACAGGATAAAAAAACCTGGGAAGCTTACAGCAACTGGCTACTGGAAAACGGGCTGATCGATAAAATGCCCGAAAGTGAAAAAGCTTATACAAATCGCTTCGTGAGGTGAATCTAATCAAAACTCTGGTTTTAGAAAATATAACAGCAACTTATCAGGTAGAAGGACACCGTCTGCCGGTCCTCAATAACATTTCGCTGCAGGCAGAAGCAGGTAAGTTCATATCGGTCATCGGACCGAGTGGCTCAGGAAAAAGCACTATACTTAAACTTGCTGCAGGCTTGCTAAAACCGGACAGGGGCAAAGTAATGGTAAACAATGTAGATCTGACCGGTATATCAAGGCTGGTCGGATATATGCCGCAGAAAGATCTCCTCCTGCCCTGGAAAACGCTACTCGAAAATGCTGCTCTTCCTCTGATTGCAGCAGGCAGAAAAAAAGCCGAGGCTTATGAAACAACCATGGCTCTATTACCGCGCTTCGGCCTGGACGGTTTTGAGGGATACTATCCAGGCAGTCTTTCCGGGGGCATGAGGCAAAGAACAGCCCTGCTGCGAACCCTTTTAATCGACAGCAATCTTCTTCTGCTGGATGAACCATTTGCCTCCCTTGATGCATTAACCAGGGCTTCAATGCAGGATTGGATTCTTGATATCTGGGAACAGTTTAAAAGAACAGTGCTCTTTGTCACCCACAGTATAGATGAGGCAATCTATCTCTCCGACCGGGTTTATGTTATAACAGAAAGACCGGGTAGGGTTGCTGCCGAATTTGACATTAACCTGACCCGCCCCCGCTCAAAAAGTATTATAACTTCAGAAGAATTCAGCTTATACAAGGAAAAGATGCTGGCTTCACTCGGTCAAATCAGTTAGCACCGGTTTTAATTGCAAGCAGTAATCCCTCCCTGAAAGAAACCGAAACCACATTTCCAGTAAGCTGATTACTCAAACCCCGTGTTGAAGAAAAAAACAGTGGTTCATCATCCAGTGGGTACTTGAGACCCTTGGTAAGCACGCCTTCAACTGAGGGAGTAAGGGCAAAAAGGGAAAGGTTGTCGCCAGCCTTCCCGTTTAGTTTAAAACTACGGTTAAACAATCGGATTTCAGTTCTGTGGTCGATAATAAGTGCCGGAATACTTTTATCCAGAGGAATTTTCAGAAGGAGAAGGTTGATAAATAATTGATCTATCCTACTGCCGCCCAAGGCACCGACAATTACTATCTCCCCGGGTTTTGTTTCCAGGGCATAGTCAAGCGCCAGCTCGAGATCGGATTTATCTTTTGCAGCTGGATATTCTATCACCCGTGCCCCCGATGACAACAGTTTCTCTTTTTCGGGGTGAGGCAGAGAATCGAGATCCCCAATTACCAGGTCCGGACAAATCTCCATCTTCAGGGCATGAATACTACCACCGTTGGCACAGATAACAAAATCGTCATCCACGATGTAATCACAGTGCCATGAGTAATCGCTCATGTCGCCCCCGGCGATGATAACCACCCTTTTACTCATTTGTTACTTCAATCCCTTAAAAAACTGAGTCAACCTTGAAACACCTTCTTTTATGTTTTCCATGGAGTATGCATAAGAAATACGAATATACCCTTCTGCGCCGGATCCAAAATCGACTCCCGGTGTTACCGCTACTCCCGCTTCTTCCAAAATTTGCAGGGCAAAACCATAAGAATCGTTAGTATAATCCTTAACGTTAGCCATCATATAAAAAGCACCATCCGGAAGCTTCGCCGGAGCAATACCTATATTCTTCAGAGCTTCATACAGGTAGATACGGCGCTCATTATATGCGCTGAAACGATTATCAAGGGTTTCACCGCTTTCCTGCAGGGCAGCAATTCCCGCAGCCTGAATAAAGGAACAGGCACAAATAAACAGGTTCTGCTGTAATATCTGCATGTGTCTGACCAACTTCTCCGGAGCTATAAGATAGCCCAGGCGCCACCCGGTCATGATATTCCTTTTGGAAAAACCGTTGATTACAATAGCCTGATCGGTAAATTCCAGAATAGAGTGATCCGGGCCCGAATAGTTTATACCGTGGTAAACTTCATCAGATACTATAAAAGTACCAATATCAGCCAGTTCTTTTAACTCTTTTTTGCCAAGCACAGCACCGGTAGGATTAGCCGGCGAATTGATCATCAACGCTTTTACTTTTTTGGATAGTTGTTTTTTTACCTGATCGGCCCTCAAGATAAAACCGTCTTTTTCATAAACAGGGATAAAAACAGGTACGCCACCGACGTAATTAACAAAGTTCGGATAACAGGCATAATAGGGGTCGGCCATCAGCATCTGGTCACCCCGGCCCAGTAATGCGGAATAAGCAAGCAACATCGCCGGCGATGATCCGGAGGTCACCAGAACCTGGTCCGCTGTTATTGTAACACCATAAGTTCGCTTGTAATAAGCAACAATTTCATCTCTTAATTCTGCTTTTCCCAGGCTGTGTGTGTAAGCAGTATCATTCTGTTGCAGCGCTTCTATTGCAGCCTGCTTAATTGAATCCGGTGTTTCCCCTCCCGGCTCTCCTATCTCCATATGAATGATCGAACGACCTTTTGCCTCTTCCTGCTGAGCTTTTTCAAGGATCTCCATCGCCAGAAAAGGTCTGACCTGCTTAACCCGGTCCGCCATAATTATTCCTCCGCTGTGATCTTTTAATATAGGAACCATCAATCTTCCTCCTTCAGCTGGTGACACCACCCTGTTCCTTTTCCCTGATCAATTCTGCACAGTACTCAATTATTTCCCTGCGGCGAATAATCCCGATAAAAATACCCTGGTCATCAATTACCGGCACAAAGTTCTGCTCACTGGCCAGATGAAGAAGATCTACTATTCGCGAATCAACCCTGACAGGTTTGTTATTTGCATGACAGGCAATATCTTTGACCTTTACCTTTTCCATCCCGGCCAAATCCAGGCCGGGAGAATTTTTGATTTTCCACAGCAGGTCGCCCTCTGTAATCGTTCCGGCGTAACAACCCTTATCATCAACCAGAGGGACCGCTGTATAGCTATTATGCTCCATTCTTTCGAGTGCCTGGCGCATAGTTGTATTGGTTTTCAGGCAGACAAGATCATTTTTGGGAATTAAAAAAAATGCAACCTTCATCGATAATCAAGACCCTTCCGCTTCATTTTCTATCAAGCCGCCGCTGACAATCTTAAAGCCTGCTTTCCGATATAACTGCTCCAGTTCCGGTTCGAAAAGTACGTTGATAGTTTTAATTTTTTCCGCTTTGATCCGTTCTATTACCATTTCCAATAATTTAAGGGCAATGCCCATTCGCTGATAATCAGGATGAACAACCAGGCTGCGTATTAAAGCATCCTCAACTTTATCACTTAAAACATCTACAAAACCGACTAACTGTTCTCCTTCAAAACAGCCTGCTGTCATGAAAGTATCTCCGATAACCCTGCTTATCTCTTTTTCTCTTTCTTCCCAGCCAACCAGGCGCCTTAGTTCAGCGACTTTTTTAACTGATATATCGGGATCAATCTTAAAAATAAGACTCACCTGAACACCTCATTGAGAAAAACTGCTAATAATTAGATATTTTATAATTACTTCTATTCCCTGTTACGGGTGTAAAAAAGGAACATGTAAACCAAAAAAGCAACCACAACTAAAAACGAAACAATTGTAAAAGGATCATAGGGGACAAAATCTGAAGAAAAAACCAAATAAAACCCTACAACTCCGAGAACGACTAGAAAGGCTATGTAGAGTATTCTTTTTAAAAGCAAGCAATTCTCCCCCCAGCATATTTTATATGATTTTATTAAAATTACAACTCTTCTAGCTTGTTATATAAATCGATCAACGCGCTGCGGCAACTGCCCCTGATCACTACTTCTGCATTACTATCGTAAGCTGTCGGCTGTTGATTAATGATAGCCATCTTTTCAGCCAGAGCCGGCATGTCAGCTACAGGATATACTACCAGGCTGCTGCCTACAACCAGCATAAAATCACAGTCACGGGCTAACATTTCTTCCAGTTCAAAAAAGAAGGCAGGCATCGGATCCCCGAATAAAACCACATCGGGTCGCAACACTCCAAAACAGTTATGGCATGTTGGTGGTATATGCTTTAGCTCAACCTGCTGAACAAGTTCCTCAAATGGGTATCTTTTTTTACATCCCAGGCAGTATCCTGAGCGCAGGTTGCCATGAACTTCCCAGACATTTTTTGATCCGGCTTTAACATGCAAACCATCAATATTCTGGGTTATCAAACCTTTCAGGTAGCCTTTTTCTTCAAGCCTGACCAGTACGCGGTGGCCTTCATGTGGCTCAGCCAGGCTAATCTTGGAAAATCGACTGAAGCCGGCCTCATAAAATAAGCGGGGATTGTCACGGAGTACTTCAACTGATGAAACTGCGATTGGATCAACTTTTTCCCACATACCTGTACCGGGTGATCGAAAATCAGGAACACCACTTTCGGTGCTCATTCCTGCACCAGTCAGAACAATGAAACGTTCACTGGCCTTAACCAGTTCGGCCAGCCTGGCGATCGATTCCCCATAGTTCATCAGAATACCTCCCCCTTACCCGGCTGCCTGATCCCCCGGCCCATTGGCAGGCATAGGGCAGTTTCAGAATGATCACTGAGACCGGGTTTTTCTACTTTTATGATATCGTAAAAATCTATCCATTGCGAGTACATAATATTATTCTCAGCACAGTGCACAGCCAGCCGATCACGTGCAAAAACATGATCTCCCCATGAAGCGCCAAAGCGATCATTGCTTCCATCACCAATGTAAATTACAGATCGCCCTTCTTCTTTTAAACGAACTGCATGTGCTGCCTTACAGTTGCCACATACCGGGCAGCTGTGATGAGCATATGGATTTACAACTGTTAGTGCATCGCCATCCCGTTTTAGTTCATTTCTATATATACGACTGACTGAATCAAGCAACCCCTTCTCTTCCAAAATTGGTTCAATGTAAAAACCAAAACCATCACTGGCGATCACCACAGGGCAATCTTCTCTCGCGGCCTTTTCCAGGAACGGCACAAACCCGGGGCGAATTACAGCCCATTCCAGGGCTAATCTCTTAAGCAGATCGAAATCAGCAGGAAGCTGACCGGCAATTCTCTGCAGCCAAACCTTGATTGGGATTTTGCGCTGCCTGTATTCTTTTTCTATTTCCAAATATTTTTTTCCACCGAAATATGCAGCCAGTTTGGACGAAATATCTTCTGTAGTAACTGTTCCGTCGAAATCAACTAAATAAGCTGTTTTTTGCTTCATCTAAACCTCCGATCAACAATAAACAAGCTCAACTTCACTTGCAGTTTTCTTCAATATCAATCTGCACCAAAAAGTTTCTTTAAATCTTCCGGCTCGTTAGCCAGGAATCTGGCTCCAGCATCCTGCAGCTCTTCTGCATTACGAAAACCCCAGAGTGCCCCGGCTGGGAAAAACCCCCCGTTAATAGCTGTTTGCATATCAGTATGCGTATCGCCGAGATAAACCACCTGCTCTGGTTTAAAGCTCATTTTTTTAACTATCTTCAGGGCGCCTTCAGGGTTTGGCTTTTTGGGAATGCCATCGTTAATTCCCAAGACATCAACAAAGTCCCATTCAGAAAGATAAGTCTCTACCGTTTCTACTGCAAACTGATGCGGTTTGTTGGAAAATATCGCCATCGCCACATGAATGCTTTCGAGGTAGTCAAGCAGTTTTGCAATGCCGCGATAAGGAATGGTATTATTTTTCCATCGACTGGCATATTCTTCTTTTACAAGATCAAGAATTTTAGCCTGGTCATGTTCACTAAGACCCTCTGCAGAAAATGCTCTTGCCACCATCACATCCATACCTTCGCCAACGAAATAACGGTAAGCATCAACAGGATGTTCCTTAAAGCCATATTTCTTTAAAACAGCATTTGCTGATAGAGCTATGTCATCTAAAGTGTTTAACAAAGTTCCGTCCAGGTCAAAGATTACAGCTTTAAATTTCATCAGGTAAACTCCTATTTGCTCAGCTGGTTTTAGACCAACGCCCAACCAGCGGCAGTACTGATTCCGGGTAATGTTTCCTGAATAAGCGATAGTAATAAAGCTCTTCCTTGTTCCTGACCGGTACGGGGGCAGATTTCTGTTCTGCAGCATATTCAGCATCACTGATCATTTCATCAGCTACGGAAGTCAGCATGTCAGCCGAACCGGAACCCTGATCAAACTGCTCTTTATCCCTCCAGGCAACTTTCGAACCCAATTCGCTGGTAAAAGCCTGCCTTAATATCCATTTGTCGACCGCTTTTCCACGTACTTCATGCAGTTTCCAACTCATGGGAAACTGCTGTACCAATTTTAACAACCCAGGCTTTAAAAATGGCACCCTGCAATCCAGACCATGGGCTGAATTCATTCTATCTACCCTCTGCAGACCGGTGCGGCTCAATCCCTTAAAAATTTCTTCAAGTTCCGCTTCTACCTCTGCTTCAGAACCGATCTCCTTTAAATAACTGTAACCGGCAAACATTTCATCCGACCCTTCACCGGTCAGCATTATCTCCCGGCCATCTGCGGCAGCCTGACGGGCAGCAATATAGTTAGGTATTGCTGAACGTACGTAAGCGCAGTCAAATGATTCAAGGTGATAAATAACATCCGGGATAATATCTATCATTTCATCAACGTCATAAGTGTATACCCTATGATTGGAACCAATCCTGTCAGCAACAAGAGCAGCATATTCGATATCGCTGCTGCCTTTCACCCCAACTGTGTATGTATTGATCGGCTCATTGCTGATTTCTGCCGCCAGGGCCGCAATAACGCTGCTGTCCAGCCCCCCGCTTAAATATACACCCAGGTTACCTGCCCCGGCAATTCTTTCTTCAACAGCCAGTAACAACAGGTGACGCAATTTTTCAGTTGCCTCTTCAAGAGTGAGATTGCTCTTACGTATCAGTTTAGGTAGGCTGTAATACCTCACCCATTCCCTGTGCTTATCCAAATAACTGCCTGGAGGCACTTCCTTTATTTTAGATTTTAACCCGAGCAATGCCTTTATTTCCGGGGCTATATAGAGTGTTCCCCTCTTTTCAGTATAATATAAAGGTTTGATCCCAAGGGGATCCCTGGCCACAAGGCGTCTGCCATTATTATCGGAATAAGCCAGAGTAAATTCTCCTTCAATATTCTTAAAAAAGGAAGAGCCTTCATCTTCAATCAAGTCGGAAAAACGTTTTTCCCCATCACAACCCTGTAATATTTTTTTCTCTTCAGGGATTGCCATGTAACCATCAAGGGCAACCATGTGAAGTTCAGAATTTATATCATCAGATCCGTCCAAAACACCCATACAGCATGAATCACTGTCTGTTTCAATTTCGCGGCAGTTCCCGCGAAACTTAACTTTTTCAAACAGGGGATCCAACTCAACTAAATCATCTTTTTCACCAAATACTGCTATCAAACCGGGCACAGAAAATCAGCTCCATTAAATTATTAGTCTCCTACACGGGTAGAAGACTATTATTTATTATACCACAGCTGGAGAAATAAGTAAAAAAAGAGCCAAGGGGGGAGCAGTGAAGGCCCTTATAAGTAGCATGAATTGCCGGCGTTGATCTCCCGGTAAATTGGGTTAAAAGAAGGTTAGAGTTTTTTATATATCTTTATTTTTATAGTACAATGCTCCTACCGGACATGCTTCAACACAGAGCAGGCATTCCGTACAGATAGACTCAGCCAGTGGAAGATCCTTAAAAGTGGTTACCACCCGGTTAATTCCGCGCTTAGAAAAACCAATTGCCCCTACTTTTGCTTTTTTCCGATCTACCCAGACACACTGCCCGCATAAAACACAACGACTGCGGTCAAAGGCAAATTTTTCAGGACTGTCATCAATTTCAAACTCCCGCTCAATCAGATCAAAGCGGTCATGTTTCAATTTTAATTTTCTCTCTTTTGCTATCTTCTGCAGCTCACAGGCCCTGTTGGCCGGACAGTTACGACAGTTAAGATTATGGTCTGACAGTATGAGCTCAAAAGCAGTTTTAACAAGACGATCTACCTTCTCACTTCTTGTCTTAACTACCATGCCGTCTTTTATCGTCATAGTACAGGATGTGACCGGGTGTGAAAATCCTTCTATTTCTACAAAGCAAAGTCTGCAGCTTGCATTGGGCCTCTCTTCACTTTTAATGGCACATAGATGCGGAATATAGATATCATTATCCAGCGCCGCCCATAGAAGTTTGTTTCCTGCCCTGGTTTTTATTTCCCGATCATCAATTGTTATGGTAACAAAATCACTCATTTCTCTTTCCTCGCTTTCTCCTGCGGAAGAACAGGTGGAGACAGCTTAACCACAGCGTTGTACTCGGGGGGACAGGCTTTAAGACAGTTATCACATTTAACGCATTTCTCTTGGTCAATCTCCTTCAGGCCATCATCCCTGGTGAAAATAGCTTCAGTTGGACAGCTTCCAACGCAGACATTACATAATTTGCTGCACTTTGGTGGCTCAATATAATATAAAATCAGGTCGCGGCAAACCAGGGCCGGGCAGCGGCCTTCCTCAATGTGCGCTTTATACTCATCACGAAAATATTTTAATGTAGTTAAAACCGGGTTGGGAGCGGTTCGCCCCAGGTTACATAGAGAACCGTCACGTACATCCTCAGCAAGCTCTTCCAGCAATTTCAAGGTGTTTTCATCACCCTTACCACGCGTAATATCCGTTAAAATATCAAGCATGTGTTTCGTCCCCAAACGGCAGAAAGTGCATTTACCACATGACTCATGCTGGGTAAATTCCAAAAAATAACGGGCAACCGATACCATGCAGTCATCTTCATCCATAACTACAAGGCCACCGGAACCCATTATAGCTCCTGCTTCCTGAAGAGAATCGAAATCTATCGGCACATCAAGGGCACTTTCAGGAAGGCATCCTCCCGAAGGTCCGCCAATCTGGACGGCTTTAAATGCTTTCTCACCAGGCAGACCGTCACCGACATCATAAACCAGTTGACGCAGGGTAGTGCCCATGGGCACTTCAACAAGCCCCGTGTTTACTACTTTCCCCACTAAAGAAAAAACAGCAGTGCCCGGACTGCCGGGAGTGCCGATCCCTTTAAACCAATCTGCTCCCTTACGTACTATCAGGGGAACATAAGCAAATGTTTTAACATTGTTTAGAACAGTTGGCTTGCCCCGGTAACCTTTTTCAGCCAAACGCGGCGGCCTGCTCTCAGGCATTCCCATCTTTCCTTCCATAGAATTAACCAGGGCAGTAGCTTCTCCACAGACAAATGCTCCCGACCCCTGGAAAATCTCCAGGTCAAAACTAAATGAAGTACCCAGGATTGATTTTCCTAGCAGATTCTTCTCCCGGGCCTGATTAATGGCTTCCTGTACATGGGTTACTGCAAGCGGATATTCGGCCCTGATATAAAGGTACCCTTTCCCGGCACCTGTAGCATAAGCACACAGGATCATCCCTTCAATCACCAGGTGAGGATCTGATTCCAGTATACTACGATCCATGAAAGCCCCGGGATCACCCTCATCGGCATTACAGATAATGTATACTTCATCGCTCCCCGGCTTCAGGCAGGCTTCCCATTTGAGCCCGGCTGGAAACCCGGCTCCTCCGCGTCCGCGCAGGTTGGCGGCTTTTACCTCTTCCAGAACAACTTCAGGTTTACTCTCCAGGGCGCCTGCCAGGGCTTTATAACCTTCACGGGCTATATAGCTGTTAATATCGCGGGCGTCAATAAAGCCGCACTGTTCCAGGATTAATTTATGCTCATAAACTCCACGGGGAAAATCCTCAAATGTAGGGAAAATATCGTTGCGTTCAAGAGCTGCCATGGCGTACTCATAAGAAGGATCATCGCCGGCCAGGAAGTCTTCCACCAAACGGTGCACCAGGCCTTCATCCAGCTTTCCGTAGCAAACAGGAGGATGCCCCGGCTTATCGATAATAGCCATTGGTTCAGCATAACAGTGGCCCATACAGCCAACTTCAATTACATCAACTTCATCAGACAATCCACTGGCTTCTATTTCCCGGATAAAATCATTTTTAACCTGCCGGGCTCCGGCAGCAATACCGCAGGTTGCAGTTCCCACCATCACTTTAGCTTTATCTTTCTGCAGGTTTGCCTTTTCACAGGCTTTCTTAAATAATTTATTATATATTTTTCGAGGATCGGCTGTTGTGGTCACTGCTGTTCCTCCTCCTGTTTTAGCTGATCATTATCCTTCTTCTTTTCACTGTTTTCATCTTCAAAAGTAAGCATAATTCCATCCACCCTGGTTGGTGTTACCTTCCCTTCGACATTATCATTAACCACTACCACCGGGGCCATGGTGCAACAGCCGACACAGGCTACCCTTTCCAGACTATATAAACGATCAGAACTGGTTTCTCCCTCTTTTATATTCATTCTGCGCTCAAAAGACTCCAGGGTAATATCACCGCCAACCATATAACATGCCGTTCCCATGCATACCTTTACCTGGTGCTTACCGGGAGGATTTAAACGAAATTGGTTGTAAAAAGTAGCTAACCCGTAGACGTCAGCTGCGGGGACACTTAGGCCTTCGGCAATTTTCTCCATGGCCAGGGAAGGCAAATAGCCAAGCCTGGCCTGAACTTTCTGTAAAACAGGAATCAGGTTTTCACGCTCGGGAACAGTATCTTTTAGGACACCACTTACACAGGCCAGTATTTCATCTCTTTCACCTTCCAGCAACTGCAATAGCCACATCTCCAATCCAGGCAATTTCTGATAATCGTTTATATTTTAAAAACTAATTAATATAATACCATAATTAATCTGAAACTATCCAGCAAGTAAAAGAAGATTAAATTGCAATACTATTTTGATTGGGAGAAGTACAAATGATGAAAGAGGAGTGAACTATTTATTACTAAATTAAAATAAGTTATACAGGAATTCTCTATAGTAGGCGATCACGCTGATATGACCGCCCCCCCCAACTTGCACCTATCGCTTCGAACGATAAAACCTGTGCGCCTTTCCGGAACAAGGCAATCCTGTCTTCCCTCCAGGCAACCGTTTTTATGATCAGGTCAGTTGTTTTATCTCCTGGTAATATGCAGGGAAGTCTTATTGATTGCCATAGCCGCTTCCCACACAGACTCACTCAGTGTCGGGTGCGGATGAATCAGCTGCGCCATTTCCGCAGCAGACAATCCTCCGGATACCGCCATAGTACCTTCCTGGATCAGGTCGGATGAGTGTGGACCGAGAATATGCACCCCGACAACTTTTTCATCATTACCGGCTGCAATAATTTTAACCGTCCCCTCGCTTTCTCCCTGGGTCGCTGCCTTTCCACTTGCCGAGAAGGGAAACTTGCCGATTTTTACTTCCTCCAGACCTTTTTCTCTGACTTCTTCTTCGGTGAGCCCCACGGAAGAAAGTTCCGGATCAGTAAAGAGGCAGTTTGGTACCGCTGTTCCATCAAAAGCGGCATCAATCCCTGCAATGTTCTCCACAGCCACAATACCCTGGTGATAAGCAGTGTGGGCCAGGTAATAATTGGGGTATGCTACATCACCTACAGCATATATACCGGGAATAGAAGTTTCCATTTTATTATTAACAATAATTCCGTTGTGATGGTACTCCACACCGAGGGCATTTAAATCCTGGTCACCAAAAGCAGGTTTACGACCAATTGCCAGCAGGACGCTATCCGCCTGGACTATTTCTTCCCCCTGCCTTGTATCAATTGTCAGCCTGTAACCGCCTTCTGTTGTTTCAATATTTTTGACCGGTGCGTTCATGGTTATTTCCAGGCCGCCTTTTTTGAGGTAAGTAGTCAGGCGGCGAACCATTTCCAAGTCCATTCGGCGCAGCAGCCTTTCAGAGCGATGAATGATTCTAACCTTAACACCCAGGCCCTGAAAGATTGAAGCCATTTCCAGGGCAATAACTCCTCCCCCTATCACAGCCATCGTACCCGGAAGCTCTCTGAGAGCCAGGGCTTCCCGCGAGGTCATAATACCGGGAAGATCAATTCCTGGGGTACCGGGAATAAGCTCGTCGCTTCCTGTTGCCAGAATAACATTATCAGTTGCCAGATTAATCTTACTGCCGTCTTTCAAGTTTACCTTAACCTGACCAGCCCCGGCCGCAACTCCTATTCCATCATACAGATCAATATTCCCGCTTTTAAACATGCTGTAAATATGACCGACCAGCTCACGCACCACTTCATCCTTTTTATCCTGAAGACGGGAATAGTTAAGTTTAAGTCCATCAATAGAAAAACCAAAGTCCCCTGCCGTCTTCAGACGCCGGAACATAGCTGCGCCGTGGGTAAGAACCTTGGTTGGAATACAACCATGATTCAAGCAAATTCCGCCCAGGGTATCTTTTTCAACAAGAGCAGTTTTTAAGTTGAGTGAGCTCGCGCGCAGGGCAGCAAGATATCCTCCCGGACCACCGCCGATGATCACAACCTGATACTTTTCAGGCATTATTCACACTCCTTTGGGTTTATTGATCTTCTCCCAAAAAAAATTTATATTACTATTTACAATTACTGCTGCTGAAAACAGCCGGAATAACCATGGAAAAAGCTTTTACCAGTGCCCGTGTCATATCTTCATAGCTTACCCTGTAACCAAGATCAAGCAGGCCGGCAGCCATTTGATTCAGCACAGATCCGCCCTCCCTGCTGCCCTTGGTACTGCTTTTTATTAAAACCTTCTCGTATAGATCTCCGGGCAGGCTGAAAAGTATGGAGCCATGTTGTAATATTACTCCGTCCCGACGCAGCTGGGCACTGCCGACAATTTTTCTACCCTTTACCTGTACTTCGTATGCTGAGGGAGTATCGAAGCAGGAACCCGGGTCCAGATTAGGCCTTTCAATCGATGCAGAAGTGATAGAAGCGCTGATATTTAAAAGGTTAAAAGCTTTGACAACACCCCGGCTGATAGCCCTGTAAACATCAATAACCCCGCCTCTGTCAGTAAAAGGATCTGTTTCCGGCACCACAATGCTGTAAGTCAACTCATCTGAATGAATCACTGCCCGGCCCCCGGTGGGCCGTCGAACCAGGTCAAGACCCAAATCCAGGCAGGCCTGACGATTGATTATTTTATCTTCGTCCTGGAAAAAGCCTATCGAGACCGCCGGAGGAGACCACCTGTAAAGACGCAGTGTTGGCAGGCTGTCACCCTCATTCACCTCGCTCATTAATTTTATATCCTTTTCCATATTTATCTTTCCCGGAAGGGGCGGGTCAAGGATAAGACGCCACTGGTTCATTATTTTTTTACCCCCCGAATTGGTTCAGATAATGAACATTTATTTAATAATTCTGATTGATGTAAAGCTGCAGCTATTGCTTCTTTACCGGGCGGGTAATGATAATTGTAGAGTTCTCCCCCGGGATGTTCATTATAATACGGTCTGTTACAATCCGGACAGCCGCTTGTCCTGAAAGCCCATCCATCAGCCAGGCTTTTTTTCAGATTGTTTTCCGTCAGCCCGCATGAGATTAACTTTTCATCATTGAACAAAAAATCATTAAACGCTGCAATATTCCGGTTAAGAAGATAATGACCGATTTGAACTCTCCGGTAAGCACCCGGCAGAGGCGATGCCCATTTTTCCAGATCGGTTCCTTTCAGGGGAGTAAAAGCAAAAAGACCGACTGTGATCCCCAATGAAACAAAACAGTTGATCATTGAGAGTATTTCTTTTTCACTTTCACCGAGTCCGCAGATCAGGTGGGTACTTATTTTACCGGGATATTTTTCGGCGCAGCTTAATAAAAGTTCAACCCTTTTTTCCTGCAGGCCGCCTTTAAACAATTCGTAGGCATTTGCATTAACCACATCGACAGAAACTGAGACTCTTTCCGCGCCGGCGCTAAATAGGGCTTCTGCTTCATCAACACTTTCAATCCAGGCTGATACAGATATAGGCAGATTACTGCACTCTCTTAGTTTTTTAAGCTGCTCTAGTAAGAGAACAATACCATCAGCATGCCTGACAGACTGAAGACATATGCGTTTAATATCTTTTTGCTCGGCCGCTGTTAATGCTTCTTCAACCTCTTTCCAGCTATAATCGGGCCAGGTAATCCGCCCCAACCGGTTTATAACCCGACTAGATCTGTTGCTTCTTCCCTGCGGGCAGAAAGAACAGTTCATCAGGCAGCGGCTACCTGCCAGAAGATAAGCGGTTGTCGGGTAAAAATCCATTTTAGTTCCGGCAAAACCGAGACTGGCGGCAGTTCCGGCTGAAAGGCGAATCATAAAGAACAACACCCCCGGGAATGACTAATCTGCAGCCCTAGCCTTACTGCTTCCTTGCGGGCAGCCGGAGACGGCAGAACAATTTTATTAATTCCGGCCTTGATAGCCAGCAGATCAAGCTTCTCCCTGTAACGACCTCCGGGACGCATGCAGCCCAAATAAAGTGGGGTGGAAGGAAACATTAAACGGGCTCTGGCAATAAAAAGCGCTACGCTCTCCAGGAAAGGAGGTCGGCAGTTGCTAAATACTGTACCTTCCGTCGGGCGAAAAATAATCATGCTGATTGCCTCCACGGCTTCACCCTGCAGCATATCAAGAACTCTTTCCTCGCCCCCGACCTTCCCTCCATTTAAACCAATACAAATGTGGGGCACTACCCTGGAATATTTAACCAGGTAACGGTATGAGTCAAGATAATGCCCCATCCCGGTCTGAAGACCATATATATCAGCAATTGCCTGATCATCGCCGGGAAAATCAAATGAAATAACCTCTGCCAGATCTCCCAGGACCTTTGCTTCATTTTCCTCTACCAATCCGGTATGCAGGTTTAACAAACCCTTTTTTTTCAGCTCTTTAAGTTTATCCAGCCTGCCCATCAGAGGCACCTTACCACTGCTATCACAGCCTCCGGAAACAAGATAACTTGACTTGCATTTATAGCCTGACTGGAGCGCTTGCTCGAGAGAAACCATGTTCTGCAAATACCTGCCGTTACAGTGTGCGCATTTTAAAGCACATTCATTCCCTGTTACCGAAACAGCCAGAGTAACTTCCGGGTTAACAAATTCAACCCGGTCGGGGAAAAATGCCCGGCGTACACTCCATGCCCGTTCAAGCAGGTCGGTTTCATAATTATTCCCGGTCAAAATTAGCCTCCGTTATATTGATTCTTCCCCTCTACACCTGTCTTTATTTTAACTTTTTTCCTTCCAGCACAAAACCGGGCTGCGGGCTGCGCGAACTTCATCAAGGCGGCCAACTACAGTTTTGTAAGGACCGTGCGCCACTTTTTCGGGATCAGCATCAATATCGTCGGCAATGGCATTCATTGCAGCAACAAACTTATCAAGCGTTTCCCGGTTTTCTGTTTCTGTTGGCTCTATCATAAGCGCTTCTTCCACGATCAGCGGGAAGTAAACTGTCGGTGGATGAAAACCATGATCCAGCAGAGCCTTGGCAATATCGCCGGCTCCCGCACCTTTTTTCTTTTCAGCCCGGGCTGACAGTACAAATTCATGTTTGCAAACCCTGTCATAGGGCAACTGGTACCTTCTTTTTAAGAGGTTCATCAGGTAATTAGCGTTAAGAACCGCATCACTGGAAGCTTGCTTTAAACCTTCCGCTCCCATCATCATTATATAAGTGTAGGCCTTAACAAGAACTCCAAAGTTGCCGTTGAATGTATGCACCTTGCCGATGCTTTCAGGCAAATCATAGTTTAAATAAAAGCGATCATTCTTTTTGTCAACCAGGGGAACGGGAAGGTATGGTGCCAGCCTTTTATTAACCCCGACAGGACCACTTCCAGGACCACCGCCTCCATGTGGGGTTGAAAAAGTCTTATGCATGTTCAGATGCACAACATCAAAACCCATGTCGCCCGGTCTTGTGTAACCCATGATTGCATTCATGTTTGCACCATCATAATAAAGCAGGCCGCCGGCATCGTGGACCACAGCAGCCATGGCGCTGATATCTTCTTCAAAAAGACCAAGGGTACTCGGGTTGGTAAGCATTAAAGACGATACTGTATCATCAACTGCTGCCTTAAGGGCTTCAAGATCGACCAACCCCCTGTCATCACAGGGAACCTGGACCACTTCATAACCGGCCATACTTACAGTTGCAGGGTTGGTGCCGTGAGCCGATAAAGGAATCAGAACTTTTTTACGCCTGTTATCTCCGCGATTACGGTGGTATGCCTGGATAATCATCAGGCCGGTCAATTCTCCATGAGCGCCCGCTGCTGGCTGCATGGTAAAACGTTCCATACCAGTAATTGCATTCAGGGCCTGCTCCAGGTTATATAACAGCTCGAGAGCTCCTTCTGCTGTAGTTTCCGGCTGGCAGGGATGCAAATAAGCAAAACCCGGTATAGCAGCTGCCTCTTCATTTACCTTCGGGTTATACTTCATCGTACAGGAGCCAAGAGGATAAAAGCCGGTATCAACTCCATAGTTGCGGGTCGATAACTCTGTATAATGCCTGATCACATCTACCTCAGTCATTTCGGGCAGGCATGGCGCTTCACTTCGCCGGAGGGGCCGGGGCAATAGGCTGTCCAGTGGTTTTTCCGGCACATCACACGAAGTCAACGAATACCCCCGACGTCCCGGACGACTGATTTCGAATAAAAGAGCCTTACTTTTCCTCATCTCCATCCCTCCAGTTCCCCGGCCAGGGTATCAATTTCTTCCCGGCTGCGTTTTTCTGTTACTGCAATCAGCATTGTCCGATCAAACTCAGGGTAAAATTGGCTAATATCAACTCCACCAAGGATATTTTTATTAAGCAGGTGAAGGTTTAATTCTTCCGGTGAAGCCGGCACTTTAACAGCGAATTCTTTAAAATATATGCCGGGAAATACCAGTTCAAATCCTTCAATAGCAGTAACTTTTTCCCTGGCATAGTTGGTTTTCCGTAAACACTGCTCAGCAACTTCACGAATCCCCTGCGGCCCCATCGCGGAGAGGTAAACAGAAGCAGCAAGAGCCAGCAGGGCTTCATTGGAGCATATATTCGATGCTGCTTTTTCACGCCTGATATGCTGTTCCCTGGTTTGCAGGGTCAGGGCAAAACCGCGATTGCCCTCGCTGTCCACAGTTTCACCAGCGATTCTCCCAGGCATCTGGCGCACGAATTTCTCGCGCGAAGCCAAAATACCGAGTGCCGGGCCGCCATAGTAAGCAGGCACACCCAGGCACTGCCCTTCTCCGGCAACAATATCTGCCCCATATTCTGCCGGCGTTTGCAGTAATCCCAGGGAAATAGGATCGGCAGAAACAAGGAAGACAGCCTTATGCTGGTGGATTAGATCAGCCAGACCGTTCATATTCTCAACCATGCCGAAAAAATTTGGCTGCTGTAAAACCACGGTGGCAACATCATCACCAATCATTTCAGCCAGGATTTTCCTGTCTGTGCAGCCGTCACGCAGAGGTATTTCCTCCAGTGTCAGCCCCCGGCTGTTGAAATAATTACTCATTACTGCCCTGTAAAAAGGGCTGACCGAACGCGATACCAAAACCCTTGACCTGCGAGTTGCTCCACAGCCCATTATTGCTCCTTCGGTGAGAGCTGTTCCACCGTCGTACATTGAAGCATTGGCCACGTCCATTCCTGTCAGCTGACAGATCATAGTCTGGTATTCAAAAATTGCCTGCAGAGTTCCCTGGCTCACCTCGGGTTGGTACGGAGTGTATGCAGTGTAAAACTCACTGCGCCCCGTTACATGGCTGACCAGGGAAGGGATATAATGATCATAGATGCCTGCCCCCAGAAAAGATACACAATTCTGAAAGTGCCTGTTATTAGCTGCCAAAAGCTGCAAATGTTTAAGCACTTCCGGTTCCGACATAGCTGAAGGCAGATCGAGATCTCCTTCAAAACGGAGACCGGCAGGTATATCAACAAACAACTCATCGACCGAACCTGCGCCGATAACCGCTAACATTTCACTTCTCTCTTCATCAGTGAGTGGCAGGTAATGTTTGCCGCCCATAACCTATTTCTCCTCCTCCTCAACAATAAACTTTTCATATTCTTCCTTATCCATCAAGCCAATCAGTTCATTTTCATCATTGAAGTCCATCTTAAAAACCCATCCTTCACCATAGGGATCAGAATTGATCAATTCCGGCTGGTCCAGCAGCTCTTCATTAACCCCGGTTACTTTTCCTGTCAGGGGAGAATAAAGATCGGCAACTGCCTTGACTGACTCAATTACGGCAGCGCTTTTACCGGCTTCCAGCTGGGCTCCCTCGTCAGGCAACTCAACAAATACAATTTCACCAAGTTTATCCTGGGCATAATCGCACAGGCCGACAACTGCGCCGCTCTCCTCCAGGCGAACCCATTCATGCTTTTTGGTGTACTTTAACCCATCAATTACCTTGTAATTCATTAATAATCCCTCCTGTAAAATGGCATTCTAATAATCCGTGCTCCGTAACTACGGCTCCGGATTGATACTTTTACCTGATCATTAAGCTGAACTGCTTTATGATCAAGAAAAGCCATAGCAATAAACTTATCCAGTGTGGGCGAATAAGAACCGCTGCTGATCCAGCCAAGCTCTCTATCTTCATCGCCAACTGAATAACCTTCGCGCGGCACACCCCTGTCAACCATCTCGAGGCCGAACAGTTTTCGGGTTAAACCTTCCTGCTTTTGTCTCTTCAAAGCTTCCTGACCGTTGAATGATACTGCTTTTTCCAGGGCAACGAAACGGTCCAATCCGGCCATCAGGGGGTTTAAATCACTGCTTAACTCATGACCGTAAAGGGGCATTGACGCTTCAAGACGCAGCACATCCCTGGCTCCTAAACCGGCTGCGGACAAACTGTATTTTTGTCCTGCTTCCCATATAGCATCCCATATTTTGGAGGCATCCTCATTAGAGCAATAAACTTCAAAGCCATCCTCCCCTGTATAGCCTGTTCTTGAAACCAGGCATTTAGCCCCGGCCAGATCCAAATTACTCTTAAAATGATAGGTCCCTATGTCGGCCACTGTTTCAGAGGTGAGACTTTGCAGAACTTTTTCGCTTTCCGGTCCCTGCAGGGCAAGCTGGGCATAATCGGGAGATAAGTTATCCAAACCAACATCACCGGAAAGATTTTCCAGGAACCAGTCAAAATCTTTATCAGCATTTGCTGCATTAACCACCAGTAAAAAATTATCGTTGGTGATCCGGTAAACCAGAATATCATCAACTACTCCACCGTCAGGATAACAAACCGGGCTGTACATCACTGCATTGTTCTTTAACCGCGAAAGATCATTGGTCACCATTTTCTGCAAATACGATTCCGCTTCCCTGCCCCTGACTGAAATTTCACCCATGTGCGATACATCAAACAGGGATACCTTTTTGCGGGTGTTGACAACCTCTTCAACCAGTCCCTGCGGAAACTGAACCGGCAGCAGCCACCCGCTGTAGTTAACCATTTTACCTCCCTGGGCCAGGTGTTTTTCATAAAAAGGGGTCTTCCTGCCCTCAACCATAATAAAATCATCCTCCTTCCTTATCATGACCCGGAAAACCGCTGGCCTTTAACGTGTAATCAAAATTCGTTTTCCCCGTCCTTGTTAAATACAAAAGGACAGAGAAAGCCAAACGGCTTGTTCTCTGTCCCTGTTACCTGAGAGATTGCTCCCTTAATTACGAAGAGGCTTTCCCCGTCGGCGCCCTGCCAGTGCAGAAGCTCTCCAGAGGCGCGTCCCCTGATGGTACTGAAACCTGAGAGTTTCCCCCACATCTGCCATGCGCAG
>CAZBKZ010000024.1:0-39558 GCA_964492615.1 uncultured Syntrophomonadaceae bacterium | reverse complement strand
ATATTCGCAAGCAGAAATCATCAATATGGTCGTGCAGGTGAAAATCAAGATGCCTATCTCGGATTTGTTGATGAAGTAATAGTTCAAGATAACGGCATCAAGGTGTGTTTTCATTTGCTGTACGCCATATCGCAGCGCCGACTCAATGAGCTTACTTGTGAACTCTCTATCGATAGCGCTTCGGCATTTAATGAATTTGATCGTACACATTGGACGATAAAACAGATAAATCTAATTGAGAAGCTGCGCAAAGCAGATGTAATAAACACTCTGTTTTAAGAGTTGTAACCACAACAAAACGAGATATATACATTATGGAGGTTTTGACATGAGCAACGAGATTGATAAGAATATAACCGAAAAATGGGTGAATCTTGAGGATATCGCCGAGTATCTCAGTGTAAGCAAGGACACTGTCCGCACGTGGATGCGGGAAGGTAAACTCCCCGTTAATAAAGCCGGGAAACGCTATAAGTTTAAAGTCTCCGAAGTTGACGAGTGGGTACGCAAGGGCAAAATCAAGGAGTAAATCGAATGAAATTCTAAGGAGTCAATAATATGCAGATGCCAGAAATGCTTGATAATGTGAATAAAACGGTTAAGGACGACTTGACCGTTTCGATAAACAAGGGCGACAAGCTGTCCATAGCGGCTGCCTGTTTCTCCATATATGCGTACCAAGCCCTCAAGAAACAGCTTGATGGCATCAATGAGTTGCGTTTTATTTTCACCTCACCGACTTTCCTGCATGAGAAGGCGCCCAAGGAAAAACGAGAGTTCTATATCCCACGTCTTAACCGTGAGCGTTCACTCTACGGCACGGAGTTTGAAGTGAAGCTTCGTAATGAATTGACACAAAAGGCAATTGCCCGCGAGTGTTCCGACTGGATTCGTAAGAAGGTAAAATTCCGTTCCAACCTCACAGGCGGGAACATCAGCGGTTTTATGAATGTTGAAGGAAATGAGTGCACGACCTATATGCCACTACATGGGTTCACCACTTCCGACATCGGTTGCGAGCGTGGCAACAATATCATTAATCCGGTTAATAAGATGTTTGCGCCGCTCTCCGGCGAGTATATCCGTATGTTTAATCAAATTTGGAACGACAAGAGCCTGATGCAAGATGTGACTGAGCAGGTCATCGATGGTATCACTGCGGCCTATAACGAAAACGCACCAGAGTTTATTTACTTTGTGGCAATATACAATATCTTCAATGAGTTCTTGGAGGATATCTCCGAGGACGTTTTACCCAATGAAGCGACGGGATTTAAAGAGAGTAAAATCTGGAATATGTTATATGCATTCCAAAAGGACGCCGTACTTGCGATTATTAACAAACTTGAATCATATAACGGATGTATCCTTGCAGACAGCGTAGGACTTGGTAAAACATTTACCGCCCTTGCTGTCGTTAAGTATTATGAAAATCGCAACCGCTCCGTGCTTGTTTTGTGCCCTAAGAAGTTGTCGGATAACTGGAATACATATAAAGACAACTATGTGAACAACCCAATAGCTGCCGACCGCTTGCGATATGATGTGCTGTATCATACGGACCTTTCAAGGGATCGCGGCAAATCCAACGGGCTTGATTTGGATAGGCTTAACTGGGGCAATTATGACCTTGTGGTAATCGATGAGTCCCACAACTTTAGAAACGGCGGTGAAGTATATGGAGAAGACCGTCGCGAGAATCGCTACCTTCGTTTAATGAACCGTGTTATACGCACGGGAGTAAAGACGAAGGTTTTGATGCTTTCGGCAACTCCAGTCAACAACCGTTTTACCGATCTTCGCCACCAGCTTGAACTTGCTTATGAGGGCAATCCGAGTCTCATCAATGAGAAACTCGGCATAAATCGCACAATAGATGAAATTTTTAGAAGCGCCCAAAAGCAATTCAACCAGTGGAACAAGAAGGAAGAGGACGAAAGAACTACGAACTCGCTGTTAAAGTCACTCGATTTCGACTTTTTTGAGGTGCTGGACAGCGTGACCATCGCTCGCTCCCGTAAACATATAGAAAAATATTACAATATGAAGGAGATAGGCTCATTCCCCGAACGATTGAAGCCCATCTCTTTGCGACCGCGCCTGACCGATTTAGAAAGCGCAATAAACTACAGCGAAATTTACTATCAGCTAATGAAATTGAATCTCTCGGTGTATATCCCTACCGATTACATATTCCCAAGTATGCTCCATAAATATGTTGATACTTCCCGCAACATCAACCGCGCAGGGCGTGAAATGGGCATACGCCGCTTGATGAGCATAAACCTAATGAAACGACTCGAAAGCTCCGTAGAGTCCTTTCGGCTCACTGTTGGGCGGGTTAAGCAATTAATTGATAGCACAATTGCCGAAATAGATGCCTACACAAGTGGCGGCTATTCGGTTATAGACGGACGGGAACTCACAGGCGACGCAGACTTCGACGATGATGATCGCAATACGGAGTATTTTGCTGCCGAACACAGCATCAAAATTGACCTTGGCGACATGGATTATAAAACCTGGCGGGACAGGCTTTCAGAAGACAGCGAGGAGCTTGCCTTACTGAAAATGCTGATTGACGATATCACACCAAAACACGACACAAAACTCCAGACGCTTTTCGGACTTATCGAAGGCAAACTGACGAATCCGATTAACGATAGAAACCGAAAGATCCTGATATTCTCAGCATTCTCAGATACGGCGGAGTATCTGTACCACCATGTCAGTTCATTCGTGAAGTCTAAATTTGGGCTTGATACGGCGATGATTACGGGAAGCGTTGATGGCAAAACCACGATAAAGGGACAGCGGGCTTCTATGAACGAGGTGCTGACCTTGTTCTCCCCGATTTCAAAGGACAAAAACCTGTTGATGCCAAACAACACCGCTGACATTTCGGTGCTGATTGCCACAGACTGCATATCAGAAGGTCAGAACCTGCAAGACTGCGACTATTGCGTCAACTACGACATTCACTGGAACCCCGTCCGTATTATTCAGCGTTTCGGGCGGATTGACCGTATTGGCAGCCGCAACGAGGTTATTCAGCTTGTCAACTTCTGGCCGGACGTGGATTTGGATGAGTATCTCTCCCTTAAAGGTAGGGTGGAAACAAGGATGCGGATTTCTGTCATGACCGCAACCGGTGACGACGACCTTATCAACGCCGAGGAAAAAGGCGACCTTGAATACCGCAAAGCGCAACTCAAACGACTTCAAGAGGAAGTTGTGGATATAGAAGATATGCAGTCGGGCATCTCCATTATGGATTTGGGACTGAACGAATTTAGGCTTGACCTGCTTGAATATGTTAAAAACAATGGCGATATGGATAAAGTTCCTTTTGGGCTTCATGCGGTTGTCCCCGCTTCGGAGGATTGTCCGCCGGGAATTGTGTTCGTGTTGAAGAACCGCAATAACAGCGTAAACATTGATATGCAGAACCGCCTCCACCCGTTTTACATGGTGTATATAGGAACGGACGGTGAAGTCATTTGCGACCATCTTTCCCCAAAGGAACTGCTTGACAAGTTCCGGTCTCTATGCAGGGGCAAAACCGAACCAACGATGGAAGCCTGCCAAGACTTCAACAAAGAGACAAAAGACGGGCGAGATATGCGCGGCGTGTCCACGTTGTTATCGGATGCAATCAACTCAATTATTGAAGTAAAAGAGGAAAGCGATATCGATAGCTTGTTCAGCCCGGGCGGCACATCTGCCCTAAATACCAATATCAGCGGGCTGGATGATTTTGAATTGATTTGCTTCCTTGTGGTGAGGTGACGAGATGTTAGGATTGCCACGCACAACGCAGGTAAACCGCCGCATTGCGAAAGAGAAGCTCTACCAAAACGCCACTCTCACGCCGCAGTCGCGCGACATGATAAAAGACCAGATAGATTCAGTCTTCTGGCGAAACAAGCTTGCAGATAGCACGATGGCGATCAGTGCAGGCGAAACAGTTGCGGAAATTCAGATATTTGAAATTCAGCTTCGCCAACGGGAACTCGACAAGCGGGTTCTGCCCGCCATTGCCAAAGCAATACCGTATAAAATCCTGTTTATCCTCGTGTTCGGCGACGAGGCGCAGGTGTGGATTGAAGCATCCGGCACGTTCTACAACACCGACTGGCAGCCGCTTGGTGGTTTTATGTTGAGGTTCGATGGGTTAAATTTGGATGCGGTGTACGAAAACTTGGCGCGGCAGATATCGGGTGGTCGACTCGGAACGGACGGCGATATTGAAGAAGCCGTAGACCGTGATAAACAGCGGCAAAGACTCGAACGCGATATTGTCGCCTTAGAAAAGAAACTACTGCGTGAAAAGCAGTTTAATAAACAAGTTGAGTTGAACGGCGAGTTGAAACGACTTAAAAAAGAACTGGAGGAACTACAATGAGTGATGGATTCAAGTTAGATCCGGCAAATATGCCGAGAATAGATTTTTCAACAACAAATCACCTTGCTAATTCGGTAGCTGACTCGATAGCTGCAAATCAACGTGACATGGAGCGGTCGATGCAAGCTGTCCAAAGAGAGCGTGAACGAAAAGAAGCAGCAGAAGCCGCCTATCGTGAAGAAACAATCCGAAGCCTCCGCGCCATCGAGCAAAACACGGCGAACCTCTATACACTTGTTGACCTTATCAGCAAGAGCAATGAGCAGCAAGATGAATTGATTGAGATAATTGCCGAAGTATTGACCATCGCCAAGGCGAAAAATCAAGCCGAAGCGAAATCAGTCTATACCAAGGTTATGGGCAGGATAACGCAAACAATCAAGGACGCAGAAACCCTTGCAAAGATAGCAGGTTACGCCACGGCTGTTTGGAACTTGGCTCAACCGATCATTGAGAAACTGCCATAAATAGGAGGATAATTGATATGGATAAAATGAAATTCGAAACCCCGAATCTCACCGCCGAGAATGTGACGAAAATTGCCGAACTTTTCCCCGGCGTAGTGACCGAGGGGAAGGTTAATTTTGACCTACTGCGCTCCATGCTTGGTGAGGATGTATACGGCGATGAAGCGTACGAATTTACATGGGTGGGCAAACGCGCCGCCATTGCCGAGGCCGGAAGACCTATCCGCAAGACACTCCGCCCCTGCGTGGAGGAAAGCAAGGATTGGGATACAACCGAAAATCTTTACATAGAGGGCGACAACCTTGACGTGCTCAAACTCTTGCAAGAGAGCTATTTGGGCAAAGTCAAGATGATCTACATAGATCCGCCGTACAACACAGGGAGCGATAGTTTCCTGTATCCTGATAATTATCGTGCTGACGATGACGAATATGAAGAGGCAGTAGATATGTTCGATGAGAGCGGGCAAAGAAACTTCCGCGAAAATACTATCAGCAACCCCCGTATGCATTCTGACTGGTGTAGTATGATATATTCTCGTTTACGGATTGCAAGGGATTTATTAACGGAAGATGGGGCAATTTTTGTGAGTATCGATGAACACGAGCATTCAACCTTAAAAGCCATGATGGATGAAATTTTTGGTGAAGCTAACTATGTAGACTCCGTTGTATGGGATAAAAAGTCCTCCGCAAAAGGTGTCCCCCCAAGAAATATGATGGTCAATGTCCATGAATACATAGTCGTTTACCAGAGAAGCGACAAGTTTAGTTTTATTGGTGAAGAGCGCAATGAGGAGACGGATGGGTTCAAAAACCCAGATAATGACCCAAGGGGACCGTGGCGCGAGTCAAATATTAAAAGCACGACAAAGCCAATTGAAGATTCCTTTACAATAACCGATCCCAATACAGGTAGAGAATATACAAATACTTGGGCGTTCTCAAAAGAATCGCTGGAAAGGATGATACAGGAAAACCGGATCTTATGGAAAGATACCCTTCCAAAACAGAAGGAATTCATGCGAGAAATGACCAATGAGAATAAAGCAATCAAAAGCAACTGGGGTGTCTTTGATGCACAAAGCACAACGGTTTACTTAAAAAAACTTATTACAGAAGTAAAGTTTGATAATCCAAAACCGTTGAATCTTATGAAATATCTTCTAAAGGTTGTTGTCAAAGGTAATGATATCGTTTTCGACTTTTTCTCTGGAAGCGGAACAACGGGAGACGCTTTAATGCAACTCAACGCCGAGGACGGCGGCAAGCGAAAATTTATAATGGTGCAGCTGCCCGAAGTCACCGATGAAAAATCTGAAGCCTACAAAGCGGGCTATAAAAATATCTGTGAAATCGGCAAAGAACGCATCCGTCGTGCCGGGGATAAAATCAAAGCTGAAGCGGGGTTGACCGCGCTGAATCTCGATATCGGTTTCCGTGTCCTCAAGCTGGACGATACCAACATGAACGATGTGTACTACGCGGCGGGTGACTATACGCAGGACTTGATTTTGCAAATGGAAAGCAACATTAAGCCCGACCGCACCGATATGGATTTGCTCTACGGTTGCCTGCTCGAATGGGGCTTGCCGCTATCCATGCCCCACACCCACGAAAAAATCGACGGCTTCACCGTCCATACCTACAACGACGGTGACCTGATTGCTTGCTTTGAAGATCGTATCAGCGAAAAGGCAATCCGCGAGATAGCAAGCCGCAAGCCCTTGCGTGCCGTGTTCCGCGACAGCAGCTTTTCCAGTTCGCCTGAAAAAATAAACGTGTTTGAAATCTTCAAGCTGCTTGCACCCAACACGAATGTGAGGGTGATATGATGAAAACTAAAAAAGAATGCGGAGGTGCTGGCGAATGAAACTACAATTCCGGCATCAGCCTTTTCAGGCAGACGCAGCAAAAGCGGTCTGCGATGCGTTCGCAGGTCAACCGTTTCGCACCCCAACATATATGATAGATTCCGGTTTGGGACAGCTTTCCCTATCCCAAACACAGGATTTTACGGGCTTCAGCAATGCGCCTATAGTTGTTACTGATGACAAAATACTGGAGCATATCCGCACCACTCAGCGGCAAGGTGGTATAAAACCGTCCGATTCACTTGTAGGCCGTTTTAACCTAACCATTGAGATGGAAACAGGTGTTGGCAAAACCTATACATATATCAAGACCATGTACGAGCTTAACAAACGGTATGGCTGGAGTAAATTTATCATCGTTGTGCCAAGTGTAGCTATTCGTGAGGGGGTTTATAAGTCCTTCCAAATGACGGAGGAGCATTTTGCCGAGGATTACGGTAAGAAAATCCGTTATTTCATTTATAATTCCTCGCAGCTCACTGAGATTGACCGGTTCGCTTCTGATAGTGCAATTAATGTGATGATCATCAACAGCCAAGCATTTAACGCAAGGGGCAAGGATGCCCGGCGTATCTATATGAAGCTGGACGAGTTTCGCTCACGCCGTCCGATTGATATCATTGCAAAAACAAACCCGATATTGATTATAGATGAGCCACAGTCGGTCGAGGGTGCGGCAACCAAAGAGCGATTGAAGGAGTTCGCTCCCCTTGTCACCCTTCGATATTCTGCGACCCACAAAGCTGACAGCCTGTACAATATGATTTACCGCTTGGATGCGATCGAGGCTTATAACAAACGGCTCGTAAAAAAGATAGCCGTCAAGGGTATTTCGGTTTCCGGTAGCACCGCCACAGAAGGGTATGTTTATGTGCAGAGCATAAACCTTTCGAAGGGCAACCCCACGGCGACAATCGAATTTGACATAAAGAATAAGACCGGGTTCAGCCCAAAAACACGGGTAGTAACCGAAGGTTATAGCCTGTTCGATAACTCCGGTGAGCTTGCCGAATATAAGGACGGCTATACCGTTTTGCGAATTGACGGCAGAGATTCTTCCGTTGAATTTACAAACGGTAAGAAGTTGTTTGCCGGGGATGTTATCGGTGCGGTCAGTGAGGATCAGTTGCGTCGTATTCAGATACGGGAAACCATCCTGTCCCATATCGAGCGGGAGCGGCAGTTATTTACCAAAGGCGTGAAGGTTTTATCGCTTTTCTTTATTGATGAAGTGGCGAAGTACAAGCAGTATGATGCTTCAGGCAACGCACAGGGCGGCACCTATGCTGAGATTTTCGAGGAGGAGTACAAAGCCATCGTCGGCAGTATGCAGCTTGCCTTAACTGACACGACGGAGTACCTTGCGTATCTTGACGGTATTGAGGTCGAGCGGACACATGCTGGTTACTTTTCAATTGATAAGAAAAGTGGTCGTATGGTAGACAGTAAGCTCGGCGATAGAAAAGAACGCACATCCGACGACGCGGATGCCTATGACCTCATCATGAAGGACAAGGAACGCCTGCTTGACCGCCGAGAGCCTGTGCGGTTTATCTTTTCCCACTCTGCCTTGCGCGAAGGCTGGGATAACCCGAATGTTTTTCAGATTTGTACTTTGAAACAGAGCGGAAGCGATGTTCGTAAACGCCAGGAAGTCGGGCGTGGGCTGCGCCTTGCCGTCAATCAAGGCGGCGAACGTATGGATGAAACCCTCCTATCCCGCGAGGAAGTCCACAATATCAACGTACTGACGGTTATTGCAAACGAAAGCTACGATAGCTTCGCCAAGGGATTGCAAAGCGAAATTGCCGAAGCTGTCGGCGATCGTCCGCGCAAGGTGGAAGCAAAGCTGTTCACAGAGAAGTTCGGCGAAGATACAGCCCTTGCTATATATGAGAGCTTAATAGAAAACGGTTATGTGAAGCGAGGCGAACTAACCGAGAAATATTACGAGGATAAGAAAAACGGCACTATAGAAGTACCTGAAGAAGCAGCCGGACAAACTGCTGATGTCATAGCCGTACTGGATTCTGTCTACGATCCGAATGCCAATAAGCCTGAAAACGCTCGCAAAAACACCGTCGAGGTCACGCTTGATAAGGGAAAACTGGATAGCAAGGCATTCCAAGAACTGTGGTCACGCATTAACCACAAAAGCTACTATGTCGTAGGATTTGATGAAGATGAATTGGTGGAAAAGGCTGTAAAGGAACTGAATGCACGACTGCGCGTTTCGAAGATTTATTTCAGGGTTGAGACGGGCGAACAGGCAAAGAATATTGACTCCAAGGAACAGCTTGAGTACGGAGAAGCATTTGTTCGAAAGGATATGGTGCGCGAGGAAGCGGCTTCATTCATGACGATGCGGGCAAGTTCATCCGTCCACTACGATCTTGTTGGAAAAATCGTAGCAGAGACGGGACTAACCAGAAAAGCCGTGACAAAGATTATGGTCAGGCTCGAAAAAGTAATCTTTGACCAGTTTGGAGACAACCCCGAAGAGTATATTATCCGCGCGTCTAACATCATCAACGAACAGAAAGCCACAGCAATTATCGAACACATAACCTACGATAAGCTGACCGCTGCTTTTGGTACTGATATATTCACCGAACCTGATCTTAAAAAAGGTAGCCTTGGCGTGAACGCCATGGAGGCAAAGCGCCACTTATATGATTATGTTATTTACGATTCAACCAACGAGCGTGATTTCGCTTCCGCGTTAGAAGCGCACAGCCAAGAAGTAGAGGTCTATGTCAAGTTGCCACGCGGATTTTATATCAACACCCCTGTGGGCAAGTATAACCCCGACTGGGCGATTGCGTTCTATGAAGGTAAAGTGAAACACATTTATTTCGTTGCTGAAACGAAAGGTGATATGTCCTCGATGGAACTACGCAAAATCGAGGAAGCCAAAGCACACTGCGCCCGTGAGCATTTCCGTGCTATCAGCGGCGATAAGGTGAAATACGATGTAGTTGACAGCTATGACAAGCTGTGGGAGCTGGTACAGGGATAAAAATAGTCTGAGGGGAGAGAAAATATGGGTGGGGCTACTATTATATGTCCGAATTGCAAAAAGTCTTTTGAAATATCTGATGCCATACAGCACCAGATTGAGGATGAGTTGCTTCGGGCAAAAACTGAGCAGTCGGAGACACTCCGCAAGGAGTATGATGCCGCTGCCGAGATAAAGTTAAAGCAAGCCGTGGAAAATGCTATATCCGAGGCACAACAGGCGGCACAGCTTCAAATTGAACGGGAGCGGCAGACTGCTAAACTTGAACTGGACAAGGCTCGCCAAACTACTGAACTTGAAGTTGAAAAGGCAAAGCAGACCACGGAACTCGAAACCGAGCGTCTGCGCCGTGAAGCCACCGCTTCAAAGGAAAGCGAAAAGCAGCTCCGTAAGCAGTTATCGGATTTGCTCGAAGAACTCTCCAAGGCAAATAAGGCGCGTGAGGATGCAGAACTCACGGCCCGCAAGGAACTGCTCGAAAAAGAAAAAGGCATACGTGCCGAGGCGGCGCAAAAAGCCTCCGAGGACTTCAACACAAAAATCCGCGAGCAGGAGGAAACCATCAACCGGTTACGTGAGCAATTAACCACAGCTAAACAGGTAGCGGAACAAGGTTCACAGCAGTTACAGGGTGAAATCCTCGAACTGGATATCGAAAATGCCCTCCGCAGCGGTTTCCCGTTCGATACAGTCGAGGAAGTCAAAAAGGGCGAACGCGGTTCGGACATTCGCCAAGTGGTCAACGAGCAGTTTTATATGAACTGCGGCTTGATTTTATGGGAGTGTAAAAATGCCAAGACCTATCAGGCAAGCTGGCTCGGCAAACTGAAAGATGAAATTGCATCAGAAAAAGCTCAAATGGGAGTTATTGTGTTCAATCCCACTGACGGAGGAGGCGACGACTTCAAACAGCTTGCTGATAATATCTGGCTTGTGAAGCCGCGCTATGTGATAATGCTCGCCACGTTATTGCGGGAAGCAATCGTCAAGGTCTTTGCGGCTAATCGCGCTGCTGAAGGCAAAGATGTGAAGGTTGAACTGATATACAACTATCTGACCGGTGGCGAGTTTAGTAACCGGATTCGTTATATCCTTGAGTCCTACGACGAAATGGCAAAGCAGCTCGACACCGAGAAGAAACAAGCCCAGAAACGCTGGGCAGCACAGGAAAAAATCTTGCAAAAGGTCACAAATAGTCTCTATGGTATGAGCGGCGATCTCCAAGGTATAGCCGGCCGGGAGATAATTGCGTTGCCCGCTCTCGGAGATGACGAAGAAGAAATTCCGGCTATAAAGCCACGTATATCGGAGCCGCGAAAACGAACGGAGGATATAGATGATGAATACTAAAATAACTTCCGCAATCGAAAAACTTATGCTAAACGCTGCGACTTTTCACGGCATTCCGGTTGAGCCCACGCTTATCAACTTCTTTTATGGAAACAACGGCACGGGAAAATCTACCATAGCGAGGGCTGTCCATGCCAATGAGGGTTTGTCTTGGCAAGCGGGAAAATCCGCAGATGACTACTCCGTGCTTGTCTATAATCAGGAGTTTGTAGAAGCGAACTTCCGTGACTACGGCAAACTCAAGGGCGTATTCACCGTTGGCGAGCAGAACATAAAGATTCAAGCTGACATTGCTGAAAAAAACACTCAGCGGGCTGAGCAGGAAAAGCTAAATGGCGAAAATACCATAACAAAGGACCGCAAGGAGTCAGCACGAAACACCTTGCTCGACGACTTTCAAGGAACCTGTTGGGATAAAACGAAAGCCATCCGAGACGTATTTGACGCTACGCAGAGCGGCTTTAAGCGGAAGGCTCAGTTTGCCGAGAAAGTATTGCAAATAGGAAACCCTACTCAGCATGATATAGGAGAGTTAAGAACTCTGTACGAAACGGCATTTGACCCAAAAGCTGCTACATATAAGAATTTTCAGCCTACTGGAGGCACGGAAAGATTAAAAGGGTCATCCGGCAACGAACTACTTAATAAATCCATTACGAGCAGTAGTGACACACCTTTTGCTGCTTTCATAAAAGCGATTAAAGCTACGGACTGGATACGCCAAGGGCATGAACATTTCGCCGAAAAATCAGAAGGAAAATGCCCTTATTGCCAACAGGAATTACCCGACGATTTTGAAAAACAAATCTCTGCCTGTTTTGATGGCCAGTATCAAGAGGATATTAGTGCCCTTCGGCAATTTCAAGAGGACTATGTAAGCGATATGCAAGGCTTCCTTGATGTACTTAACGGCAATCTCCAGGATGCTTTCCCGAAACTTGATCTTACTGAATATAAGACGAAACTTGCGCTCTTAGAGAAAATGATTGAAATCAATATCCAACGGATAACTGACAAGTTGAAAGAGCCGTCTTCAGTTATCACACTTGAAAACGTCAAAACTCTGCGTGATGAAATAAACGTCCTAATCGAGGGTTTTAATAAACAGATTCAAGCAAACAACGACATTGTCGGTGCGAAGCGTCAGAAGCAAACCGAGTGCACCAGGAAAGTCTGGGAACTTATTGCATTTACACTTCAAAGTGATGTTTCGACCTATAGATTACGGCGCAAGACCTTTGATGACGAGATTACTGCATTGATTAAGCTGGTCGATGACGGTGCTAAGGCATCACGAGCTTTAGAAAATGAAATTGCAGAACTTAACAAACGAGTGGTTAGTACCGCCCCAACCATCAAAAGCATAAACGATTTACTTCGAGATTCAGGTTTCCAGGGCTTCACCCTGCGGGAAAAGCGAGGTCAGCAAAATGTCTACGAGGTTGTGCGCCAAGACGGGACAGTTGCGGATAAGCTAAGTGAGGGCGAGAGGAATTTCATTGCGTTCCTGTACTTCTATCACCTCGTTCGCGGAAGTCATACCGATGCTGATGTTAGCAAGGATAAAATTGTCGTAATAGACGACCCCGTTTCCAGTATGGATAGCTGCGTCCTATTCATCGTCAGCACCTTGGTGCGGGAGATGGTAGGTGTCTGCTTTAACAACGCTGAATATCGTGAACAGGAACGTGAGGTTCAGGGCGACTATATAAAGCAGATTTTTATCTTGACCCACAACGTCTATTTCCATAGGGAGATAACCTATAACCAAGCATCCCGCTATCATTGCGTATCGTTCTATGTGATAAACAAAGCGAGTAACAATTCCACAATCAAGCATTGTGTCCGACAATGTATATCTAAGCCAACCGAGCAAGAAAACTTCAACCCTGTCCAAAACTCCTACGCTGCCCTCTGGGGTGAGTACAGAGAAGTGGATACAGTTATTCCGCTAATGAACGTAATACGCCGTATTTTGGAATATTACTTCATGCAACTTTGTGGTTACGACGGTGTGAATATCCGCAAGAGGGTTCTTGATGAACATAGAGATAAGTTCGTGGAAACGCCAGACGAAGGGTTACCCGACTACACGAAGTACCACCTCGCCACGGCTATGTTGTCTTATATCAATGCCAACTCCGTAGGGTTTAGCGATGGTTTGAATTATGTTGATGATTGCACCGACATCACGCTGTATAAGGATGTGTTCAAATTAATTTTTGAAGCCTTGGAGCAGGAACAGCATTACAAAATGATGACGGGCGAAGAAGTTGTATAATTCTACAAAAGTAGCAGGAGGGTTGAAAATGAGTTTTTCAAAACAGAAAATTGGTGACAAGAACTTCATCGCTCACGTTCCAAGGGGAGCAGATTGGATAAGCGTTGACGAAGTTCTTTCGTCATGGAAAAATAACAGTTTCAGTCTTCCTGAGAGCAAGTTTGATACTGATGCTGGTTTTCGCTCTGCCCAGTTGGGAGCCATCTATGCTATAAAGTCGCACTGGACAGTATCGTCTTCTGCTGCCACGATTGTTATGCCAACAGGAACAGGAAAGACCGAGGTGATGATAGCCACAGTAGTGTCTGAACATCGTTCAAAAACCTGCATAATAGTGCCAAGTGACTTATTGCGAAAACAAACGATTTCAAGATTTTGTTCTCTTGGCAAATTACGCGAGATAGGAGCAATAAATGATTCCTTTGAAAATCCAGTTATCGGGTGCCTTGTTTCGTCGCCAAAAGACATAACCGAACTACAGGAACTACTCGATAAGAGCAACCTTATCATAACAACAATGTCATTGCTTAATTCTGGTCACTTCAAAGATGAGTTTTTACGACTTTTGGCATCAATGTGCGACACACTTATTATTGATGAATCACATCACGTTCCGGCAAATTCATGGAAGAAAGTCAAAAAAGTGTTTGAATCCGTTGAGTGCTTGCAATTTACAGCCACACCATTCCGAAATGATGGGAAAAAGATCGATGGCGATATCATTTATAATTTTCCGCTTGCTCTTGCCCAAGAGCGTGGGTATTTCAAGCCGATAAACTTTTATCCGATTTATGAATTCGATAATGACAAAAAGGACTTTTCTGTAGCAGCAAAAGCGATTGATCTTCTTGAGGCGGACATAGCAAAAGGATACCCGCATTTACTACTGGTTCGGGCTTCGACACAAACCCGTGCGAAAGCGCTATATGAAAACGTGTACCAGAGTAAATATGCAAAATACTCCCCAGTTTTAATCGTTAGTGGAAACAAAGCAACCGATAATCGGACTGCTCTCCAGAAGGTCAATGACGGGACTTCAAAAATCATCGTCTGTGTAGATATGTTTAGCGAAGGGATAGACATCCCACAGTTGAAGATATGTGCAATCCACGACAAATATATGTCCTTGCCTATAACGATGCAGTTCATTGGACGATTTGCCCGGACACAGGCTGACCTTGGCGAAGCCTCCGTTGTGGCCAATATTGTCGACGACGACATTCAGGAGTCCTTGGAAGAATTGTATTCGCAAGATGCGGACTGGAATAAAATACTCAAAGACACGTCGGATGAAAAAATCGGTCGAGAAGTAGAATTGCAGAAATTGGCTCGTGGCTTCACGGGGACAGAAGTCATTCCACTAAATCAGATAAGACCGAAAATCAGTATGTTTATGTATACAACGACCGAGTCCCAGTGGTATTGGCGGCGATGGAGCAAGGTCTTCAACGAGGAGCATAGTCACCACTACGTAAATGAAACAGAGAAAATTTTGATAATTACGGAGCTTCGCACAAGCAACGTGGACTGGACCACTTGTCGCGACATAACGGATGACAACTGGAATCTGCACATTCTTTACTGGAACGAAACGAAAAACGTATTTTTCATCAACACGACCGATAAAGGAATAGCTGATAGGTTGGCTGAAGCTGTTTTTGACAACTATAAACGAATAGCCGGAGAAGATGTGTTCCGTTGCCTTTCAGGAATAAACAGATTGATGCTTTCTACTGTTGGGCTTAAGACCGCCGTTTCCAATCATCATATCCGCTACAGAATGTTCGCCGGTGTCGACGTTGCTGAAGGAATAACCGGGGCAACTACAGGTACCGCAACAAAATCAAACCTGTTTGGCGTGGGTTATGAAAATGGGAGCAGTATAAGTATTGGTTGTTCCTACAAAGGGACGATTTGGGCAAAGTGGGTTGAGACCATAAATTACTGGAAAGACTGGTGCGATAAACAAGCGGAGAAAATTTTAAACTCGGCTATTGATACCACGACCGTACTAAAAGGTGCGCTTGTTCCAGAGGAAATCACCGCACGGCCTGCGGTTGTTCCTTATCGAATCGACTTTCCATCGGAAATTGAAGAAGACTGGAAAGGATCAATCACCGTAAAAACGGCTCTAACTGATTCCAAGTCGTTCCTTATGGACATAAGGTTGACTTCATTTGATGAAACATCAGAATTAACTTTTTCAGTGGGAAACGATGACTTCAAAGAGGAGTTCACTCTTAAAATAACATCGACTGGGTATTCGGTTAGCCATAAAAGCGGTTCAATTATAAGCATACGTTTCAGCCGCGGCAGAGAGATGCTCATTAGAGACTTTTTCATGGATAACCCTCCGACAATATGGTTTGTTGATGGGTCGTCCCTTGAGGGCAATCTTCTTGTCAAACTAAAAACAGCCCGTCCAGTTACATTTCCTACAGATAGCATTATCCCGTGGGATTGGTCTGGGATCGATATCAGTAAAGAATCCCAGGGGACAGACAAAGCGACGGAAAGCATTCAATATAAACTTATTTCAGAATTAAAAGCATCAGGTAAATACTGTCTTATTTTCGATGATGACGGTTCTGGAGAAGTGGCAGATGTCATCGCAGTTCAAGAAGACGTTGCAAATAACAAACTTTTATTTGAATTATACCATTGTAAATATTCGAGTGCGCCAAAGGCTGGAGCGAGGGTCGGGGATTTATATGAAGTTTGTGGGCAAACGGAAAAATGTATTAAATGGGCAAGTGATTCAAAATCTATGCTGGAACGACTTATGAGACGCGAAAGCGACAGGGCCAGTAATGGGAAACCCTCGCGATATGAGATTGGAGACAACAAGTTAATGTTTATCCTAAAAAACAAACTGAAAGTCTATTCATCGGAGTTTAGGGTTTATATAGTTCAACCGGGTGTCGATAGCACCCAAATTACTACCTCAATGCATCAGGTACTTTGCAGTGCAGAGGCTTATCTGAAGGATACATACGCAATCCCGTTGACGCTGATCTGCTCATAGAAGACGAAATATGCCGTGAGCACCGAAAAATCAGCATTTACCATACTAAATTTTAAGGATTTGGATATAGACACTGTGGTGGTGCAAAAGCGGTGCAAATTTTAACGATTTGATTCGAGCGGTGCATTTTATCAATAGTTAGTTCCTTTGCCAGTAAACAAAGGGTTTTTGGTGATGACAAACATCACTAAAAACCTTTTTTTATCAGTTTAAAGATCTTTATGAATAATTTCCCACTGCCAATCTTCTTTTCTATGTTTGTCACTTTAATGTCTCATATTTGGATTATAACTGCAGAATATTTATAATAAACAGTTAGTTGTTTCGAGCAGGTGTTTGCATATTTATTATATCTCCGGTGCTTAAAGTATTCTGCAAATCAAACCATTCTTATATATGCTTATGCCTTTTATACAAGGTGTATACCTATCAGTGGTTATTTTTGTATCTTCTGACACTGTGATTATGCTGTAGAATGAAGGTAATGGTTGGCTGTTGAAGAATACTTTTATTGTTACTACAATGCAGTATTATATGTTTTTTGCATATATTAAACCGGGAGGTGGTTTGGTTGGAGAACTTCAACAAGTTGCTTAAAGAAAGAAGTGTTACCTACAAGCCTGCAGGTGACGGAAAAATTTACACGGATCCCGATGCAGACCGGGCGCGTGAATATTTTCGCGATAAGAAACCGCGAAAAATGGTTGAAAAGCTTACCACTGTTGATACAGCAGTAAGTGAAATGATTAACGACGGTGATTACATTGGAGTAGGTGGCTTTGGTGCAAACAGGATCCCCACAGCCGTTCTGCACGAAATAATTCGTCAGAAAAAAAGAAACCTGGGCATGGCCGGCCACACGGCAACGCACGATTTTCAGTTACTTGTTGCCGGTGAATGTATTGACCGCTGTGACATTGCTTATATCATCGGTCTTGAAGCCCGGGGCCTTTCCAAGGTATCCAGAAAAGCGGTGGAAAGCGGTGCCATTGATATAACCGAATGGACAAATGCAGCTTTAACCTGGCGCTACAAGGCTGCGGCAATGGGTATTTCCTTTATGCCAGTGCGCTGCATGCTGGGTACGGATACAGAAAAGTACAGTGCATCAATGGAAATGGAATGTCCGTTTACCGGAGCAAAATACCTGGCAGTACCCGCTCTTTACCCGGATGTGGGAGTTATTCATGTTCACAGGGCTGACGTTTATGGAAACTGCCAGATAGACGGCATAATGATTGCTGATTATGATTTGGCCAGGGCTTCTAAAAGACTGATTATTACCACGGAACGCCTGATTCCCAATGAAGTAATTCGTCGCGATCCTGACAAAACTGTCATTCCTTATTACCTTGTAGATGCGGTTATTGAAGTTCCTTACGGCAGTTACCCCGGTAACATGGCTTATGAATATTTCAGTGATGAAGATCACCTTAAAGAATGGCTGAAAGTTGAAAACGAACCGGCCGAACTGGCGGAATTCATGGATAAGCATATTTACAGCGCAAAAAACTTTAACGAATATCTTGATAAAATTGGAGGTATGGCCAGGTTGCAGGAGCTGCGGTTCCAGGAAAACCTGATTGAAAAATAAGCAATTGCTCACCAAAGGAGGTTTAATAATATGGAATACAACGATATGGAACTGATGATTTCTCTTGCATCCCGTTATCTTGAAGATGATAGTATAGTAGTTGTAGGCACCGGGGCGCCCTGTGCCGCTGCAATGCTGGCCCAAAAAATTTATTCACCGAGACTGATGATTATGTTTGAAGCAGGGGGTATCGGGCCCCTGCTCCCTTCAATGCCTATATCGGTAGGTGACTCAAGAACATTTTACAGGGCTCTTTCCGCCAGCAGCATGCCGGAAATTATGGAAACATGTCAGCGCGGACTGGTTGACTATACTTTCCTCGGTGGTGCCCAGATTGATCAGTACGGCAATATTAACTCAACCATGATCGGAACAGATCATAAGTCGCCAAAAGTGCGTTTTCCCGGCAGCGGCGGCGCAAATGATTTAGGTTCGCTATGCTGGAAAACCATGATGATTACTCCCCAGGATAAAAGACGTTTCACTGAGAAAATTGATTTTGTTACCACACCGGGTTATCTGACCGGACCGGGGGCGCGTGAAGAAGCCGGTTTGCCGGCTAACAGCGGGCCTTACAAGGTAATCACAAACCTTTGTGTGATTGGTTTTGACGAGCAGAGTAAAAGAATGAAAGTAGAAAGCATGCACCCGGGAGTAACCAGGGAAATCGTTATCGAAAATACTGGCTTTGAACTGCTCTGGGACGACAACTTAAAAGAAAGTGAACCGCCCAAGAAAGAGGAACTGGAAATTCTCAGGAACGAGGTTGATCCTTATCGTTATATTATCGGAAGGGCTTAATATTTTGTATTAATGATTAAAGGAGGTTAACAAAGTGCGAGAAGTAGTCGTTGTAAGCGCGGTCAGAACTGCAGTCGGCACATTTGGAGGCTCTTTAAAAGATATAAGTGCAGTTGACCTGGGCGCTATTGCAATAAAAAGTGCCCTGGAAAAGGCAAAGGTAAAACCTGATGCAGTTGATGAAGTATTAATGGGTTGTGTACTGCAGGCCGGGCTCGGGCAAAACGTAGCCCGCCAGTCTGCCATAAAGGCCGGTATCCCGGTAGAAGTACCGAGTACAACTATAAATAAAGTTTGCGGTTCCGGATTAAAAACAATCACCCTTGCAGCCACTGCAATTGCATCCGGCGAAGCAGATGTTATCGTGGCGGGTGGGGCAGAAAACATGAGTGCTTCGCCTTATGCCATCGCTTCAGCCCGCTGGGGGTTACGCATGGGTGATAGCACAATGACCGATATTATGATCAAGGACGGTTTATGGTGTGCTTTTAATGATTACCATATGGGTTTAACGGCAGAAAATATAGCTGAAAAATATGGCATAACCCGTGAAGAGCAGGATCAACTGGCTCTCGATAGCCAAAACCGGGCCCATGCTGCAATAGAAAGCGGTCGCTTTAAAGACGAGATTGCACCGGTTGAAATACCCCAGCGTAAAGGAGACCCGATAGTTTTTGATACAGACGAACACCCGCGCATGACCAGCTCCGAAGTGCTGGCCAAGCTGCGCCCGGCTTTTAAAAAAGACGGAACCGTTACTGCCGGCAATGCATCGGGAATCAATGATTGCGGGGCCGCCGTGGTCCTGATGAGCAGAGATAAAGCTGAGCAGCTCGGGCTTAAACCAATGGCGGTAATACGTGGTTTTGCTTCAGCAGGAGTCGACCCTGCCATTATGGGAACGGGGCCAATTCCCGCGACCCGTAAAGCTCTGAAAAAATCAGGCTGGGAAGTATCCGATCTCGATTTGATCGAAGCAAACGAGGCCTTTGCAGTTCAGGCTTTGAGTGTAGTTAAGGAGCTAGGTTTTGATCGCTCTATCGTAAACGTTAACGGCGGTGCTATTGCTTTAGGCCATCCGATTGGGGCCAGCGGAACCCGTGTCTTTATAACCCTTATTCACGAAATGATAAAACGGGATGCCAAACGCGGGCTGGCTACGCTTTGTATCGGCGGAGGCCAGGGCATAGCCTGCACTGTTGAAAGAGAATAGGATTAAATATATAATATAAAACAGGTTATGCGCCGTTCCGGCTTCGAAGAATCATAATTATCGGTTCCGGCGCGGTTTCATAACCTGTTTTATATTTTAGTTACTATTACGGGAGGAAATGAAGATGGCTGTCGACATGAAAGGGAAAGACCTGATTTCAATTCATGATTTAAGCAGGGAAGAGGTAGATCAGATCCTTGATACCAGTCATATTTTAAAAATGAAAAATAAGCTGGGTGAGATTTACCATCCGCTGAAAGGTAAAACACTGGGGATGATCTTTCAAAAATCATCAACCAGGACCAGGGTTTCCTTTGAAGTTGGCATCTGGCAGCTTGGCGGCTACGGACTCTTTTTAAGCGCCAACGATCTTCAGCTTAACCGTGGGGAAACAATTGCCGACACTGCCAGAAATTTAAGCCGTTATCTTGATGGTATCATGATCCGCACTTATGATCATCATGATGTTGTTGATCTGGCAGAATACAGTTCAGTGCCGGTAATCAACGGACTGACTGATTTGCTCCACCCCTGCCAGGTGCTGGCCGATCTCTTTTCAATCAGGGAGAAGAAACAGAACCTGGAAGGCTTAAAACTGGCTTATATTGGCGACGGCAACAACATGGCTCATTCCCTGATGTTTGGCGGCGCGAAAATGGGTATGCATGTCGTTATCTGTTCTCCTTCAGGTTTTGAACCGGATCCCGAAGTAACCCGTTTATCACGCTTGGATGCTTCAAAAACAGGAGCTTCGATTAATATCCAGGATGACCCAGCTGAAGCAGTTAAAACAGCAGATGTGATTTATACAGATGTCTGGACCAGCATGGGCCAGGAAGAAGAGTATGAAAAGCGCTTGAGCAGTTTTAGTCGTTACCAGGTGAACAGCGCCCTGTTGGAAAAAGCCAAGGAAGATGTTTTGGTAATGCACTGCCTGCCGGCTCACAGGGGCGAAGAGATAACTGACGATGTAATTGACGGCCCGCGTTCAATTGTTTTTGACCAGGCGGAAAATCGTCTGCATGTTCAGAAAGCAATCATGGCCCTGGTAATGTAAAGCTTTTAGAAGTTTTTTATCTTATTTAAAGCAGGCTGGTAAAAGAGCCTGCTTTAAAATTTATAAAGATTTCATACCTGTTTCAGCGAAACTATATCGCCGATATCAATTTTTTGCAGGGTGGAACCGCCCCTGTCGATCACAATGGCAGCAGAAAGCTGCTCGAAACGCAGCGGTACCCCGGTAATGATTTCCCGCCCTGAAGAGGTAACCACTGTAAAGGAAAGCTCCAGGCTGCCGGCAAGGGCTTGTTCCAGGATTTGCTGACACTCTTCGAGCAACTGCTCATCGTGAGCCGGCAGGTAGCAGTTTTCTTCCCGTTCCAGCCCGGCTGAATGTTCACGCAGGACGGAACAGTGTTCCGGCAGCATCATCCTGCTGCAGTTAAACTGGCGGTTAATTTTTTTGCTCATGCATCATGACCTCCGATTTTCCCCGCTCGCTGGAAAAGCTGAGCCCCGGGGTTAAGTGATGAAGCCCTAAACAGACTGGTTTTCCCATATTTTTCTCTAACCAGATCCATTGTCTTGATCAACTCGCCCTCTTTTTCATAACGGCCCGAAAAAGAAAGCTGCAGCTGGCGGTAGGGCGTTAGCCCGCTCAGGCTGATGCCTACAGCGCGCAGGGGCCGGTGGTCCCAGTGCCGGTGGAAAAGCTGCAAAACTGTGGGATACACCTCCATTGCCCGGGAAGTGGCTGTCGGCAGTTTTTTCTGGCGGGAGAAGCCGGTCGGAAAATCAAAATCGGCGCTCCTGCAGTACAGGTGTAAGGTAGAGCCAACCATACCCCGGCACCTGGCCCTGTAGCAGACTTCTTCAGTCATTTCCAAAAGAACCAGTTCGATCTCCTCCCGGCTGCGGTAATCGCGGGGCAGGGTAGCGGTATGGCCGATTCCCTGCTGATCCTTATCAGGTTCTTGATCAACGGTTGAGTAGTCAATTCCATGGGCGTTCAGCCAGAGCAGTTCCCCGTTAATGCCCCAGCGCCGACGCATCATTTCACGAGGCAGGACAGCCAAATGTCCAATCTTACGCACGCCGATGCGCTCTAAATTGCGGGCCATGCGATGTCCAACCCCAAACAGGGAGCTGACCGGCAGGGGCCAGATTAAGCTGCTATAGTTGCTGCTGTCCAGGGCAAAAAAATAATCGGGATTTTTCTTGGCAAAACAGTCACAAGCCATTTTGGCCTGCAGCATATTTTCCCCCATACCGATCCGGCAGCGGATCCCGGTTTCTTCCCAGACCTGCCTGATGGCCAGGGAAGCTGTTTCCCGTGGTGTGCCGAACAATTTCTGCGAACCGGTCAAATCGACGAACTGCTCGTCAATAGAGTAAGGCAAAACCCGGTCGCTGAAACGCTCGAAAATGGTGGTAATCCGGAGCGAGTAGTCAATATAGGTTTGCATGTGCGGGTGAACAAAAATCACCCAGGGGCACATGCGCCGTGCTTCCCAGGCCGGCTGTCCCGTTTTGATACCCAGAACCTTAGCTTCCTTGCTTGCCGCAAGGATAATACCGTGACGCAGGGCCGGATCACCGCACACCGCTACCGGCTTGCCCCGCAGGGAGGGCTTGCGGGCTGTTTCCACGCTGGCATAAAAAGATTCCATGTCAGCCAAAAAAATAACCTTACTGTCCAAAGCGATCACCCTTAATGCGAACAAGTGTTTGTTTTTACCCAGTATACACCGCTGTGGTAAAAAATAAAAGGGGCTAAAAAAAGTTTCATCCCGGCTCTTGGCTGAAATAGTTCGCGCTTTGAGAATAAACAAGAAGGATAAACAGTTGTCCATGTAGAATCATTTCCGGCAAACAAAGGAGGAAATATATCTATGCAGAAACCGCTGTCAGGATTAAAAGTTGTTGATCTCAGCCGCTTCATTGCCGGCCCTTACTGTACAATGAAGCTTGGTGACATGGGTGCAGAGGTTATTAAGGTGGAATCCCCCGGCAAGGGCGATGATTCACGCGCTCTAGGGCCGCCATTTCTCGAAGGGGAAGCAGCCTATTACCTTTCTTTTAACCGGAACAAGAAAAGCATTACCCTTAACCTGCGTGATGAAAAAGCACGCCACATTCTGCATAAATTGATAGCTGAAGCCGATATTCTTGTTGAAAACTTTAGAGTTGGCGTTACAGAAAAAATGGGCCTGACCTATGAAGATGTGAAAAAGATCAATGAGGAAATAATCTATTGCTCCATCACAGGTTATGGACACAACAGCCCTTACCGTGAAAAACCGAGTTTTGATGTAATGATCCAGGGAGAAGCCGGTTTGATGAGTATAACCGGTTTTCCTGACGGCCCCCCGCAGCGCCTGGGGGTAGCAATAGCCGATGTGCTCGGTGGATTTCACGCTGTTGAAGGAATCCTTTTAGCCCTGATCAACCGCATGAAGACTGGTAAAGGCCAGTTTATTGACGTATCCCTGATGGATTCAATCATAGCTATTTTAACCTACCAGGCCGGTAACTACCTGGCCACGGGCGAGGCTCCGGGCCGGGTTGGCAACAGGCACCCGATGATTACTCCGTACGAAAGCTTTGAAACCAGTGACGGGTATGTAATATTTGCTGTTGGTAACCAGCGCCTCTGGGAAAGTTTTGTAAAGGTGCTGGGCCGGGAAGATTTAAACCAGGACCCGCGTTTTTCCGATATGAAAAGCCGTAACCAGAATCCCGGAGAATTAAAAATTATCCTTGAAGAAATCACCCGGGGGAAAACAACCGGGGAGTGGGTGGAAATAATGGAGAAGGCCGGGGTACCCTGCGGTCGAATCCGGACCATTGACCAGGTGTTAACTGATCCGCATGTAGATATTCGTGAAATGGTAGTTGAGGTTGAACATTCAACAGCCGGACCGATTAAGTTGATTGGAGTGCCGACAAAGCTGTCACTGACTCCCGGAGCTGTTACCTTGCCTCCGCCTACGCTCGGCCAGCACACTGTTGAAATACTTAACAGCCTGGGTTATAAAGATGAAGATATTAAAATGATGCAGGGCGAGGGTGTGGTCTGATAACAGGCAAAGTAATGAAAAATGATCATGGAAGAAAAATCATAACTGTTGATGCCCTGTGGACTGCCGATGATCTAGAATTATTCAGGGGCAAACCGGAAGTTTGCTTTTTTTCTGCTCACGATCATTATATTAACTTTAATGTAAAGAACCATAATCGTCTCCTGATGATTGCCGATTCACAGGCAATGCCGGGACCTTCCACAATTGCCATTAACGAAAAGGCCTTTAACCGGATTTCAGAACTTTCATCAGGTTATATAAAAGGCTTTCTTGAAAATGAACAGGTCGTTTTAGAATATAATCAGATCATCGTGATAATTAACCGGCGCTCTGGAATAAAGAAATCCTTTGCGCCGGCTTGCCCGGGTAAAATAAATATTAACAATCACAGGTTAACGGCAGGATATTACAGGGCTTATATCGAAAAGAGGGTGAACGAATTTCAAGCTTCTCCTGCCTTGGTTCTTCTTGATCTCCCCGGGGGAGAAACTTATTTCAGAAAAGCCGTTAGCAAGTGTTATCCCGCCATAATAGAAGCTCTGTTAAAAAATAATGCCGGGGCGTTTATCGAATCCGCAGCAGAACTGGCCGGACTTGGCAGAGGATTTTCACCTTCAGGTGACGACCTGATTTATAGCTCTTTACTGGCTCATAATTATTATAAAAATGATTTGGCCATGATGAATCAGATCAGAAACAACATTGGAATCCTGATTAAACAAACAAATGTTATGGGGAGCCACATGCTTGCTTTGGGAACTATGGGTTTAGCGGGAGAAAACATCCTGGACTACATTACTTCATTTGAAAAGGGATTTGTTAAAAAAGATCTTATTGAAAGAGTGTTGTCAGTTGGTTCCACGACAGGTCTGGATATTGCAATTGGAATTATCTATTATATCAATCTATTATTTAAATTATGACTTATTATTGGATAATTAAAACAAAGATGCTGCATGAAAATTATTAAAATATAATAAAGGTTTTTTTGACAGAGCATTGAAATAACATAATAGAATATTTTAATAATAAAACTATTTTATTGTTTAATACCGAACCAAATGAACAGGGAGGTGTATAATAGTCCAGCTGGTTTATTCATTCATAAAAAGGAGGAGTTAAAAAGCATGATCGACGGATCAAAAATGATTTACACGTTGGATGACGTACCCAAGCCATTTGGTAAGGCTCTCGGTCTCGGTATCCAGCACGTTCTGACCATGTTTGGCGCAACCGTCGCGGTTCCGCTAATCCTATCACCCGCTCTGGGTATGGACGCCCAGCAAACCGCTATCCTGGTTGCTTCTGTAATGCTCTCCTCCGGGGTTGCCACTTTTCTACAGGTAAACTTCGGGACAAGGTTACCGATCATCCAGGGTGTGTCATTCTCATTCTTAGGACCATTTTTTGCTATTATAGCCATGACCGTAGCTGCCGGCCCTGCTGTTTCAATGCAGTATATTGCCGGTGCCATTATGCTTGGCGCTATTGTTGAAATGATTATAGGTTTTACAGGGTTAATCGGTTTAGTGCAAAAATATGTAAGCCCGGTGGTTATCGGCCCGGTTATCGCCCTGATTGGTTTGGCTTTATACCAGATAGGAGCGCCGAGCGCCGCAGAAAACTGGTGGCTTTCGGGAACAGTTATTGTGCTGGCCTTTGTATTTTCTCTTATTATAGGCCCTAAGAAGCCTTTCTTCTCCCTGTTCCCAATTCTTCTCGCCGTTATCTGCGCCTATATACTCGGCCTGATTCTCGGTGTTGTTGACTTTGAAGCTGTCAGGGTTGCTCCCTGGTTCCGGTTGCCATGGGGAGCAGGAGGATGGTTCTTCCCCTGGGGTCTTCCTAAATTTGAAATTGGCTTCCTGGTTGTTGTACTCGCCGGTTATCTTGCGTCAATGATTGAATCATACGGTGATTACCATGCAATCAATGCAGCAGCCCAGGCCCCTCCGCTGACAGACAAACAGATCAGCCGCGGAATCGGTTTTGAGGGTGTGGGATGTTTCTGCACCGCGCTGCTTGGTGGATTTGCCAGCACCAGCTACACCGAAAATATCGGTCTTGTCGGCCTGACCAAGGTTGCCAGCCGTTATGTGGTTAATGTCGGCGTAGTTGTCCTTCTGGTAATGGGTATTATTGGTAAGTTTGGCGGTCTTATTGCTACCATTCCAGGCGCAATCGTCGGTGGCCTCTACTGCACTCTGTTTGGCATGATTGCCTCAATCGGAATCAGCAACTCGGCCAAAGCCGATCTTTCCTCAATGCGTAACCAGATGATTATGGGTTTCATTCTCTTCATGGGTTTGAGTGTTCCTTACTACTTCCAGGTAGCCGGTGTGGCTTTCGAACCAAAATGGCTGTCTGATATTGTAGTATCAATTGGTTCAACCGGAATGGCAGTTGCCGCAATTCTCGGCCTGATCCTGGATAATGTTATCCCCGGGACAGCTGAAGAACGCGGTCTGCACCAGTTTGGAGAACAGAAATAAGCTGTTAACAGGAAATTAAGCTGTGTAACGGGGAGGTAAATACCTCCCCGTTATTTATGCGTGCCCGGCATGGGCGATAGCTTGTGGGTGACTTTCTAATTCGATTCTTATATATAAATAGCTTTAAATTTAACAGAATCAGTTTTGAATACTGTTGTTTTTAAACAGCTTGAGAATGTTAATTGCTATTTCAAAGTTTAATGCATTTTCTGGATTGTCAAAGCTGCAACCGGTCAGCTCTTCAATTTTCTTAATGCGATAGAGAACAGTATTATAGTGGGTGTAAAGCCTTCCGGAAGTCATTTTTAAATTACGATTGGTTTCAAAGTATGTTTCAAGAGTTTTTATTAAATCACCTTTTTTGTTGCGATCATAATCAATAACCGGTTTAAGCAGTTCATCCACAAATCTTTCCAGGTCGCCGCGGTTTTTCTCGCTTAATATTTTATAAAAACCGAGGTTATCAAAGAATACTGTATTAGTTTTTTCAGAAAGCTGGGCTATTTTAAGCGCTTCACGCGCCTCTTCATAACTGCGATTAATTCTGCGAACATCTGAGTAAGCCTTGCCGATTCCGATCTTAATTTCCGCTGCCGGGTGAGAAGCCTGGCTGAGATAATCAACCAGGGCATTGACTGTATCTTTTAAAGATCCTGCTGGGTTAGCATGATTCACGCAAGTTACAATAACAATGTTATTGCCCTTGATTCCGGCAATCAGGTTACTATCTTTTCTTGCTTTTAAAAATCGATTTATCTCTTTCAGTAAACTTTCCTTGGAACGGGAACCGTTAATATCCATATAATTATCAATACTGTCAATCTCGTTAAAACTGTTGTCATTTATAATGATTACAGCAGCAGGCTGTTCCAGATTTATATTAAATACTTTTCCCCTGTTAACTATTTCATCCACATTCTCGAAATCACAGGAGAGCAATATTTCTAGAAAATCGCTGTAATAGCTTTTTTCAGTTTCATATATTGCCCTGCGCTTTGTAAATTCAAGAGCGGCAATTGTTGCCGCCCTTTCCAGGGTAAGGATATCGGGCTCGTAGATGGCATTATTAATTATAGCAACTATATTGCCGTATTCATACTTATCCGCGATGATTGGAATTCTGATTGCTTTAATGGTTATCGGGTTTTCCATGTCGGAAGTATATTCCAGTGAGTATTTAACTTCCTTTATATTGCCGAACCTCAGTTTTTCTTTTTTTATTTCAATGCTGCCATCAGAGAAAAAAAGGTCAAACTTGTATTTATCGGGACATTCATCGTTAACGATAAGAAAACCGTCCCGGTCAACTATGGCGACCGGGTTAGAAATCAATTTTCCGGTTTCTTTGCACAGCTCTTCCAGGGGGCTGCCGTTAAGAGCCAAATCAACTAATTTTTTATGGGCCTGTTCAAGTTTTTGAAGGATTTTGTTTTGCTTGTTAAACACTACCCCAAGTACAGGAGCAATAATTTCTGAAAAAGAAATATCATAAGGTACTTCAAGAAGGGGAATCTGGTATTCATCGGCGCTGCGAATAAGTTCTTCAGGTATTTCACTTAAATAACGCTTGGTTTTGATTGCCAGAGCAGCGCTTTTTGCTTCACTCATGCGCGGAATAAGAGTTTTCATCAATTCCGGGTACTCACGGAATGAATAACCGGTTGTTAAGAGAAATTCGCCCTCAATCAGCCAGTCCATTATATCAGGGACTTCGATAACATTTACCAGCTTAATTACCCGATCCAGACCCTCTTCGCCGCCCGCTACCTGCAGGCGGTTGACCAGATCGAGAGAAAGGGCTTCGCGGACAGAGATACCATACTGTTTTTGAATGATCAACAGCCCCTTTCCTCAGCAGTGAAAACAGCAAATATATGGATATTCAAGTACATTGTAACATAATAACAAAGATGTTCAATCGATTTATTTGACATACCTAAAGGATATTTGATATAAATGTATAATTTTTAGCAATGTCAAGGCAAATCCAAATTGATTGACCATAATATTCATAAAAAATAGGTGAAGACTGGAGGCGAATGGGATGGTTTTAAAATATCACATCTCCAAAAATACTTTTCGCGATTCTGTTTACCTGATGCGATTATCAAATACTGTACGCGCTTTCGAGGGAATACTGGAGGCAGAGGTAATCATTGGAACAGATCACAACAAGAAATTTTTACAGGCAGCCGGATTGTGGAGTGCTGAAATGGATCAGGAAGCCGGTGCCAACGACCTGATTATTGCTGTAAAAGCTGAAAATGAAGAAAAAGCTGAAAACGCAATTCAGGGGACCATTGATGAGCTGAATAAGAGTGTGGAACGGGAGAACCTGCTCGGCGAGTTCGTTCCCCGTACTTTTGAAACTGCCCTGAAAAATCTTCCGGGAGCTAACCTGGTCTTGATTTCCATTCCCGGCAGGCATGTTCACCGCGAAGCTGACCAGATCCTTGATGCAGGCTTAAATGTGATGATTTTCAGTGATAATGTTACGCTTGAAGAAGAGATATCTCTGAAGAAAAAAGCCCTTGAAAAAGGGTTGCTTGTCATGGGTCCGGATTGCGGAACGGCAATTATCAACGGAGTTCCCCTCGCTTTTGCAAACGAAGTTAAAAGAGGGGGAATAGGCATTGTGGCAGCAGCTGGAACAGGGCTGCAGGAGGTATCATCTCTAATCAGTAATTTGGGGGAAGGGATCAGCCACGGTATTGGAACCGGTGGCAGGGATGTTAAGGCCTCTGTTGGTGGGATCACAATGATCCAGGGCCTGAAAGCATTGCTTGATGATGACAATACAAAAGTTATTGTTATAGTTTCTAAACCGCCTGACAGCGAGGTTACTGATAAAGTTTTAAAACTTGTCAGCGAAGCAGAGAAACCGGTTGTAATTAATTTTTTAGGCGGCAACCCGAATGATGTTAAAAAAACAGGAGCTATTCCTGCCGCCACTTTAAAAGAAGCCGCAGAAAAAGCGGTAAATCTGGTCAGAGGCATCGATAAAAATAATGATGTAAGCAGTTTGCCTGAAGAAGAAGCAGATTATAGAAAGATCAAAGAAAGCTTCAAGGATGGACAAAAATACCTGAGAGCTTTATATTCAGGAGGAACCCTTGCTTACGAAACAATCATCTTGCTGCACAGTTCGCTGGGTGATCTTTATACCAACCTCAGCTACGAGCAGGTCAGGAAAATTGAAGACGTATATAAAAGCGTTAAACATACCGTTATCGATTTCGGGGAAGATGAGTTTACTCAGGGGCGACTTCATCCGATGATTGATCCGGCCCTGCGCAACAGCAGAATTGTTGAAGAAGCAGGAGACCCTGAGACAGCAGTCATTATGCTTGATCTGGTCCTTGGCTACAATGCACACCCTGATCCGGCCGGATCTGCTCTTGAGGCTATTAAAGAAGCAAAAGAGATTGCCGGCAGGGAAGGACGTAATATTTGCTTTGTTACAAGTGTGCTCGGTACCGACGAAGATATTCAAAAGCGCAGTGACCAGGTGAAAAAGCTACAGGACGAAAATGTGCTGGTATTTCCAAGCAATGCTGATGCTGCGCTGTTTGTAAAAAAAGTGCTGGCTGAATTAATGAAATAAGCAGAGTTAAGGAGGTTAACAGAAATGGAAGACCTTTTTAAAAAAGAGCTGAAAGTTATTAATATGGGGCTGGAAGGTTTTGCCGAAACCCTGAAAGAAAGGGGAACCACGGTATTACACGTCCGCTGGCAGCCGCCGGCTATGGGCGATGACGATCTGCTTAGTTTGCTGGATAAATTAAAATAACCCGGGAGGTGCAGTTTGTTGTGAGTAAGATTGATCAGGCTAATCAGGAAGCAGTAAAAAGAATGATGTTGTCAAGACCGGTTTGGGTTGATGTGGGAAAAGCAAAAGATGTTATACCAGGCATGAAAGATAACCTTTTCCTGCATGCCGGACCGCCTATAACCTGGGACAGGATGAGCGGACCACTGAAAGGAGCGATAATTGGCGGCATCATTTACGAAGGAAAGGCCAGGAATGCTGAAGAAGCAGAGAAATTAGCCGCTTCAGGAGAAATAGAATTTGCCCCCTGCCACCACTTTAACACTGTAGGCCCGATGGCCGGGGTTACAACACCTTCACAGATGGTTTTTATCCTTGAGGACAAAGAGTGGGGTGGCTATACCTATTCTAACATGAATGAAGGATACGGAAAGGTTCTGCGTTATGGCGCTTTTGATGACGAAGTTCTGAATCGCCTTAAGTGGCTTGATAATGTATATGCGCCGGTAATTAAAGAGGCAGTTAAACTTGCCGGTGGTGTAGACATTAAGTCAATAATTGCCCAGGCCCTGCATATGGGCGATGACGGTCACAACAGGAACAGGGCTACCACATCGCTCTTTATCAGGACTATTGCTCCCTTTGTTGCTGAAACAGAATGGGGCAAAAAGAAAGATTATGACGCTCCGCGCCTTGATCTTTCCAATGTTTCTGAGTATTTTAAAGGCGGTAAGGCTTCAGCGGCAGCGGAAGTACTGGCATTTATGCACAGCAACGATTTAACCTCTTTAAACGCCATCATGGCGGCCTGCAAGAGTATGGCTTTGGCTGCTCACGGAGTGGAAAATTCAACACTGGTTACTACTATGGCCCGTAATGGGACCGATTTTGGTATCAGGGTCAGCAGCACCGGGGACAAATGGTTTACCGCACCGGCTAATGTGCCAGACGGTCTTTACTTCTCAGGTTATACAGCAGCTGATGCCAATGCCGACATTGGCGACAGCGTTATTACTGAAACTGTTGGTATTGGTGGCTTTGCCATGGCAGCCGCTCCGGCTATCGTCAATTTCATCGGCGGTTCACCTGCTGATGCCTTTGAAGCAACAAATGAAATGTATGAAATAACCGTTGCCGAAAACAATAATTTCAACATCCCTGCCATGGATTTCAAGGGAACCCCAACCGGCATAGATGTAAGAAAAGTAGTAGAAAAGAGTATCGTACCAAGAATTAACACCGGTATTGCCCATAAAGAACCGGGCATCGGCCAGGTCGGAGCCGGTATTGTGAAACCACCGATGGAAATATTTATCGAAGCTTTAAAAGAACTGGCTAAGTAATGGAATTTCAGCCAGATGTAAACCATCTATAATCACGGAGGTGAGAAAGAGAGATGCTTGCTTACGAATATGTAAAGTGCAACAACCTGCAGGAGGCCCTGCAACTGCTTCAAAGCGATGAGATGGTTTATCCTCTTGCCGGGGGCACTGATTTAATCGTCGGAATGCGCGGCGGTAAGTTTGCGCCAAAAAAATTACTCGATATTAAAAACCTTGACGATTTAAAAGTGTTGACGGAAGATGAACAAGGGATTACTCTTGGCGCTGCCGTTACTTTGAATGATATTGCTGAATTTGCACCGGTTAAAACCAGTATACCTATTCTTGCCGAAGGGTGCCGCAGTGTTGGCAGTTACATGATCCGCAACCGCGCTACCCTGGCTGGCAATATCTGCAATGCATCGCCGGCGGCAGATACCTCTGCTCCGCTATACTGTCTTAACGCTATAGTCAATATAGCCGGGCCGGAAGGAGATAGAACTGTTCCGGCAAATGAATTCTTTACCGGACCCGGTAAGAACGCTTTAAAGAAAGGGGAACTGGTTCGTTCAGTTATAGTTCCCAAGCCTTACCCGTCAGGAAACGGTGTTTATTTTAAGGCATCGAGGACCGGTTCAGTCGACCTGGCCACGGTGGGTGTTGCCGTTCAAAGTTGGGGCAACAAGGTAATGATCGCAATTGGCGCAGTCGCTCCCACACCGGTCAGAGCCAGTTCTGTCGAAAAAGCGATAAATGAGAATGGTGAAAAAGATTGGGCCAAAGCGGCCGCCCTGGTTAGGAATGATATTTCACCAATAACCGATCTCAGGGGCTCCCGTGAATACCGTTACCATGTTGTTGAAGTGCTGGTACGGCGAGGCCTGGAACAGACGATGGGGGTGTGAGCATGCCAGAATGTGTAAAAATATCTTTTACAGTAAACGGTGAAAACGAAACCCGTGAAGCAGAAGTCGGTCAAACTCTGCTCAGCTTTATCAGGGACGAACTGCACCTTACAGGCACAAAAAGCGGTTGTGAAATCGGAGAGTGCGGTGCCTGCACAGTACTGTTAAACGGCAAACCGGTCAATTCCTGCCTGGTTTTGGCAGTTGAACTGGACGGAAAAGACCTGATCACGATCGAGGGTATTTCCAAGGATGGAAAACTCGACAAAATTCAGCAGTCATTTATCGATCATGCAGCTTTCCAGTGTGGATACTGCACGCCCGGAATGATTATATCCACCAAAGCGTTGCTTGAACGTAAAGCTAACCCGACAGATGAGGACATAAACGAAGCCCTTAGCGGAAACCTCTGCCGCTGCGGCGCTTACCAGGAAATCAGAGCGGCAGTAAAAGACGCCGCTAAAAAATAAAGTGGAAAGGAGGGTTAATAAATGGCAGAACTTAAATGTGTCGGTACAACAGTTTCCCGCACGGATGCTATAGAAAAAGTAACCGGTTACGCAGAATATATTGAAGATCGCTTCCTGGGGCCTCTGCTCTACCTGAAAATGAAGAAGAGCACTGTAGCTCATGGTAAAATTAAAAAACTTGATATTACACGCGCCCTTGAATATCCAGGGGTCAAGACTGTTCTTACCGGGAAGGATTATAAAAATAAAATCGGACTTTACCTTGTGGACAGGGATTTTATCGCCATAGATAAAGTCCGCTACTGGGGCGAACCTGTAGCCCTGGTTGTTGCTGTTTCAGAAAAGATAGCTGCTGAAGCAGTGGAGCTGATTGACGTTGAATATGAAGAACTGCCTGGCGTGTTTGATCCTTTCGAGGCGTTAAAACCCGATGCACCGATTATTCATGAAGATCTTGGCAGTTATGAGGTAGTTCCAATTTTTTATCCCCAGGAAGGCACAAATATAGCCAATCATTTCAAGCTGAGGAAAGGTGACACTGAAAAGGGCTTTGCCGAGGCAGATCTGATTATAGAGAAAGAATATTATGTTCCACAAATGCAGCATGTTCCGATTGAAACCCATAAGGCGGCTGCCCACTGGAGCCCGGACGGCAAATTAACTGTATGGAGCACAGCTCAGTCACCAAACGTAGTCCGCCAGCTGCTGGCCAAATCTTTTGAACTGCCCATGCATAAAATAAGGGTTATATCCAGCTACATAGGCGGTGGATTCGGTGGCAAAGCCGGGGCTGGTCTGGAAGGCCTTGTAGTACCTGTGGCCCAGAAGTTTCCGGGCCATGTAGCCAGAATTGTCCTCAACCGTGAAGAAGATATGCAGGGGACATTCACTCGCCAGGCAATGTATGCAACCCTTAAAACCGGTGTTAAGAAAAACGGTAAAATTACCGCCTTGGATTATAAAATGATCTGGGATGGTGGAGCATATACGGAATATGGTGTAAATATCGTACGTTCTGCCGGTTATAACTCAACCGGCGCCTATGAAATACCAAATGTAAAAACCGACTCTTACTGTGTTTATACCAACAATTCCATTGGTGGGCCGGTTCGCGGTTTCGGAATGTGTGAAATGCAGTGGGGCATTGAGCGGCATATGGAATATATAGCTAAAGAGCTCAATCTCGATCCTCTTGAAGTTCGCCTGCTTAATGGCATGAAGGTAGGTTCCACCACGGCAGCAGGCCAGGTGGTGGAAGATGTTGACTTCAAAAAGTGTATCGAGACCGTTGCCGATCAGATTAAGTGGGGTAAAAAGGAGCCTACCTCGAACGGTAAGTTAAGAGGAAAGGGCATTTCAGGTCTGGTTAAATGCCCGGCCCAACCCAGCAATGCATCTTCTTCTGCGATTATACGCATCAATGAAGACGGCACCGCTCATATTATGATCGGTGCAACAGAAATGGGCCAGGGTATGCTTACTGTCATGAGCCAGATAGCTTCAGAAATACTTCACATTCCTGTAGATAAAATAGATATCAAGGTACCGGATACTGACTTTACTCCCTATGAATGGCAAAGCGTTGGAAGCAGGATCACATACACCTGCGGCACATCGGTTAAACGTGCGGCAGAAGATGCGCTCGGACAAATCTATACCGCTGCCGCAGATTTACTGCAGGTGCCGAAAGAAGATCTGACTTTTGACGGTAAAAAGATTTATTCAACAAAAGATGCAGATAAAAAAGCAACTATAGCAGAAGTTGCCGACAGCTGTAAAAAATGCACCGGGGAAGGCATAGCCGGGCCGATTATCGGTAGAGGTTCCTTTATACCCAGTAATATGACCAACCTTGATCCTGAAACTGGCCAGGGCAATCCCGGTATGTTTTATTGCTTTGGAGCCACCGGAGCTGAGGTTGAAGTCGATCCTGAGACTGGAGTGGTTACTGTTCTTCAGCTGGCCAGTTCAATAGATGCAGGCAAGGCGGTTAACCCGCAACTCTGCAAGTGCCAGCTTCACGGTGGTACCATAATGGGTCTATCCACTGCTTTATATGAAGAAGTAAAATTTGATAAGGGAATCATGCTGAACCGGAACTTTACCGATTACAAGATTTCCAGCATTGACAATACACCGCATATTGACAGCTTTATTATTGAAACTCCAGAAACTAAAGGCCCGTTTGGTGCAAGAGGCATTGGTGAACAGCCGATGATCGGGGTTGCCCCCGCAATAGCCAACGCAGTGTGCGATGCCCTTGGAGTGGAGTTTAACACTTTCCCGCTGACACCGGAAAGGGTTTGGAGAGCGTTGCAGGAAAAAAAGTAGTATAATTGAACATGGAGACCAGATAGGGCGCGGTTATCCGCGCCTTACTCTTTATGGAGGTAATTCGAATGTTACCGGATATGGTTTTAATCAGGGGTGCAGGAGACCTGGCCAGCGGTGTAGCTCACCGTTTGCACCAGTCAGGTTTTAAAGTTGTAATGCTTGAACTGCCCAATCCCATGGTGGTGAGGACCACCGTTTCTTTTGCTACAGCTGTTCTTAAGAAAAGCATCACTGTAGAAGGGGTAGTTGCTTCTCTCTGTAATAATGCAAAAGAAGCTGAAGAACTACTTTCAAAACATATAATACCGGTTATTATAGATCCGGAAGCAAGCACTAAGAAAAGTTTAAACCCGCTTGTAGTAATCGATGCGATTATGGCAAAAGATAATCGACTGACCAAGATTGATGATGCTGAACTGGTAATCGGTTTGGGGCCGGGCTTCACTGCAGGAAAAGACGTGCACGCCATCATAGAAACCAAGAGAGGGCACAATCTGGGCAAAGTTATTTATCGGGGTACTGCGGCAGAGAATACTTCCATTCCGGGTGATATAGCAGGTTATGGTCCAGAGAGACTGCTCAGAGCCTCAACCGGCGGTATTTTCAAACCGTTAAAAAATATTGGCGACCTGGTTAACCGGGGGCAAACTGTTGCCACTGTTTCCGGTAAAGTAGTTAGAGCTGAAACTGACGGCATGGTCAGAGGAATGCTTTTTGATGGGGTTGAAGTTAAACAAGGAGATAAGGTTGGGGATGTTGATCCCAGGGGCAAAATAATTGATTACATGACCATATCAGATAAAGCGCGAGCTGTAGGCGGTGGAGTGCTCGAAGCCATATTACATCGCTACAATTAAAGACTGCCCTGGCCTAATGTCTGCAATTGAAGTGATTTTATCAATGGAGGCCGCAGAAACATGAATAACAGCGTTAAAAATAACGAAGTAGAATACTACTTCTGTAATCACTGCCTGACAATGCTCGATGAAAGAGAGATGTTGCATGATGAGGGCGGCACTATTTTTTGCTGCCATTGCAACAGTAGTGATATTGATGAACCGGCCTGGGTTAACTGCCCTTATTTGAAAATGACTGCAGTGAAGTGCCCAAGGGGCGGAAAAGGAATCAGCAAAAATGTTAAAGGAGTTGAATGCACAGATCGCTGTTTTTTCCGCCAGCATCATTGTTAATAAAACGGAGAAATACAATGGACAAGCTTTCTTTAATAAGCGGTTTTGATGTAAATAAGCCTTCCGTAATCGCCTTTTATGGTGGAGGAGGAAAAACTTCACTTATTTTTGCCCTGGCCAATGAACTGAAGCTCCAGGGTAAAAAAGTGTTGATAACCACTACTACAAAAATATTCCCCTTTGCCGGATTGAAAACTACATTCTTTGAAGAAAAGAATATTAATAGAAAAATATTAGCTAAGCTCCTGGAAGAGCAGAACCCGGTTATCGCAGGCCAGCGTTTAAGTAATGACGGGAAAATTGAAGGGTTTCATATAAACACAATCACTGATTTAAAAAGCATTGGTGACACATATATTTTAGTTGAAGCTGACGGTTCAAAAGGTAAATCTATTAAGGGACATGCCGGTTACGAGCCGGTTCTTCCGGACTGCGCCGACCTAATTATTCCTGTAATCGGAGCAGATATTTTAGGAGCATCAATTGTAGAAGAAAACATCCACCGGGTAAATATCTTCAGGAAAACGATCTGCAGGGAAAATGAAATAAAGTATATAGATGAGCATTTAACAGCCAGTACCTTTGCCCACATGATTAAAATTGGTATTTCAATGTCTCCCGGTGCCCGGATCAAGGCTGTTCTCAACAAAAGCGATAAATTATCAGCGTCGGCAAATGCGGCAAAAATTGCTGCCGTTATGTTCAATCAGTATAATATTCCAGAGCTTCTTGTAACTGCGGCCAGAGAAAAATATCCTGTCAGATATATTTTTAAGCAAAACAGCCTGAATAGTCTTGTTAAAATTTCTGCAGTGATTCTGGCTGCCGGTGAATCTGCAAGAATGGGAAGAGACAAGCTTTCACTCCCCTTCAAAAAACATACAATTCTCGAAGAAACATTAAAACAACTGCTTGCAGCAAACATTGATCAGCTAGTGCTGGTAATCAAACCAGGTGACCAGTTGAATCATCTTAGCAAGTGGGATCGGGTTGAAATTGCTGTAAACCATGATTATAAGCAGGGCCAGTCATCTTCGCTGATTACTGGCCTTAATGCAGTTAATAACTGTTCACAGGGCGTTTTATTTGCCCTGGGTGACCAACCGGCAATAACAACTTCCGTTTACAACCTGCTTCTAAAATCATATAGCCAGAAACTGAAAATAGTAACACTACCTTTATATAATGGTAAGAGAGGTAACCCGGTTATATTTGATCGTTTTCTCTGGTCTGAGTTGGTAAAACTTGAGGGAGATGTTGGCGGACGAAATGTAATTGATAAACTGGCAAAAGAAGATCTTGACCCGGTTGATTGTGATGACCCGGCGGTTCTAATTGATGTAGATACTCCTGACGATTACAGGTATTTACACGATAAAAATAATAAAGGAGAGGATGCTTCGGGATGATACCATTTAATGCCATTATTATTGTAATTATCTAAAATAGTTTAAAATAGTGTTGACTTTAGTATTTCTGTAATGTATTTTTAATATAAGTTTAAATATGTACTATAGAAAATATGTACATGAACATATGACAGCCTGGCTAATCGAAACGGGTGATGAAATTATGCCTGTTCAGCTTGTCAGCAGACTGTAAAAAAATTGTTGAAGGAGCTGAGTAGAAATTGTATGGAGAACTAGTTGGGGTTGATATCGGATACGGATTTGTTAAAAGCTACGACGGTGAACATGAAATAGTATTTCCCAGTGTTGTCGGTATCGGCAGGGATATTTCTTACCGGTCCCAGCTCAGCACTTATAAATCACCACTCGATACCCTTGCCCTTAAATATAACGGTAAAAATTATTTTATTGGTAATTATGCTATCCGCCAGAGTTCTATTCCCAGCAGATCGCTTGACATTAAGAAACCTGAAGATTTAAATACTCTTCTCTTATTCCTCACTTCTCTCGGGCTTTACAGTAACGAACCTCAGCAGCAGTTCAGCGTGGTCACCGGATTGCCTACTAATTATATCCTGAGCTACCAGGAGCAGCTGGCGAATCTTCTTTCCGGAGAGCACCAGATTGTTTTGGGTATTGACGGCAAAAATGAGGAAAAGCGGATTATAGTCAATGATATTAAAATAGTACCTCAACCTTTTGGCACCCTGTTTAACCTTGTCCTTGACAGTGCAGGTAATGTTTCCGACCAGGAAATGAGCAACAAAATTGTTGGTATTGCCGACATTGGCTTTAAAACTGCTGATTTTGTAGTTTCTGATTCCCTCGAATTTGTAGACAGGTTAAGCTCATCTTCAAATAGCGGTATGGTTAGTGCTTATGAAATTATTGCAGCGATGATCCGCAGTAAATATAAAATTGATAAGAAAGACTTTGAACTGGACCAGATCGTCAAAAATAAAACAATTAAAATTGCCGGTATTAACTACGATATCAGTGATATCATCTCTGAGGCTTACTTTAATCTGGCAGCCAAAATTAAAACTGAACTCGACTCCCTCTGGGATTACCGTGAACTGGATGCAATTATTCTTACCGGAGGCGGGGGAGAGGCACTCTCCGAGTACCTGATTCCTAAGTTCAACAACATGATGCTAGTTCAGGATGCCCAGTTTGCCAACGTGAAAGGGTTCTGGAAGCTGGCTAAAAATAAAGCCAACAGCTAAGCCGAAATACATAAACATGAGGCCCGGTCCCTGGGAAGGAATCGGGCTTTTTTAGTATTTTATCTTCTTTCATTATTGGTAACTTTATAATACATGACCTTCTTCACAAGATTCCTCACTAAATAATATTTTTAAAATAAGGCACACTAATAACACATTAAAGAGTATTATTTATCTTATTTTGCCCCTGAAACGAGTAAGGCGAAGGTTGGAAACCCCCGCCGTTACTGTGTGTTTTAATGGTGAGCCATCCAGGATTCGAACCTGGGACACCTTGATTAAAAGTCAGGTGCTCTGCCAGCTGAGCTAATGGCCCATATTTTGGTGGAG
>CAZBKZ010000023.1:0-40725 GCA_964492615.1 uncultured Syntrophomonadaceae bacterium | reverse complement strand
TCTATGCCACAAGGGTTTCTTAGACTAAAAAGGTTTTTATGTTGTCAAACTAACGATATGTTCTTTTCATAATAACCCCTTCACAATTATGTAGATAAGTTAAAAAAATTATACCGTAAAAAAAGGAGACATGTCAAGAAATCCTTATATTTCAGCATATGCGTCAAAAATAATCTTAAACCTACCTTTGCAGTTATAATAATGATCTGTTAATATGTTTTCAAGGATGCACTACTTGTCCTCTTTATCTTAATATGTTATCCACAGGTTTTGTTAATAACTCTTTATAATGTTAATAACTATTTGTCTCTGTATACTTATTCCCGGAGGTTAATTTATGAACAACCCCCTTAATGAAATATGGCAGCTGACTCTATCTGAACTTAGTAAAGACCTTAATAAGCCCAGTTTTGACACTTGGTTCAACCTGACAAAACCTATTTCAATCGAAAATAATATTCTTGTTATTGAAGTCCCCAATGATTTTACCAAGGAATGGTTCGAAACCCGGTATCGTGATAAAATCATAAAAGCTTTAAAAGTTATAACTTCCTCAGATCATACTGTCAGTTTTATCATTGCTTCTGAGTTTGATGATTCTGATGATATAATCAACAACACCAACGAGGATAACTACTATTCGAATCAGAGTAGCCTTAAAAACGGTTTCTCTGATAAAAATCATACTCCATCAGATGAAAGTATAAAAAAGAACAAGCTTATTTCCAGCTTCAATCCGCGCTATACATTTGATACTTTTGTTGTCGGGGCCTGTAACCGATTATCTCACGCAGCATCTCTCGCAGTAGCCGAGAGTCCGGCTAGAGCATATAATCCCCTTTTCATATATGGTGGTGTTGGCCTTGGTAAAACACACCTTTTACATGCTATCGGCCAGTATTCTTTAATTAATCACGGCTTTTCCAGGGTTTTCTACTTTTCCTCGGAAAAATTTACCAATGAATTTATTAATGCCATCAGAGATAATAAAACATTGGAATTTAGAAATAAATACCGTAACATGGACATTCTCTTAATAGATGATATACAATTCCTTGCTGGAAAGGAACAGACTCAGGAAGAGTTTTTCCACACATTCAATGCTCTTCATGATAATAGCAGGCAAATCATTATATCGAGTGACCGCCCGCCAAAAGAGATACCGACCCTTGAAGATCGGCTACGCTCCCGTTTTGAATGGGGCCTTATAACCGATTTGCAGCCGCCGGATCTTGAAACAAGAACGGCAATTTTGAAGAAAAAAGCACTCTCTGATGGGATTGATATACCAGATCCAGTTATCCAGTATATTGCGGAAAAGGTAATAACAAATATCCGTGAACTTGAAGGAGCCCTCATTCGCATTGCTGCCTATGCTTCTCTTTCTGACACACCAGTAACTCTTGAGTTAACCGAGGCAGCTCTGCAGGATATAATTGTAACCCGCCAGAAAAATATCACTGTAAAAAGCATTATTCAGGTTACAGCTGATAATTTCGGTTTAAAGACAGATGATATTCTATCCAAGAAGAGAACTCAGGATGTTGCTTTGACAAGGCAGGTGGCTATGTACTTATGCCGCATGTTAACAGATCTTTCACTACCCAAAATTGGAGAAAGCTTTGGTGGTCGAGATCATACAACTGTACTTCATGCTTTCAAAAAGATTGATTCATTAATAACAGAGAATAGCGATTTTAAAAACAGAATTGAGCTGATCAAGAATAACGTTCTTAATAAAAACTGATTAAGCTGTGCATAAGTTGTTAATTTCTTTATTATTAAAAGTTATTCAATTTTACAGTTAGTTTATAAACATCTTTTTAAGGTTTTATCAACATTTTTAATTTAATCACAAACTTCTTGCCTGGCAGTATAGTTGTCTGTCTTAAATATTTTGATACTTATGCACAGTTCGCACAGGCCTTATTACTTCCTCTAGACCTTTATATATATAATTAAAACATATAAAGAATGTTAACTATTTTAACAAGGAGTGTTATCTGTGAAAATTAAAACTTCGACCAGTCAACTTTCCACCTGTTTGGAAATAGTGGAAAAAGCCCTTCCTGTTAGAACAACAACCCCGGTTATTAATAATATTTTACTTGAAATCAAACATAACGATCTTGTCTTTTCGGCTACCAACCATGAAATATTTATTAATGCAAGCTTGAACCATGAAAGTGATGTAACAGGAAAAATTCTTTTACCACCCAAGGTAGTTGATATAATCCGTTATTTTCCAACTGATGAAGTTGAAATTGATATAAACAGTGAAAATTACAGGCTTGACATTCGTGGTGGTACTGCTCATTTTAATCTTTTCGGTTCATCGTATGAAGATTTTCCGGTTACTGCTTTTTTAAACCAGGGCAATCCACCAGAAAAATTTAACATTGAACTTATAAAATTGAAAAAAACTTTAAAAGAGGTAATTTTTGCAGCATCTACGGAGGAAACAAGACCGGCTTTTAACGGTATTCTTTTAAATTTCAGTGGTAACAAACTGGTTTTAACATCATCTGATACATACCGACTGGTGGTCAGCGAGATAACGGATTCATCCTGGTCATTTAAAGAAAGTAGATGTCTTGTTCCGGCGAAAGCGCTGCGCGAATTTTTAAGAATCCTTGATGAAAGTCATATAGAAGCAACCATTGGTTACAAAGATACATACTTTTCTATTTCTTATGGAAATATTTTCTTTGCTTCCAGATTACTTGAGGAGAAGTATCCTGATGTAAGCGGAGTAATTCCACAGGCTTATGAAACAAGGGTAGTAATTGATAAAAAAAGTTTAGAAAATACGATTTCAAGAGCTTCATTACTTGCGCAGGGAAAGAATCAGGCTGTTAATGTAATTGCCAGGGAAGGCCAATTTGAGGTGAAAGTTTCAAGCCAGGAGGGGAGCATGGAAGAAGTTATTCCTGTTGACTATGAAGGTGAAGATGTTGATCTGTTCGTTAATTCCCGTTTTGTGCTTGATATACTTAAAATTATTGACTCAGATAAAATTATTATTGAGTTTCATGGTGATGGAGGACCAATTGTTTTTAAACTCGAGGAAAATAACGCTTATCTTTACCTGGTTCTACCTATTAAGAAAGTAAATTAGTTATCCCGGAGGCTGCTAAACTTGTTCTATCTTGATAATTTGCAGCTAAGAGGATTTAGAAATTATCATAAACAGCATCTGCATTTTAATCCAAGGTTTAATATCTTTGCCGGTGACAACGGGCATGGTAAAACAAATCTTCTGGAAGCGATATATTACCTTTCTGTAACTAGGTCTTTCAGGACAAAGCGTGACTATGAACTGGCAAACTTTGATGACCGTTTTTTTTACCTGGGCGGCCTCTTTATAAAAAGGTATATCAGTCATCGAATTCAGTTGAGTTACCGTGTGAATGAATCGTTACAGGTGAAAATTGACAACAACACGGTTGAGCGCTTTAACCACCTTCAACAATTTCCTGTTGTAGTATTTAGCCCGGATGATCTTCAGATTGTCAGTGATGGACCTTCGGTGAGAAGAAGATTTTTAAACCTCGAAGGGGCCCGCCTCAATCCACTGTTTTTCCAGGATCTAAAAAATTACCAGCGTGTTTTAATCCAGAGAAATAACTTACTCAGAGATATGCATTCGCGTGCTAAAATTGAGAAATACATAGAACCCTGGGATCAGGCCTTGATCGAATATGGCAGCAGAATTATTATAGAAAGAGTAAAATTGCTGGAAATACTTCAAAATGAAGCCAGGCCATTTTTTATAAAAATGAGTGGCTCAACAGAGGATATAACTTTACACTATAAAAGTAATCTTAAATTTAATGCGATTGAAGATGATTATGATAAAATAAAAAACAGATATAAGGAAGCGCTTACTTCAAAAAGAGAGCTTGAGTTGAAAAGAGGTTCCACCCTGGTAGGGCCTCACCTTGACGATTTTTCTATTTTTATTAATAGGGTCGATTCTAGATATTTTTCATCGCAGGGGCAAAAAAGAACTGCCGCACTGGCCTTGAAAATGGCTGAGGTAAATCTGTTTACTTCCAAAAACAGTGAGGAACCGATTATTTTACTTGATGATGTTTTTTCTGAGCTGGATGATCCAAGGAAAAAACATCTCCTTGCTTTCCTGAGTGAGAATTCATCCCAGTGTTTTATAGCATCAGCATCTGGTGTGAATGAATATATCCACAATCTCTCCGGAGAGCATAAAATATTTAATATTAAGCAGGGTACGGTGTTGGATGAAACAGATTAGCAAACCAGTTGAACAGTTTCTTCGTCGCTGCAACCTTTGGAATGGTTATAGACAACATCTTTTAATTTATCAATGGAATATAATTGTTGGTCCTGCCCTTGCGGAAGTGACAAGGGCTGATAATATAAACAATGGTGTTCTTAAAGTTGCGGTAAAAGATTCGGTATGGGCTTATCATTTATCGATGATGAAACCTTCACTGATCAGCAAATTAAATAACTATTCCGGTTCAAAAATGGTAAAAGATATAGTATTTATTATTGATGATCTAAGAGTTTTTGATAAAAAATGAATGCAGACAGGTGGGGGGTTATTTTTATGTTCCTGCATATTGGAGGTTCTAAAATAGTATTTACCCGGGAGTTGATCGGTATTTTTGATTATAATATTTCCAATAATGACAGGAATGGATATTTTAATAATTGCCGGGAATCTGTTGATCAGTCAAGAATTAACAATGAAAAACCTAAATCCTTTGTTTTAACTAATGATTCGCTATACATTTCTCCTATTGCCCCTCTTACCCTTGCCGGAAGGCACGATAAGAAACGGTAACTGTTGTTTCTTAATTTCTGCTTAAACATGTTATAATACTTAAGTGATATAAATTCCTTCCGAGGTGAACAATGTCCAATCAAAATAAAAATAATAGTTATAGCGCTGAACATATTCAGGTTTTAGAAGGTTTAGAGGCAGTGAGAAAAAGACCAAGCATGTATATTGGATCAACTTCAAGCCGGGGTCTTCACCACCTTGTATTTGAAGTTGTTGATAACAGTATCGATGAAGTTCTTGCCGGTTATTGCACCCAAATTAAAATTACTGTTAATGCTGACAAAAGTGTCACAGTTATTGATGACGGCAGAGGTATCCCTGTCGAAGATCATCCCCAGGAGAAACGTCCGGCAGTTGAGGTTGTTTTAACCACTCTCCATGCCGGCGGCAAGTTTAACAATGACAGTTACAAGGTTGCAGGGGGATTGCATGGCGTTGGAGTTTCTGTTGTTAATGCTCTCTCAGAATGGCTTGAAGTAGAAGTATACCGTGACGGGAAAATATATAGCCAGCGTTATGAAAAAGGGAAAAAAGTAACGAAAATAAGGTCTTCGGGGAAAGTTTCAAAAACGGGAACCAAAATAACTTTTCTACCTGATTCCACTATTTTTGAAAGTAATGAATTTGAAAATGAAGTAATAGTACAGCGACTGCGTGAACTTGCTTTTCTTAACAAAGGCGTCAAGATTATATTTAAAGACATGCGCGGTGGCCGTGAAGAAAAGTTTAAATATGATGGAGGAATTCAACAGTATGTAGCTTATCTGAACCAGGGTAAGGAAACGGTTCCCAAAAAACCGATCTATATCCATAAAGCGATAAGCGGTTTTGAAGTAGAAGTAGCGCTGCAATATCATGCCGGTTATTCAGAAGTGATTTACTCTTATGCCAACAATATCCATACACACGAAGGTGGAACGCACGAATACGGTTTTAAGTTAATGTTAACCAGGATTATCAATGATTTTGCCAGGCGTTTGGGTATTCTGAAAGATAATCAGAATAATCTTTCCGGGGAAGATATTCGTGAAGGTATGACCGCGGTGATTAGTGTAAAACTGATGGATCCACAATTTGAAGGCCAGACTAAAACAAAACTTGGCAACAGTGAAATTAGAAGCGTTATTGACAGCGTCTGTTATGAAACCCTTGAAGCATTTCTTGAGCAAAACCCGGCAATAGCCCGTCGGATCATAGAAAAAGCGATCAGGGCTTCCCGGGCTAGGGAGGCCGCCCGTAAGGCGCGTGAACTTACCAGGCGCAAAAATGCTCTTGAGGTTAGTAACTTGCCCGGTAAACTGGCTGACTGCACATCAAAGGATCCGGCAGAGAGCGAATTGTTTATAGTTGAGGGAGACTCAGCCGGTGGATCAGCCAAACAGGGCCGGGATCGGCGTTTCCAGGCTATCCTTCCCCTGCGCGGTAAAATTCTTAATGTAGAAAAAGCACGTCTGGATAAGATTCTGGCCAATGAGGAGATTCGCACTTTGATTACGGCCCTTGGAACCGGTATTGAAAGCGAATTTGATATAGGACGTGCCCGTTACCAGAAGATTATTATCATGACCGATGCGGATGTTGACGGATCGCACATCAGAGTTCTGCTGCTTACCTTTTTTTATCGTTTCATGAATGAGCTGATTGAGAGTGGTTTTGTATATATTGCTCAACCTCCTCTCTACAAGGTAAAAAAAGGTAAACGAGAACAGTACCTTTTCCGTGAGGAAGAGCTTGATAAACTGCTTAATGAATGGTCGCGCGAAGGCGGAGTGCAGATCCAGCGCTACAAAGGTCTGGGCGAGATGAATCCTGATCAACTCTGGGAAACAACAATGAATCCGGAAACACGTATAATAAAGCGGGTTGAACTGGTCGACGCCATTATGGCGGACAATATTTTCGGTGTTTTGATGGGGGACAAAGTAGAGCCTCGCCGTCAATTTATCGAAGATAATGCCCGCCTGGTTCAAAATCTTGACATTTAAGCAGATATTACTTAATCGCTTAAAAAATTAATATCAAAAATCAAACCTTCTGTTTCTGTATCTGAAATATACCTGAACCTGATTTCGTCGCCTTCTCTTATATTTTGCTGCTGAATGAGCAGTTCGGCATTTTCGGTGAGTTTAAATATCTTTGCAGGTATTTCATCAGGCACCCCGCTGATTTTTACTTCCAGAAGGTCACCTGAAATATCTCCAGTAATTCGACCGGAATCTGTTTTTTCTTCTTCCGCTATATGGTGATCAACAACTATTACCTTCATGGCTTTGCCCTGTTCCGGGTATGACTCGGCCAGAAAGCCTTCATGGTATATTTCCACTGTCTGCCCGCGACCAAGCATTTCTATATCAGCATCTTCATCGTTAATTAATATTTTTGTATCTTCATCAACAGCAAAATAAACAGCCCTTTTGCCCTGTTCAAACCATACTTTTTGAGGGATATTGACATCTTCCAACCCCTCAACAACCAAAATACGATTATCTGCAATTGAATAAATTTTTCCGCTGATCGGTATCTGTTCAGGTACGTCTACAGCCTCTTCGTCAGTACTCCCACAACCATTTAAAAGCACAGTTGAAGCAAATAATACAAATAAAAACCAGTTTAAGCTTTTGCGCATTTTTTTAACCTCGCTTCTGTCAGGGTTCCTGTCTATTCTATTTTAAATGACAAACGACAATCGCTTTCGGTTCATTAAAAATAAACCATTGCGCTATTACAGTTTACATTCTTCTATTTACCGTCTTATAGATTCATGATTTAATATAGGATAACAAATAATTAAAATAACAGGAGGTTATCTGTTGCTCTTCAGACTAATTTTCCCCTATATCTTTTTACTGTTTATTGTGGTAGGTTACATCGCTTTTCGCTATTACAAACTTGGTCCCATAATTATGAAGGTCAACCGCAGGTTTTTCAGCCGCAGCAACAACGACTCCTATTTTTTAATTGTTGTTCTAGCCGCGGCATCATATTTTTTGATGCGCTATGAAATAGAAAATTTGCCTTTTGAAGCGGAGTCATTTATCCTGGGCCCCTATTCTTATGCATTCTTTTATCTTGCCCTGATGGCAGCTGTTATCGCGCGTGAAGTAGAACGACCTGCTCTTCGCGAAAAAGGAATTTCTACCTCAAGAGGATTTTGGCAATGGTCTGAGATTGAATCATACCGGTGGTCGAAAGACATACTCTATATCACAATCAGCCGAGGCAAGCGTAAAAAAGGAGAGCAGATGCAGATCAATCCCACAGCTAAAAAAGAATTGGACCAGGTTTTAAAAAAAATGGTTCCCAAGCGTTCCGACAAGGGAAAAAAGAAAAAGTGAATTAAAAATTATTATCAGCATATATTTTCCGGGGAAACTGAATGGCGGTTGCTCCCGGTCCTGAAAACCGCTATTCCAAAATGACCAAAAGCCGCACCGCCTGCTTTTCCACGGCGCTTATTTATGATAGTATAATAAAATATACACCTCTTTCCACGGCAGGTTCCAGCTGCCGGTTCTGTTTGATTTTATAACTACTATATTTTCATTAGCTGTCGGCTCCGGCCATGGCGGTATGAAATACCCTGCAAAGGAGAAGAAATGGCTGAAAAAGAAAGCATTATACCGGTAAATATTTATGATGAAGTAAAAGTTTCTTTTCTCGACTACGCAATGAGCGTTATTGTCAGCAGGGCTCTGCCTGATGTGCGGGATGGTTTGAAACCGGTTCACCGCCGTATTCTTTATGCCATGTCTGAAATGGGTTCAACCCATGATAAACCTTATCGCAAATCTGCCCGCATTGTGGGCGATGTCCTGGGAAAATATCACCCCCATGGTGATGTAGCCCTGTATGACACCCTGGTAAGGATGGCCCAAACCTTTTCAACCCGTTACCCACTGGTTGATGGTCATGGTAACTTTGGATCCCAGGACGGTGATTCAGCTGCTGCCATGCGTTATACTGAATCACGCCTTTCTGCTATAGCGGGTGAGTTATTAACCGACCTGCAAAAAGATACGGTAGATTTTCGTCCGAATTTTGATGAAAGCCTTGAAGAACCAGTGGTACTTCCTGCAAGATTTCCACACCTTCTGGCTAACGGATCCTCAGGTATTGCAGTTGGCATGGCAACAAATATACCTCCTCACAACCTGGTCGAGTTAATAAATGCCCTTAAATCTTTGATTCAGCATCCTGAGGCGGCAATTCGCGATCTGATGCAGTTCATACAGGGTCCTGATTTTCCAACAGGTGGAATTATCGTTGGGCATGAGGGAATTTATAACGCTTATAAAACTGGTAGGGGAATTATCAAAGTCAGGGGTCGGGTTCAGGTAGAAAAGAAAGATAAAAACCGTGAACAAATTGTAATATCCGAAATACCCTATCAATTGAATAAAGCAAAGCTAGTGGAAAAAATTGCTGACCTGGTTAAGGAGCGTAAAATAGAGGGAATTACCGATCTGCGCGATGAGTCGGATCGCACCGGCGTACGTGTTGTGATGGAAGTTAAAAAAGATTTCCAGGCTCAGGTGATTATTAACCAGCTTTATCAATATACTTCCCTGCAACAAACTTTCGGTATCATTATGCTTGCCCTGGTTGACGGGCAACCGAGAATACTTACCCTGAAACAGATTCTTGCTTATTACCTGGAACATCAGAAAGAAATCATCAGGCGCCGTTCTCAATTTGATTTAAAACGTGCTGAAGATAGAATGCATATTGTCGAAGGATTGCTGAAAGCGCTCGATATGCTGGATGAGGTAATTGCCCTGATCAGGGCATCGAAGGATGTGCAGACTGCAAGGGAAGGGCTTATGGGTCTTCTTTCAATTACTGAAAAACAGGCCCAGGCTATTCTCGACATGCGTCTCCAACGCTTGACCCAGCTGGAGATTCACAAGCTGGATGAAGAGAAGGAAGAATTAATGGAAAAAATTGCTTACTTTCGCCGAATTCTTGAAGACGACAATCTAGTCCTGGAAATTATAAGTGATGAGTTGACAGTAATCCAGGATAAGCATGGGGATGCCCGCCGTACGGAAATAGTAGCAGATGAGGGCGATGTGGTTATAACAGACTTGATTCTTCAGGAAGAAGTAGTGGTTACTCTCACCGACCGCGGTTACATAAAGCGCATTCCCTTAACCACATATCGCAGTCAGCACCGTGGTGGACGTGGTGTGCTCGGTATGCAGACCCGGGAAAACGACAGGGTAGAGCAGTGTCATGTGGCTTCAACCCATGACAAACTTTTATGCTTCAGTAATCGTGGAAAGGTATATCTGCTCCAGGTATATGAAATTCCCGAATCAGGACGTCAGTCCCGTGGAACCGCCCTGGTTAATCTGCTTCCCCTTGAGGAAAAAGAATTTATTACAGCCACAATGCCGATTAATGACTTCAGTGATGAATATTTTCTGCTTATGGTGACAGCCAGGGGAATGATTAAGAAAACTTCTCTGCATGAGTATCGCAATACACGAAAAACAGGTTTAATTGCCCTTAGTCTTAGTGAAAACGATGAACTGATCGCTGTCAGGTTAACCGATGGTAATAAAGAAGTTATAGTTGGAACAAGCGCTGGTTTATTTGTACGTTTTCCTGAAGACCAGGTTAGGCCGATGGGGCGTTCGGCAAGGGGAGTAAAAGCAGTAACCCTGGGCAAAAAAGATCGGGTAATCAATGCAGATCTTGTTACCGGAGACCAGCAGATGCTGCTTGCATCATCGGGTGGTTATGGCAAGCGGGTTGCCGTTAGTGATTTTGCAGTTCACCGGCGTGGAGGAAAAGGGATGATTGGCTTAAAAACCACAATGCAAAGCGGGCCCCTTTCTATCTTTATAGTTCTGAATGGTGATGAAGAAGAATTCATGATTGTGACAGCCCGCGGAGTAGTAAACAGGCAAAAAATAGAACAAGTCTCCCTGATGGGACGTTATGCCCGCGGGGTGACGCTGATTAGACTTGATGAAAATGATCGTGTGATGAACCTGATTGGTTTGGATTAAGCTTCCCGGAAGGATGATTAAATATGACAACACCAAGAAAAGTAGGCATCACTGATACTTCTCTGCGCGATGCTCACCAGTCCCTGCTGGCAACTAGAATGCGTATTGATGAAATGCTGCCCATTCTCAATGTGATGGATCGCATTGGTTATCACTCCCTCGAAGTGTGGGGTGGCGCTACATTTGATACATGTATGCGTTTTCTCGATGAAGATCCCTGGGAAAGACTGCGCCAATTAAGGGCAGGCTTAAAGAATACCAAGCTGCAGATGCTGCTCAGGGGGCAGAATATAGTGGGTTACCGTCATTACCCGGATGATGTTTTAGAAGAATTTATTAAAAAAGCAGTAGCTAACGGCATTGATATAATCAGGATATTTGACGCCCTGAATGACCTTCGCAACATGGAGAAAGCAATAGAGTTCACCCGCAAAGAAGGCGCCCATGCCCAGGGTACCCTAAGTTATACTATAAGCCCGCTTCATAATAATGATCATTTTATTAAGGTGGCAGACGATTTAAAAAACCTGGGAGCAGAATCAATTTGTATCAAGGATATGGCCGGGTTGATATCACCCTATGATGCTTATGAGCTGGTCGGGCGTTTAAAGTCTGAAGTTGGTCTGCCGGTACAGCTCCATTGTCATTATACAAGCGGTATGGCTTCCATGGCCTACCTAAAGGCAGTTGAAGCCGGGGTAGATGTAATCGACACGGCAAATGCCGCGCTTTCTATGGGAGCCAGTCAGCCGGCAACGGACAGCCTGGTAGCTGCCTTTAAAAATACCCCATATGATACGGGATTGGACCTGGAGTTGCTTTCTAAGGTAAGTGAACATTTCAACGAGATCAGCTGTGATTATGATATTCCCCGCAGTATTTTAGGGGTCGATACCAACGTTCTCAGCTACCAGATTCCAGGGGGGATGATTTCCAATCTTGCTTCTCAGTTAGCGGAACAGAAAGCAACTCATCTGCTGAAGGATGTTCTGGCGGAGGTGCCTAAAGTGAGGGAAGATCTGGGGTATCCACCGCTGGTTACACCAAGCAGCCAGATAGTAGGGACTCAGGCGGTTGTTAATGTGCTGATTGGTGAGCGTTACAAAATGGTATCTACAGAAATAAAGAACTACCTGCGTGGGCTATACGGTAAACCACCCGGAGAGATTAATCCCGATTTGATAAAAAAAGTTTTAAAAGATGAAGAGCCGGTTTCCGGCAGGCCTGCCGACCTGCTCAAACCTCAGCTGCAAGAAGCGCGGAAAGAGATTGCTGAATATATAGAGCAGGAAGAAGATATTTTGTCTTACATAATTTTTCCCAATGTGGCTATAGATTTCTTCAAACGCCGTAAGGGTTTACTGCCGCCACTGGAACTGAAAAACAGTTGTGAAGCCGGTAAAGAACTAAAAGCGATTTCAACCGGAGGTAACAGTAAAACAGAATCAAAACTGGATGAGCTCTACTCGGTTGATGAAACCCTTATCTGGAATGATGACGATAATTCTGTTTACCCGGCTGTGTAAAAACTTTTATTATTGACACCGGGTGGTATGAGGTCTATAATTATAGGCAATCTTTATCAGAAAATACATTGATGGGCAGGAGTAAGCAACAGGTTTTTCCCAGAGAGCCGGTAATGCTGTGAACCGGTAAAATCGGTTGCCGAACGTCGGTCCGGAGTAGTTCAGCTGAATCAGCTAACAGTAAGCTGAACCGGGTTGATTCCGTTATCAAAATCACCATGAGATGCTTTTTTGCGCATGCACGAAAGCAAAAAGGGTGGTACCGCGGAGGTTATCCCTTCGCCCCTTTGGGCGAAGGGCATTTTTATATCTATCATCAATCTAATTTTATTCAAAGAAGGGGCGAAAAGTATGAGCCGAAAAATATTTTTAAATGGCAAGCTGATACCTAATGAAGAAGCAGTGGTCTCGGTTTTTGATCACGGCCTGCTTTATGGAGATGGGGTTTTTGAAGGAATTAGAGCTTATAACGGAAAAGTTTTCAGGTTGACTGAACATATCCGCAGGCTTTACGAATCAGCTCACTCGATTATGCTTAAAATTCCTTACAGCCAGGAAGATATGATTAAGGCTGTTATAGATACAGTAAATGCTAATAATCTTCGGGATGCTTATATAAGGTTGGTTGTAACCCGAGGCGTAGGCGACCTGGGGATGGACCCCCTTAAGTGCCCGAAAGCCCAGGTTATAATTATAGCTGACAAAATTGTTATTTACCCGGAAGAACTGTATGAAAAAGGCTTAAATGTAATTACCGTGGCTACAAGAAGAACTTCAGCCAATGCGCTAGATCCTAAAATTAAATCTTTAAACTACCTGAATAATATACACGTTAAAATGGAAGCCAACCGGGCCGGAGTCTTGGAAGCACTAATGCTGAACGACCAGGGATATATACTGGAAGGTTCAGCAGATAATATATTTATATATCGTAATGGAAAACTGATCACCCCTCCCGGCTACCTCGGAGTGCTGATCGGCATAACCCGTCAGGCGATTATTGAGTTGGCCCAGAGGGAGGGCATCCCCGTAGTTGAGGAACCCTTTACAAGGCATGATCTCTATGTTTCTGACGAATGTTTCCTGACAGGAACAGCTGCCGAAGTGATCCCGGTTGTAGAGGCCGATATGCGTATTATCGGTGAGGGAACTCCTGGCCTGGTTACCAGACGCCTGATCAAACTTTTTCGGGAGCATGCCAGGAATGAGGGCACTTCACTTTAGCCGTAATAACATAATATGTTAATAAGCTGTGGATAATGTGTACAACTCATACTTTTTATATATGCCTAAATTTCATATCAGGAGGTTTGTTATGCGCAGTCATAAAGTTACCAGGGGTATAGAAAGAGCACCTCATCGTTCTCTGTTTCGCGCTTCCGGTTTTCACCCCGAAGAATTAAAACGTCCTCTGGTTGGAATCGCCAATTCGGCCAATGAAATAGTGCCGGGTCATGTTCAGCTGGATTCTATAGTTAAAGCAGTAAAAGACGGGGTTAGAATGAACGGTGGAACCCCAATTGAATTTTCTACAATTGGAATATGCGACGGAATAGCGATGAACCATGCCGGTATGCATTATTCCCTGGCCAGTCGTGAAATTATTGCAGACAGTGTTGAATTAATGACTGAAGCGCACTGTTTCGATGCTCTAATCCTGGTTACCAATTGCGATAAAATTACCCCGGGAATGATGATGGCAGCAGCCAGGCTTAATCTGCCGGCAATTATTGTTAGTGGAGGACCAATGCTGGCCGGTGAGAATAAGGGCAAAAAGCTTGACTTAAACTCGGTTTTTGAAGGGGTCGGCGCTGTTAAGGCCGGCACTATTAGCGAAGCCGAGCTTGAACAAATTGAAAATAAAGCCTGTCCTGGATGCGGTTCCTGTGCCGGGATGTTTACTGCCAACTCAATGAACTGTATGGCGGAAGCACTGGGGCTGGCTTTGCCGGGGAATGGGACCATACCGGCAATAAGCAGTGAAAGAATCCTGCTGGCCAAGGAAGCCGGTATGAAGGTAATGGATCTGCTTAAAGCAGGAACTACTGTATCAAAGATCCTTACCGAGCAAGCTTTTGAGAACGCCCTTGCTGTCGACATGGCTCTCGGGTGTTCGACAAATACGCTTTTGCATTTAACTGCACTCGCATATGAACGGGGTATTAAGATTGATTTTAACAAGGTTAATGAAATAAGCAAAAATACACCACAGCTCTGTATGCTCAGTCCGGCTGGAGAAAACCGGATTGAAGATTTGTACCGGGCTGGCGGGGTCCAGGCTGTCATGAAAGTACTGCTTGACAGTGGACTTATTCGTGGTGATCTGACCACGGTGACTGGTTTGGAAGTTGCAGGTAACTTGAAAGATGCAGCAGTGACAGACCCCTCGGTAATCAGGCCGCTTGATAAACCTTACCGTTCAGAAGGAGGACTGGCGGTACTGTTTGGTAATCTTGCCCCGGAAGGTGCAGTTGTTAAGCAGGGCGCAGTTGCTGAATCTATGCAGGTTTTTGAAGGCCGGGCCAGAGTTTTTGACAGTGAAGACAGTGCTGTTGCCGCTATTAGCAGCGGTAAGATTAGCGAAGGCAGCGTAATTGTAATTCGCTATGAAGGGCCGCGTGGGGGACCCGGAATGCGCGAAATGCTTGCTCCAACCTCTGTTCTGGCCGGAATGAAGCTTGACGAAAAAGTATCATTAATTACTGATGGCCGGTTTTCCGGCGCTACCAGGGGTGCATCGATAGGTCATGTTTCACCCGAGGCTGCAGCCGGTGGTTTAATTGCCCTTGTAGAAAATGGAGATACAATAGCCATCAACCTGCCTGCCCGCTCAATTGAACTAAAAGTAGATGAAACAGAACTGTCTAAAAGGCGGAAAAGCTGGAAGGCACCTGAACCGAAGATTAATCGCGGTTACCTGAAAAGATATGCCCGCCAGGTTTCCTCCGCCGGCAGCGGCGCAGTGCTTGATGTTGCTTTCATGAATGGAGAAGGTGATTCCAGATGAAGAAGAAAATGATTAAAGGATCAGCAATGATCTTAAAAGCCCTCGAAAAAGAGGGCGTTGAACAAATATTTGGTTTTCCGGGTGGAGCAGTGTTGCCACTTTATGATGCTCTATACGATTCCACCCTGAAACATCTGCTAGTCCGCCATGAACAGGCTGCAGTACATGCTGCAGACGGTTATGCCCGGGTAACCGGAAAAACAGGAGTCGTTTTTGCCACATCGGGTCCCGGGGCAACCAACTTGGTTACCGGTATAGCGAACGCTTACATGGATTCAGTACCGCTTGTTCTGATAACAGGGCAGGTGGCCAGCCATTTTATCGGCACCGATGCCTTCCAGGAAGCAGATATAACGGGAATAACCCTGCCGATAACCAAGCATAATTACCTGGTTAAGGATATAGAAGATCTTCCGGCTGTCTTATCAGAAGCTTTTTATATTGCATCAACAGGACGTCGTGGGCCCGTATTAATAGATATTGCCAAGGATGTTTTTGACAGTGAAGGTTACTTTAATTATGAGCTTGAGCGTCACATCCCCGGCTATAATCCCACTTATACAGGGCATGCCGGTCAGATCAGCCGGGCAGTGAAAGCAATACGCGACGCCCGTAAACCGGTAATCTTCGGCGGTGGAGGGTTAATCCGATCCGGGGCTGCAGAGCCTTTGAAACAGATTGCTGAAACTGGTCGTATTCCGGTTATTCTTTCCCTCATGGGGCTGGGAGCATACCCAGGCGATGGGGATCTTTTCCTCGGCATGCCCGGTATGCACGGCAGCATTACTGCCAATTATGCCCTGACCGAAGCTGATTTAATTATAGCTGCCGGGGTTCGCTTCGATGATCGGGTGACAGGTAAGCTCGAAACTTTTGCCCGTAATGCCAAAATAATACACATTGATATTGATCCGGCCGAAATAGGCAAAAATGTTCTGATCGATATACCAATAGTCGGTGATGTTCGCCTTGTTCTTGAAGAACTGGTTCGTAAATTAAAACCGGGGCATACAGCCAAGTGGTTGAAGCAAATAGCATCCTGGCAGGAGCAGTACCCTCTTCCTGACGGAACCGGTAATTTAAACGGACATCTTAAACCACAATATGTAATCAGGGAGCTGAGCCGTCTCAGCGATGAAAATACAATTCTTGCTACTGATGTGGGGCAGCATCAGATGTGGAGTGCCCAGCATTATAATGTGCGCAGACCGAATTCATTTCTCACTTCCGGAGGACTTGGCACCATGGGATTTGGTTTTCCTGCAGCCATAGGCGCCAGGCTGGCGGCACCTAAAAGTAGGGTAATCTGTATTACCGGCGACGGCAGCTTTCAAATGAACATCCAGGAATTAGCAACCGTGGTTAATAACAAAATGGATATTACCATAGCGCTGATTAATAACGGATTCCTGGGTATGGTTCGGCAGTGGCAGGATATGTTTTACGATAAACGTTATGCCCATACAGCCCTGAAAGGCAGTCCTGATTTTGTATCTATTGCGGAAGCATACGGCGCAAAAGCATTTCGGGCTGCCGATAGCAAGAAGGCGACAGAGGTTATAGAAGAAGCATTCAAACTGAAAGGGCCGGTTTTGATTGATTTTGTGGTTGAACCGGAAGAGAATGTTTACCCAATGGTTGCACCCAACAGACCGATAGATGAAATTATTACCGGGGGTGATTACTGATGAAACATGTTTTAGCCATTCTGGTGGAAAACAAACCCGGTGCTCTAACCCGGATTTCAGGGTTGTTCAGCCGGAGGGGGTTTAATATTGACAATATAGCTGTTGGAGAAACAATGACTCCCGGAATAGCCAGGATGACCATCACTGTTGAAGGCAGCGACACTATAATTGAACAGGTAGTCAAACAACTGCACAAGTTAGTCAATGTTTTGAAAGTCAGCAATCTCTCCAATGAACCTTCTGTAATGCGCGAACTTATGTTGATTAAAGTAAAAGCCGAAAGCGGTAGCAGGAGCGATATACAGCAGATTGTTGAAACCTTCAGAGGAAAGGTTGTTGATGTTTCACCTGATTCCATGATTATCGAAGTTACCGGCCACGATGAGAAGCTTGAGGCAATTAAACTTCTGCTGGAGCATTTCGGAATCAAGGAGATAGTGAGAACGGGTAAGGTAGCTTTACTGAGGGGCTCTAAGATAACCAGGGAAAGTAAAAATGGTGTTTAGTGCTGTAATCATTTATGAAATATATCCCCGATCTTGCCATGTCGTTTAACTAAACGATATAATGTAAGTGCTGTTATACCTTATCGTTCAAACAGTAATGCGGTTGCTCACCTTTTACATATCATATATTTAAGATCCCAGGATGAAAGTAGGAGAACTATGAGTAAAACAACAGGTTCGACCATGGTTGAAAAAATTCTGGCCACGCATTCCGGTCGTGAGAGGTTGTCTGCCGGGGAACTGATTAACGCAAAAGTTGATTTAGCCCTTGGCAATGATATCACTGCTCCGGTTGCGATAAAAGAATTCGAGCGGTTTGGTCTTGATCAGGTATTCGACCCCGACAAGGTGGTTTTGGTTCCTGATCACTTTACCCCGAACAAAGATATTGCTGCGGCAGAACAGGTTAAAACAGTGCGTCGTTTTGCCGAAGAATTTGGTATTAAAAATTATTTTGAAGTAGGACGAATGGGAATAGAACATGCCCTGCTTCCCGAACAGGGTTTGGTTGGGCCCGGAATGGTTATTATCGGCGCCGATTCACATACCTGTACTTACGGTGCGCTTGGCGCTTTTGCCACCGGGGTAGGCAGCACTGATCTGGCTGCAGCCATGGCCATTGGTGAAGCCTGGTTCAAGGTTCCCCAGACAATGCGGTTTGAATATGAAGGCACTCTTCCGGAATGGGTCAGCGGAAAAGACCTGATCATCTACACCATTGGACAAATCGGTGTTGAAGGAGCCCGCTACCGGGCGATGGAGTTTACCGGTTCGGCTATAAGTAACCTTTCGATGGACGGCAGGCTGACCATGGCCAACATGGCTATTGAAGCCGGTGGCAAGTGCGGTTATGTTCAGCCGGATAAAATCACCTTTGAATACCTGAAGGGCCGGGTAAAAGTTCCCTATACCCCGGTATACAGTGATAAGGATGCCGTTTATGAAAAAGTTTTTAATTATAATGTTGATTCGCTGGAACCCCAGATATCTTTCCCCCCTTCGCCGGATAACGTAAAACCTGTATCAGAAGCGGCAGGTATAAAACTAGACCAGGTGGTAATTGGCTCTTGCACTAATGGGCGGATAGAGGATTTGCGAGCGGCAGCTGCTATACTGAAAAATAAAAAAATACATCCCCGGGTAAGGCTGTTAATTATACCGGCAACACAGCTAATATACCGGCAGGCTGTTGAAGAAGGACTAATGTCAATTTTCATCGATGCAGAAGCGGCTGTCAGTACACCAACCTGCGGCCCTTGTCTCGGCGGGCATATGGGCATCCTGGCCTCAGGCGAGGTTGGACTTGCAACAACCAACAGGAATTTTGTCGGTCGCATGGGGCACCCGGAAAGTGAACTTTATTTATGTAACCCTGCAGTGGCGGCCGCTTCAGCAATAGCCGGTCAAATCGTGCACCCGAAGGAGGTAGTAAAATGATTCTTGAAGGAAAAGTGTGGATTTTTGGAGATAATATAGATACTGATGCAATTATTGCTGCCCGCTACCTGAGCACGGTTGTTCCCGAAGAACTGGCTGCCCATTTGATGGAAGATATTAAACCAGATTTCCCCGGCCTGGTTAAACCGGGAGATATAATTGTTGCCGGTAATAATTTTGGCTGTGGTAGCTCACGGGAGCATGCCCCGCTGGCGATAAAGGGCGCCGGTGTGTCTTGTGTAGTTGCCCGCAGCTTTGCCCGGATTTTTTATCGTAATGCGATTAATATCGGCTTACCCATTCTTGAATGCAGCGGAGATTTATCAACAATTAAATCAGGTGAAGATCACTTACAAGTCGATCTCGACCTGGGACAAATTTCCCATATTGAAAGTGGCAGACAATACAGCGCCGAACAGTTTCCTCCTTTTATGCAGGAACTAATCAGCCGTGGAGGTTTAATCGAATACGTGAAAGCCCGTTTGGATCAATAATGTTCTTGCAAAAACAGGTAAAAATTTAATAATTTATGTTTGCATTTTTTAAATTATAATGGTAGGGTTTAACCGGGAGTATGGTGTGTTTAAGCATTCTGTCTAAGATATAGCACCTGCTCCACACTGCGTTTAGTTATTAATACTTCACTCCGGCTGCAATTGCCGGCCGGGCAATCTTGAGGAGGCACATGTATGAAAAAGTATACCAGCGATAGTATTCGCAATGTGGCGCTAATATCTCACGGCGGTGCCGGTAAGACCTCTCTCACCGAAGCGCTGCTTTTTACTTCAGGGGCAGTCAACCGCCTCGGTAAAGTGGAGGCGGGCAACACAACAACAGATTATGATCCTGATGAAATAAAGAAACAGGTGACCATTAATGTAGGGTTAGCCCCGATTGAGTGGGATAGTGTAAAAATTAACCTGCTCGATACTCCGGGCTATTTTGATTTTATTGGAGACGTTCTGGGAGCTTTGAGGGTTGCAGATAGTGTTGTTACAGTAGTCTGCGCCGTCTCCGGGGTTGAAGTCGGAACTGAAAAAGTATGGAGTTATGCAGATGATTTTAAACTGCCTCGCTGTGTTGTAATTAACAAGCTTGATCGCGAAAATGCAAACTTTGAAGGTACTCTTGAACAGCTGCGTAATCATTTTGGATTAAATGTGGCGCCGCTGCAGATGCCAATAGGCAAAGAGGCCAACTTTAAAGGGGTAGTTGATCTGGTTCGGCAGAAAGCCCTTATGTTTTCTGATGACGGGATGAAAGTTACAGAGGAGGAGATACCTGCCGACCTGGTTGAACAGGCCCAGGATTTAAGAGAAAAACTGGTGGAAACAACGGCAGAAGCCGATGATACTTTGCTTGAGAAGTACCTTGAAGGCGAAGTCCTTACCGATGAAGAGCTAAATAATGGCTTACGCCAGGGAGTATTAAAGGGTATAATTATTCCGGTGCTGTGCGCCGCTTCAACCAAAAACTTTGGTACTCAGCCGTTACTGGATCTGATTAAAAACTATCTGCCTTCTCCCCTGGATCAAAGTGAGATAAAAGCATTAAAACCTGGAACAGAAGAGGAAGTCACCAGGAAGATGAGTCAGGATGAACCGATGTCTGCTTTTGTCTTTAAAACACTTGCTGACCCCTATGTTGGCAGAATCAACTATTTCCGTGTATATTCCGGTTTAATTAAACCGGACAGTCAGATATATAATGCCAGTAAAGACAGCAACGAACGGTTGGGCCAGGTTTTCTCCATGAGGGGTAAAAATCAGATTACCATGGAAGAAGTTGTAACCGGAGATATTGCCTGCGTGGCTAAACTGCAGGAAACTGCTACGGGAGACACTCTTTGTGATCGAGCGAATCCTCTCATTTTTCCGGAGTTACAATTCCCGGAACCGGTAATTTCATTTGCCGTTGAGCCGAAAACCAAGGGCGACGAGGAAAAAGTGGGAACTGGACTGTCCCGATTCCTTGAAGAAGATCCCACCTTCCACCTGGAAAGAAGAGCGGAAACCAAGCAAACGATTATATCGGGCCTGGGCGAGCTGCACCTTGAAATTATAGTCAGCCGCCTGTCACAAAAATTTGGCGTTGAAGTTGATCTTTCCACACCCAAGGTACCCTACAAGGAAACAATTACCGGGCAATCCAAGGTAGAAGGAAAGCATAAGAAACAGTCCGGTGGACGCGGTCAGTTCGGCCATGTTTACCTCGAAATGGAACCTGCAGAAACAGGCCAGGGACTTGTTTTTGAGAATAAAATCTTTGGTGGCTCGGTGCCCCGCCAGTATATACCGGCAGTAGAGAAGGGCGTTATCGAGGCGATGGAAGAAGGAGTAGTTGCCGGGTATCCTGTTGAAGATGTAATTGTGAGGCTGGTTGATGGTTCTTATCATACTGTCGACTCCTCGGAAATGGCTTTTAAAATAGCGGCCTCACAGGCCTTCAAGAAAGGTATGGAACAGGCTAAGCCTGTGCTGCTTGAGCCAATCTTGGATATTGAAGTCATTGTGCCCGAAGCTTTTATGGGTGATATTATGGGCGACCTGAACAGTAAGCGCGGAAAGATCCAGGGTATGGAGCCCGAGGGCGGATTGCAAAAAATTAAAGCCCAGGTTCCAATGGCTGAAATGTTCAAGTACTCCATCGACCTGCGTTCAATGACCCAGGGTCGAGGGTTCTTCTCCATGCAGTTCTCACATTACGAGGAAGTGCCCCACCAGGTTGCCGAGCAGGTAGTAGCAGCTACGCAGAAAGAAAAAGAAGAAGAATAGTAAAAAACAGCTTAAATTTTGATAAGAGCTAAAGAAGCACAAGCAAGCTGAAACAAGGGGTGGTTTTTACCACCCCTATCATTTGTTCAGGTAGGGTAAATGTTGTCGAGCACGATTTACTTTGTTTGAGGTCTCCTGGTTAGGACCCTTACCAACTTTCCAGCAGCCCGGCCTAAAACTATACGGCTGAAGGTGAATAATGGTAACGGATCGTCTAAAGCCCATATTGCATGGGCTTTTTTATAGGAAAACCATGGTTTGATGATTTCACCTAAAGTAAGCTGCTTGCTCCTCAGGTAAGCAATGCTGCTGATAAAATCCTCGAAAGCATGCCAGAAAACCCAAGGCTGATCTTCTGTTAAATGCATGTCGGGAAGAGGATTACCGATCAAATCTCGATACATGGCATAGGTAAACTCTACCCCGCATTTGTCGAATAATACATTCAGGGTGCTCAGACGGGCATTAATTTCAATCATGTAAAACCGGCCGGAATCAGCATGTTGCTTAAACTCAATTTCACCATAACCCCGATAGCCAATGCTTTTCATGTATTTAAGACCTGAATCTACCAGTTCCTGAACATGTTTATGCCTTGTTAATGTTGATGACCCGAAATTTATTGGGAATTGACGTAGCTTTTGGGCGGTGTAAGTATGTGTGGCCTTCCCTTCCCGGTTAATATATACATCAAAAACATACATATGATCATCAAAACCTGGAATAATTTCCTGAACCATAACCTCAAGGTTTTCCCTGCGGGCTTTTTCCAGGGCAGCAATTAGGTCTTCGTTGTTTTCAGAAAAAAGACATTTCTGCCGAAACACTTTTACAAATTCATGTGACAGCGCAGGTTTAATAATACAGGGATAATTAATGCAGGAGGCAATTTCTTTAAGATCTGCATTTTCATCCGCAATAAACGTTTGGGGCATTATTAAATTGTAGGTATTAGATAATTGATGAAGGTCCATTTTATCAATTATCTTTTCCAGCAGTCCCCCGGGCATCTCCGGGAAAAGATAATAATTCTTTAAACGGTCTGCATGACGTGAAATAAGCAGAGCATAGCTATCGGCAGTCGCCATTAAGACTGGTTTCTCGGAAAAATTTTTTCCATAACCAACCAAAAAGTCAGCCAATTCTTTCTCGCTTTTATTGATATCGGGGCATAGCACCCTTTCTGTCACATAGCGTGATGATAGGGCATAGGCTGATGGAAAATGATAATCAAGAGCATAAACGGGAACACCCCTACGTCCCAGGCTGCGAATCGCTCCCAGCGCAGTATAAAAGTTTGCTCCCAGTATGACAACAGGCGGTTGCATAAATATCCCTCTTTCCGCATGCTTTTTATCGGCAGTATCTTCTTCTTGCACAGCTAAAGCAAGCTCAAAACTATACGGCGACTTTTCAATTATAATATAAAGCCGGAATAATAATAAGAGCTTGAATTCTGTTACCGGTAATAATCTGCAACATCAGACTTCGTATGGCGTTGTGATATAATAAATGTAATTATTTTGAATCAATTAAGTGATGGAGTGATTTGTGGTGAGCAGGAAAAAGCTGGCTGTTGTGTTCGGTGGCCGCTCGGGAGAACATATTGTTTCGTTACGTTCAGCTGCATCAATAATGAAAGCTGTTGATCAGGATTTATACGAGGTAATACAAGTGGGTATTACTGGTGAAGGAGTCTGGATCACTGGTCCCGATGCCTGGTTATCGCTGTGGGAGAAAAGACCCCCCCGGGAATCATTTGCCGCAGCGCTGCTGACAAACCCGGCGCGGCCGGGCTTGCTCGTTCAAAAGGGAGACAGCCCCCAGGAATGGCATTACCAGTCTTTAGACCTTGCCTTCCCGGTTTTGCACGGTACTTATGGTGAAGACGGGACTATACAGGGCTTATTTGAAATGGCAGGACTGCCCTATGTCGGTTCAGGAGTTCTTGCATCCGGCGCCGGTATGGACAAAGTAGTAATGAAGGTATTATTTCGGGAGGCAGGTCTTCCTGTTGCTCCCTATACCTGGTTTTATCGCCATCAGTGGGCAGAAAAGCAGAATGATCTTGTGGCAGTGGCCGGTCAGAAACTTGGTTTTCCCTGTTTTGTGAAGCCTGCCAACCTCGGCTCCAGTGTAGGAATAAACAAGGTTCATGGACCGGAAGATCTGCCGGGCGCCGTAGATGAAGCATTTCTTTATGATGAAAAAGTTATTATTGAAGCTTATATTGACGGCAGAGAAATAGAATGTAGTGTTCTCGGCGACATTGATGTTGAAGCATCGCTGCCTGGTGAAGTGGTTCCCTGCAATGAATTTTATGATTATCGCGCTAAGTACTTAGATGACCGTTCGGAACTGATTATTCCAGCCCGGCTTGAAGAGAAAATAGTAGAAAAGATTCGTGATTATTCACTTCGGGCATTTGCAGCGGTGGAGGCCAGCGGCTTGGCCAGGGTTGATTTTTTCTTTAATCGATCCAGTGGTGAAATCATACTGAATGAAATAAATACCATGCCTGGATTCACCGATATAAGCATGTTTTCGAAAATGTGGGAAGCAAGCGGCGTTAGTTATGCAGAGCTGGTCGGCAGGCTGCTCCATTATGCCGAGGACCGTTATAAACGTCGTTTGTCCCTGCTTGTATCGCCCCCTGAGTGATAGGCTTGCGATAAGTATATCGCCAGGAAGGATTATAGAGAACTGCTGTTGAACAAATATCACAACCTGCAGATATCTTGATTTTCAGGGGGTGAGTTACATTTCTGAAGAGCATCAGCAAACACTCGGTGAATTGATTAATAGTGATAATACAACTGAAACAAAGAAAAAAGATATCAGCAAAGAGCTTGAGTCTCTTAAAGAAGAATGTCTGGCCTGCAGACGGTGTGATTTGAGGAGCGGCTGCCGCCAGGTTGTTTTCGGTAGTGGTAATAACCGCGCCAGGTTACTCATGGTTGGTGAGGGACCGGGAGCAGATGAAGATCGTATTGGTATACCTTTTGTTGGTAAAGCCGGCCAGCTTCTTGATAAAATACTGCAGGCTGCAAATATCCTACGGGATGATATCTTCATTACAAATGTGGTTAAATGTCGCCCTCCCGGCAACCGGCTGCCTCTTCAGCCGGAAGTTGAGGCATGCATACCATACCTCAGGCAGCAAATCGATTTAATTGACCCGGAGATCATAGTCTGCCTTGGATCTCTGGCTACGAAGAACCTGATCGACAGAAAGGCAGCTATAACCCGGATGCGGGGTAAATGGCATACCATAGGCGGGCGTAAGGTTATAGCTACATTTCACCCGGCCGCACTTTTAAGAGATCCGTCACGTAAGAAAGATGTGTGGGAAGATTTTAAACAGATCATGAAAATATATAACCCTGTTTAAAGCCCAATCTGATTGCAGGGAGAGGATTTTTAATGGCTAATGAGTTAGTTTTAGTGGTAGATGATGAAAAAACACTGGTAAAGGCGCTAGGTTTTAATCTTGAAAAGGAAGGGTTTCGGGTTGAACAGGCTTATGACGGAGAAGAGGCACTGCAGAAAGTTTTTGCTTTAAAACCCGATATAGTAGTTTTGGACCTGATGCTGCCTGAAATTGACGGTTTTGAAGTGTGCCGTCGTATTCGTAAAAAATATGACATTCCGATCATTATGCTTACTGCAAGAGGTGAAGATATCGATAAGGTGCTCGGCCTGGAACTGGGCGCTGACGATTACCTGACCAAACCTTTTAATTCAAGAGAACTGATAGCTAGGATCAAGGCTATTCTCAGGCGCAGTACTGTGCGCGAGGAAGAAGCTAAAAAGACCATTCAAATTGGCGACCTCCATGTTGATCTTTTACAGCACAGGGTTCGTCTCGGCGAACGGGAGATTAGCCTAACTTCAAAAGAGTTTGCCCTTATAAGTTTTCTTGCGGCAAATGCGGGCAATGTTTATTCCCGCGAACAGCTTCTTGAACAGATCTGGGGCTACGATTATTATGGAGACTTGAGAACTGTTGATGTGCATATCAGGCATCTGCGTGAGAAACTGGAAAACGATCCGGGTAATCCCGATCTGATTATTACAGTGTGGGGTACTGGTTACAAAATCAGGGAGGACCTTTAATGGCCCGTTTTTTTAGCATCAGGTTCAGATTGACAGCATCATTCCTGGTAATCATATTAGCTGTTATGGTTATAATCAGTATCTTTCTCTATAATTTCCTCGAACGCTATTACCTGGCCAATTTTACAGATACCCTGGAGCGTTCAGGTCAGCTGGCTGCAGATTTTGTCACCGGTCAGCTAACTGGCCAGGTTAATTCTGTCCGTTTAAGTGTACTGGCAGAAAATATGAGCAGGCAGTCGCAAGCCAGGGTGATTTTTACCGACCAGCAGGCTCTTGTGGTCGGTGATTCTATTCGGGTTGGCGGATTGTTAAACCAGGTTCTGGAGCAGGATGACGTTTTAGAGGCTTTAAATGGCAATGTAAGCAGCAGTTTAGCTTATAGTGAAAGAACAGGACAAACAGTAATGCAAATGGCAGTTCCCGTCTTGGAAGAAAATGATTTAATCACCGGGGTAGTTTTTCTTTCCTCTTCGCTGGAAGAGGTTTTCAGGACTCTCTACGATATTCGGCGTTTTCTTTTTCTATCGACAGTTCTGGCTATGGCCGTGGTTGGAGGAGGATCAGTTATCCTTGCCAAACGTTTTACCGGACCCATCGAGGAACTGACGCAGGCGGCGCACAGAATGGCCGAAGGTAAACTCGATCAACATATTGAGGTTCGATCTGGAGATGAAATCGGCCGCCTGTCGGAACAGTTTAACCTTATGGCCAAGCGGCTAAATTATTATACTACCAACCTGAAAAAATTTGCTGCCGATGTTGCACACGAGGTTAGGACTCCCCTCACTACTATGAGCCTGCTGACCAAAGCGCTGAAAGAACACGAAATGGAGCCGGAGCAACAGAAAGAGTTTATCGAAGACCTGGACAACGAACTGGAACGACTGGTGGCCCTGGTAAATGATCTGCTTGAATTGTCAAAACTTGAAAGAGACCAGATTGAATTTGAAGAAGTTGATCTTTACTCTTTTATATTTAATATTCTTGAGGATAGCCGGTATAGGTTTGCGCGGGCCGGATTGGAACTGATCGAAGAGCATTATGAAACTGACCTGTTGGTTAAAGCAGCGCCGCTGCAACTGCGCCAGGTGCTGGTTAACCTGCTTGACAATGCAATGAAATATACTGAGCCGGGTGGAACAGTTACCGTTTCTTTAAACCGTGACGGTAGTGAAGCGGTCGTAAAAGTTGAGGATACCGGCTGTGGCATACCTGAAGATGATCTGAGTTATATTTTTGAAAGGTTTTTCAGGGTTGATAAGGCCCGTTCACGCGAAAGAGGCGGAACAGGGCTTGGACTGGCTATTGTCAGCGAAATAATGGCGAAGCACAACGGTAGGGTCTGGGTGGAGAGTGAAGAGGGTGAAGGCAGCAGGTTTTTCTTTGCCCTGCCCCTTTTAAATGGCAAGGATGTTAGGAAATCTTAACATAGGGTCAATATATTTTTAATATCTGGCAATTTTATTGTGATAAAATAGCATCACTCTGGCTTTATTGGTCCGGAGGTGTTTGTTTGTGAAACAAATTCAACCTTTTTATTATATAGTAGCCCTGGCCGGTTTATTTTTTTTGGCCGGGCTGGTTCTTTTTGTCTTTCAACTATTCCCTACTGCAGAAAGTACGGGTATTACTGTTGATCCACAAAGTGAAAGCCAGGGGGAAACGCTTTATGATCTCTGGTTTACCAGTGTTGGATTGTATGATCTGACCGTGGATCAGGCTCTCAGCGCGATTCTATTCAGTATGGAGAATAATACGGTCAACCTTCTTGATCGAGATCGGAAGCTTCTCTGGGAAAAGGTTTTTGCCACAGCTCCTAAACATGCCAAGATTTCTCCCTGTGGTAACTATGCGGCTGTTGGTACTGAAGGCGGCAGACTATTTTTTACCTCAGCTGACCAGGAGTATTCGTGGGATAATGAAGGTGATCCAATTGATTTGCTGGCGATATCTCCGGGAGCGTCATGGCTGATTGCTGCCCGGACAAATGCCGAAGAAGAAAGCCACCACCTGGACTTGTTTAACCAGGCAGGAACCCTGAAATGGACAATTGAAACTGAAACGGTGCTTAATCTCTTTATTTCCAGTGAATATCTCGAGCAGGCACACGTCTATTTTACCGAGCAGGAAAACGACACTCCGGTGATCAGGGCAATTAACCTTGACGGTAGAGAGATGTGGTCGCATGAAGGCTACCTGGTCGATGTTTCCAGGTACGGAAGTCGTCTTGCTGCTGTTCATGGGAACCGTTTATTTGTATATGATTCGATGGGTTATGAGCTGTGGAGCACTGCCCTGCCTTTTGAGGCCTCCAAAGTTTTGTTTAATCCGCAGAACTACAATCGTATCCTTGTTTATGGTAACCGGGCGGGCAGTGGTGAAAATTTATATTATTTTGATCTGGCTGATGATCTGCTCTGGATGAAAAGAGTAGCTGACGGTTCTTTATTTTCATTTACTGCCGATGGTCAGCATATAATTACCAGCTCCTGGAGGCACTATAAGGAAGACTACACCCAGATGATCCTTCTTGACCGTGATGGAAATGATATTAACACCTGGGAGGTAGCCATGAGGGTTGAATATTTGCTTGTTACCAACCATCCCCACTTAATAGTTGTTGGCGGTGATGACGGCTACATTGATCTGATTGATCTTGAACCCATGCTGAGCACTGCCTTTACCAATGGTAATGGATATAGTAACGGTAATGGCGCTGTGGAGACAATTATTTACAACCCTGTTATAACCGGAGTCCAGGCAGATCAGACCTGGATCACTATTTACTTCAGTGATGAAAATTCAAACCTGGTTCCGGTTGCCAGGCCGATTAGTTTAACAGAAAACCCAATGCGCGCAGCGCTGGAAGAGTTGATCCGTGGGCCGGCCCGCGGCAGTTCTCTATATCGGACTATACCGGACAAAGATGTTTCTGTTGATCTTGACTACAATGCTGATGACGGCAAGCTTTATTTAGATCTTTCCCCCGGTTTTGTAGATATTAACGGAGAATTACAGAGTGTAACAGCGCTTAATTCGCTTTTAATGACAGTCAGCAGTTTTAACGGTGTTAAAGATATATATCTGACTACAAACAGGAAACCGATCGAAAGTTTCGGTATAATTGAGCTTGAGCAACCACTCAGCCCGCTTAATTATCAAAAGCCGGTTTATATTCCAGTCCAGAGCGGTAACCGTTTTTACCTGGTAAGCCGTGAAGGAGTGGAAGCTGAGCTTTCAGAAGCAACACTGGAAAATTTGATTGAACAGGTAATGAGGGCATCAAGGGCTCTCCCCTTTGTTCCTTCAAATCTTGAACTGCGTGATATCAATGTAAGCAGCGAGCAGGTTCAGGTTAACCTGAGCAGACAGTTTGTTGAGCTGTTCCCTGAGCAGGGAAATGAGGAAGATCATTTACGTTCATCATTAATTCTTGATGCTATATTCCTGACCATTTTCCAGAACAGCCGCCGCCAGAGAGCCGAAATAATGATTGAAGGCGAAAGCTGGACCCCTCCCGAAGGCTACCCGCTTTTAAATCGTTTTTACCGCCAGCCTTACTTCGTTAATCCCGAGTAAGTAAAAACGGTAACTATATATTTGTCAACCGCTCTTCTTTAAGCTAAAATAAGTGAAAAAGCCCAAGGAGATCATAGATGCAAAAGCTTAAAGAAGAGATCGGTCAGGTGCTGGCAGCGCAAGTTGAATTAAGCCCTTCAGAGGTAGTTAACCTTCTTGAGATACCCCCTGAGCCTGAATATGGCGATTATGCCTTCCCCTGTTATATCCTGGCCAAGCAGTTTAAAAAAGCGCCTGCAGCAATTGCTACTGAACTTGTCGAAAAGATTAGCAATGTTCAAGGCGTATTCTGGAACAAGGTTGCAGCAAGGGGGCCATACCTCAACTTTTACCTTGCTCCTGCGGCCTTTGGTCGAGAAGTGATCTTTCAGATCTGGGAGCAGGGAGATAAATACGGGCATGCAAATTTAGGTAATGGCAGAAATGTTCCGATTGATTATTCATCGCCTAATATTGCTAAACCATTTGGCGTCGGCCATATTCGCTCAACTGTAATCGGCCATTCACTTTATTTGATTTTTAAAGCCCTTGGCTATAAAAGTATTGGTGTAAATCACCTCGGAGACTGGGGCACCCAGTTCGGTAAACTAATAGTTGCATTTGAGCTCTGGGGTGAAAAAAATCAGCTGGAAGCAGACCCGGTTGATTATCTCTATAAACTTTATGTTAAGTTTCACCAGGAAGCAGAACAAAATCCGGATCTGGATGACGAAGCCCGCTCATGGTTTAAGCGTCTGGAAGAAGGAGACAGCGCAGCTGTTGAATACTGGACGCTGTTCCGTAAGCTAAGCCTGGAAAATTATGCATTAATATATGATCTTTTAGGTATTCAGTTTGAGTATTATCATGGCGAAAGCCATTATAATGAAATGCTGGACCGGGTTATAGATTTGGTTCAGGAAAAGGGAATAGCCAAAGAAAGTGAAGGGGCTTTGATCGTTGACCTTGAACCCTATAACCTGCCTCCTGTAATGCTCAGAAAGAAAGACGGCGCCACGCTGTATATAACCCGCGATATAGCGGCGGCGATATATCGTCATGAAACATTTGATTTTGCTCTATCCCTGTATGTAGTCGGCGCCGAGCAGGTCCTTCATTTTCAGCAGCTCGTTAAAATACTGGAACTGCTTGGTTTCGAATGGGCAAAAGACTGTGTTCATGTCCCTTTTGGTCTGATTCGTTTTAAAGACGGCAAAATGTCCACCAGGGCAGGTAAAATTATTTTGCTGGAGGAAGTGCTGAATCGTTCAATTGATATGGCCAGGGAGATAATTGAAGAGAAAAATCCAGACCTGGCTGATAAAGAAAGTGCAGCTAAAGCAGTCGGCCTCGGAGCAGTCCGTTTCGGTGATCTAAGCAATGACCGGATCAAAAATATTGAATTTGACTGGGAAAAAGTACTTGATTTTTCCGGTGAAACCGCGGCTTATATTCAGTACGCTCACGCAAGGATTTGCAGCATTCTACGAAAAGCTGGTTCTACAGCAGAGGAATGGGATGATAATGCCGCATCGCTTCTTGTTAAAGACGAGGAAACGGTTTTGATTAAAACTCTGGCCCAGCTGCCCGGAAAAATAATCGCATCTGCCGAAAACTACAGGCCTTCAATTCTGGCTCGTTACCTGGTTGATGTCGCCCGCGAGTTTAATCGCTTTTATCATAACTGCCCTGTCCTGGGTAGCGAGGGCGAACTACAGCACGGGCGCCTTTTACTGATCAATGCAACCAGGCAGGTAATAGCCAACGGCCTTGGCCTGCTTGGTATAGTAGCACCTGAAGAAATGTAAATATGAAGGAATAATTTCTTTCCGGTATTCAGTTAAAACTGAATACCGGTGGTGAAAGTGAGGGGGAGTTTTTTTGTTAGATTTAAAATATGTTCGTGAAAATCCCGAAATTGTCCGCAGGGCAATTGAGCTTAAAGGTGAGAGCGGTGATGTGGACAGCCTGCTGGCTCAGGATGCCGATCGCCGTAAACTACTGGGCGAAGTAGAGGCGCTTAAACAAACCCGCAACCGGGTCTCTAAAGAGATTGGGCAGAAGGGTGCCGACAGTGAAGCATTTCAGAATAAGAAGGAAGAAATGCGCCAGGTATCATCAAAGATTAAGGAGCTCGATGAACAGCTGCGTCAGGTTGACACCACCATGGAGCAACTATTGCTTAACCTGCCTAATATACCGGATGAAGCGGTTCCGCAAGGCGCCGATGAAGCGGATAATGTTGAAATTCGCCGCTGGGGCGATATACCCGCTTTTGACTTTGACCCGCTGGCCCACTGGGATATTGGCGTTAACCTCAATATCATTGATTTTAACCGTGCCGGTAAAATAACAGGTAGTCGCTTCGCGGTTTACTATGGAGCCGGGGCCCGCCTGGAAAGAGCGCTTGCATCTTTTATGCTTGACCTCCATACAGCTGAGCATGGCTACCGTGAAGTATTGCCTCCTTATATGGTTAATGCCAACAGCATGATCGGCACCGGGCAACTGCCAAAATTTGGCGAAGATTCCTTTCGGGTTGAAGGAACAGACTACTACCTCATACCGACTGCTGAGGTTCCTGTGACCAACCTTCACCGGGATGAGATACTGGAAGCTGAAGACTTGCCCCTTTATTATGCCGGATACAGCGCCTGTTTTCGAGCTGAAGCGGGAGCACATGGTCGGGATACCCGGGGCCTGATTCGCCAGCATCAGTTCAACAAGGTGGAACTGGTTAAATTTGTTAAGCCTGAAGACTCCAATGATGAGCTGGAAAAACTTACGAAAGATGCAGAAAAAGTATTACAATTGTTGGAGCTGCCGTACCGGGTAATGCTAATGTGCAGCGGTGATCTGGGGTTTGCAGCAGCTAAAAAATATGATCTTGAAGTGTGGCTTCCCTCTTATAATACCTATCGGGAAATATCGTCCTGCAGCAACTTTGCCGATTTTCAGGCTCGCCGGGCTGGAATACGTTATCGTCCAGACGTAGGAAAGAAAACACAATTTGTTCATACCCTGAATGGGTCAGGCTTGGCAATTGGCCGAACGGTAGCTGCCATCCTTGAAAACTACCAGCAGAAAGACGGCAGTGTGTTGATACCGGAAGTTTTAAAACCCTACTTTAAAGGACAGGAAAGGATAACCGCTTCATAATGTGGGATTCCAAACTTTTTAAGGTTGGTATCGGTATTCTCCTGGTATTCTTAATCATCTACATGGGCAGCCAGATCAATTTCATTTTTTATCCGCTGGTTGTGATTTTTGAGACCCTTTTCATATCATTTTTCGTAGCCGGTGTCCTTTTCTATTTAACATATCCCCTTTGCGACTGGTTGAGTAAAGGTAAAATACCCCGGCCCCTGGCAATAGTCATGGTTTTCCTGGTCATTATCGGCTTACTGGTGCTGCTCGGCCTGGCAACAGGGCCGATTATTGTTGATGAGTTTAACAAGCTGATGGTCAGTGTTCCCGAAAAGATAGAGTCTGCTGAAAAGCTTATCGAAGATCTCAGAAGTTATCCCGTTTTTAATATGATCATAGATTTTGATGCTATCGATCTTGATAACCTGACCGACCGTTTGGCTGGTCTGGCCTCGACCGCCGTGTCAAGTGTTATTTCCAGTGTGGCAAGCCTGGTAGATTTTTTGACTGAGTTATTTTTAACAGTAATTATTGTGCCGTTTTTACTCTATTATATGCTCAGACAAAAAGATCAAAAAATAATCCCCGGCTTGGTAGATCGTTATGTATTAGGTGATTATGCCGGAGATATCAATAAAACCCTCGCTGAAATGAATAAAATGCTTGGCTCCTATTTTCAGGGGCTTGCAGTTGTCTGTTTCCTGGTGGGTGTCATGGCCTATATCGGGTTTTTAATTATTGGGTTGGAGTTTGCCCTGATCTTGGCCATATTTATAATGTTCACCAATATTGTACCCTGGATCGGTCCTTTCCTCGGAGCTATACCGGCAGTGGTTGTTGGCTTGATCGATTCCCCTTTAATGATGCTCAAGGTTGTTATTGTTATCCTGATAGTGCAACAGCTCGAAAGCCTGGTTATTTCGCCACAGGTTATGGGCCGCAAATTGTCCTTAAACCCAATGGCTATTATTTTAGTAGTGCTGGTAGCGGGGCGGCTCGGTGGTCTGCTTGGGATTATACTTGCAGTGCCCACCTTTACAGCGTTGAAAATTGTGATTAATAATATTTATGATTACATCAGGGTGCACATTAAGCCCGAGTCAGGCATAAAACTTTAGGAGCCATAAGTTTTAAGGCTGCATAACTGAGCCCATGAAGAGAATTGTACCTGTCATATCATCGGCGATGGCAAAGAAGAAAGGCCTGTCGATGATCATGGAAAAAGTTTCGGGCATTGCAGTTACCCCTACTTCTACAGAGGTAGCGGCAGCTGCCTCTGTACCCTCTTCATTTACTTCGATAAAAGTCTTGTGCTTAACTTCGCTGATATAAAGGTTCGGCGGTATGGGGTGCATTTTACTGAAATCAGCCCGATCGCCGTCAAAGGCAAGCTCCATGCCTAAAGCCTTCAAGGCATCATTTAGTGACACTTCATAATCGAAGCTAAACTTGGGCAGCCCCACTTCCCCTTCCATATTACCAAACGAAGCGATCCATTTGTCCCAATGTGCCTGGTTTAATTCGGCATAGAATTGTTCAAGACTATTTCCGGGCAAGGGCAGGAATAGATAGATACTAACCCTTTCATTTTCACCATAGGGCAGGCTTACAGCCTGGAAAAGCTCATTTTCCAGGTAGCGAAAATTATCAGTTTTAAACATTGTCGGCACAGGGTTGACGGTTCCATCGTGCTGGTGAAAATCATTATCATTGGTCATTTCCGGGTCAAAAGGTTCCGACCATTCGCCATAAAAGTAAATGGCATTAATCAAAAACAATATCGTTTCCGGATTTATCGGCGGGGTAACAAGTTGTTCGATCTTGCCGCTTGTTTGCTCCTTAACCCAACTGTTTATTTCATCGGCAGCCTGGTCTTCACTGAAATCCAAAAAGCTGATCTCGGCATTATAGTAATTACTATTTGTTTCCAGGAACTCTTCGTAAAAATCAAATCCCTCGCGAGCCCATAAAGAATTAGCTACGGTTAATTCAACCCTGGGATCGGGGTTCTGGAGCACTGTAAGCAGATCGCGAAAGGCAGCATTTACTTCTTCAAGGCTCATTCCATGGAAATTAAGGGTCTCTTCCACGGCTGTTTTCGTTTCTCCCTCTGCTCCGTTGTATGTCATGGCCAGGGCAGTTATAATGCTTGATGGAGAAATAAACAGGTTTCCATCTTCTTCTTCAGCGAGTTCTCTGAAAAGCTCAAACCCGAAAATGTTATTGGCATCAACCAGTCTTTGGTCGAGTTCTTCCACCGGGGCAGCCAGGCTGCTAGAATCATTCATGCTGCAACCGCTGCCGGATATTAAAACCACAGCAAACATTATGGTCAAGACAGCTTTACTAAATCCTGCTTTCATTTTCATCTTTTGCCCTCCCTTAACAGTAACAGTCGTACTAAAGACATCTTAAGTAAAAATTTGGTTCCCTTAATATAACCTGCTGCAATAATCTCTATTCTTTACAGCTGTATAAGTTCAAACGCAGAATAAGGGAGATAGAATCTAATATTGAAATTCATGCCGGGTATTCTTGTTGAACTATTAAAGCGAGGCAGATCAATAGATGTTGTGTTATATTGTTTATAAAGTTTTCATATTTTTCTTTGACTGTTTACCCGAGGTGAGTAATCGTGCCTGCCAATAATAAGCCTAAGTTTATTTATAATTTTACAGTACAACGGATTACTGTCGTGATGTGCTTAATGCTTCTGGCCACTCTTCTTTCTTTTTTAGTTGAGCATCTTGGATTCACCGAGGTAAACATAGTTGTTATCTATATTTTATCTGTACTACTTGCTTCGCGTTATACCAAATGTTTATATTATGGAGTTGCTGCATCTTTAATTGCCACACTCTCTTTCAATTTTTTTTTCACCGAGCCGATATATTCTTTTACTGTGTATGATAAGTCGTACATATTTACGTTTTTAGTGATGCTTCTAGCAGCAATTTTCTCCAGTACACTAACCAGTAATCTGATAAATGCGGAGGAGCAGGCTAAAAAAAAGGAAAGTCAGGCGCAAATTCTTTATCAGGTGACAAGTTCACTGGCGAAAGCGAGTGGAACCAATGAAGTTTTAAGAGCTTCTATGGAATGCCTGGCCTCTCTTTTTAATTCATCAGTTTCCTGTATAATTACTGATGAAATATTAGGTAGTAAGTTTCATTTATTGGAACTGCAGAACATAAAAAGTGTTGTTTCAATTACTCAGCTGAATAGAGAGGCATTTGATGAGCATGTAAAAAGATTCCATACGACCCCAGTTTTATTTCAAGACCGTGTAGTTTGCTATTTCTGCTTGCCTGCAGATATACTATCCAGTGATGAAAATAAGTATCTGGAAGAATCGATATTTATGCAAATTACTATAGCGGTTGAGCGTGTACTTCTGACCGAAGAAAAAGAAACGGCCAAGATTGAAACTGAGCAGGAAAGATTTAAAAGCAGTCTGCTCAGATCAGTATCCCATGATTTAAGGACCCCTTTATCCGGTATTACAGGAGCAGCGGAAATACTGTTACACAGACTCAAAGATCATGAAAATATTACCTTAGTTAACGGAATTTATGAGGATTCAGCCTGGCTGAACCGGCTGGTAGAAAATATTTTAAACCTGACTCGTTTACAGGAAGGTAGAATTAATATAGCTACCAGGCAGGAAGCTTTAGAAGAAGTAATCTCTGAGGCTGTAAGGCATGTTCAAAAATATGCTGCCGGTCGCCGAATACTGGTTAATATTCCGGAAGAAGTATTATTTGTTCCCATGGATGGCAAGCTTATAGTACAGGTCCTGGTTAACTTGCTTGACAATGCCATTAGATCCACAGAGAAAAGCGGAACAATTACGGTTTCAGTTACAGTTGATCATGATAGAGTTTGGATTAGTGTTGAAGATGATGGTGAGGGTCTCGAAAATGTGGACATATCAAAAATATTTGATATTTTCTATGTGGCTGATAAAAAGATAGCTGATGCTAAAAGAGGTGCCGGTCTTGGATTAGCCATATGCAAAGCTATAGTGACTATGCACAACGGTGAGATCGTCGCTGAAAATAAAAAAGACGGCGGTGCCTCATTTCGTTTCTGTTTAAACTGTTAGGAGGTTAAAGAGTGAGTCCTTTATTCCTGGTAGTCGAAGACGACCTGCAGATCAGAAATTTTATCAAATTTTCTTTAAAATCTCAGAGCTATAAAAGTATTGAAGTGTCAACGGGAAAAGCAGCTTTGGAGGCTATTGCAATCGAGCCGATTACAGCAATTATACTGGATCTTGGGCTTCCTGATATGGATGGAATGGATATTATTAAACAGGTTAGAGCAATATCTGATATTCCAATAATAGTTATATCTGTACGTGATCAGGATAATGATAAAGTTGAGGCGCTTGATGCAGGCGCTGATGACTATCTGGTCAAGCCTTTTAGTATTAAGGAGCTCTTAGCCCGTATCAGGGTGGTATTACGACATACTGGCAATTCAATTAAAGAATCTCCTGCTATTCTGGAGTTTGCTGAACTAAAAGTAGATCTAATCAGGCATAAGGTAACGTTAAATGAAAAGGAAGTACATTTAACCCCCATGGAATTTCATTTGCTAACGTTACTTGTTAAAAATTACGGTAAGGTGCTGACTCATAAATATATCCTGAATGAAGTCTGGGGTTCATCGCTGGATAGCGATGTGCAGTCTTTGAGAGTATTTATGGCTAACATCAGGCGAAAAATTGAAAAAAATCCTGCAAAGCCTCGTTACATCATTACAGAAGTTGGTGTAGGTTACCGTTTTGCTGATGAATAGATGATTTGTTGAAATCCTGTATGTTCAAAACCTGGTTTAATAAATCCAGGGTTTTTTTTATGCAATCTTTATATGAACTATAAATAATTAACACAATCTTTATTCTTAACCTGATATTATTTAACCAAATTGCATTATAGAAACCTGCCGGGCAGTTTATAGATTATAACATCAGCACAGATCTACCGGTATTTATGAGGATATTGCTACATGGAGGTTATTTCATGAAAAAATCGTTTCTGGTAATTGGGGCCGGCAGGTTTGGTTCAAGTGTTTCCCGTACCTTATTTGCTACAGGCCATGATGTAATGGTTATTGATAAAGATGATACACTGATTCAGCAAATTAGCCGCGATGTGACCAATGCAGTTGTTGGCGATGCTACTTCGGAATCAACTTTAAAAGCGATTGGGGTCAGAGATTTTGATTCCGTAGTATTAGCAATAGGTTTTGATGTTCAGGCCAGCATAATGGCTGCAATTCTGTTAATGGAGCAAGAAGCAAAATATATTGTGGCAAAGGCGCAAACTGCACTACACGGAAAAGTGCTTGATAAAGTAGGAGTAAACCGGGTAGTTTATCCCGAAAGAGATATGGGGCAAAAATTGGCTCACAGTCTGATTTCCCCATCAGTTATTGACTTAATCGAACTCTCTGATGAATATAGCGTAGTTGAGGTTGCAGCCCCTGATACTATGATTGGTAAAACTTTGTTAGAACTAAATGTAAGAGCACAGTATGGTGTCTCTATTATTGCCCTAAGGAGAAACCATGATGGAAAAACTGTTATATCCCCGGCAGCTGAAGACATTATCAAGAAAAATGATGTTATTGTGGCCATTGGTGATAATAAATCATTAAAAAAACTGGACTGGGCATAAGCTAGATACCATCAAGTAGAAAGTACTAATAAAAGGCAGGCGGCAGTGTAATGCTCGACCCAGATGAAAGGTTTAACAAGCTGGCAGGTCAAATTGAAAGAGCTATTACAAGAATTGCGTTTAACATACGAAAGCGCGAACAGAGCGCTGACGAAAAGACAAAAGATATTATATATCGGGATATCAAAAATGATATTAGCAGAGTATTCTCTCAGCTTGAAGAAATGAGTAATATTTATGTTTCAAAGATAGAGGTATAAAAAAAGGTAAGTAAAATAAAATTTCGACAAAACACTTATGCCTGCAGTGACTTAAAAGCAGGCTTATTTAATTCATTCGTAGAAATAATCAGCCGGGCTTGCTTTTTTCCCAGATAAGATTAAAATTTATAAAGAACTAACAAAAATATTGCAGATAGCCGGTGATTATAATCAGTAACGGACCAAACAGGAAACTTATAGTATTTGTTGTTGCAGTCAGCTTTTTTTTAATGCCTTATATGTTAACTTCAATAAATATAGCCCTTCCTGCTATTGGCGCAGAGTTATCCGTTGATGCAATTATACTAAACTGGATTGCCACTTCGTATCTGCTTTCATCAGCCATATTGTTGATTCCCTGCGGTAAATTGGCCGATATCTACGGCAGAAAGAAAATGTTTTCTTATGGTTTTGTTGTTTTTACTATCGGAACACTGCTTGCTGCATTTTCAACATCGGCCTGGATGCTGCTCATATTTCGTTTTTTACAGGGTGTTGGTGGGGCTATGGTATCCAGCACTTCTATTGCAATCATCACTTCCGTCACCCCGCTTGCTGAAAGGGGTAAAGCCCTTGGTATTAATGTTGCAGTGGTCTATTTTGGTCAAACAGTCGGGCCTTTTATTGGCGGGGTGTTGACCCAGCAATTAGGCTGGCGCAGCATATTTTATTCAATTGTTCCCATCTGTATTGTGGTGATCGCGATTATCTTCTCCAGAATGAAAGATGAGTGGGTTGAAGAAGGAGCAGAGAAGTTAAACTATGTTAGTGCCGCTATATACTGTGTAACCTTTTTGCTGTTCATGTACGGCCTTTCCCTTATTCCCGAACCAATCAGCATTGCTTATCTGCTGGTTGGCGCTGCAGGGTTTATTTATTACCTGTGGCGCGAATCGAAGGTAAAAAACCCTCTGATCGATGTAAGCCTGTTCAGTAAAAACAGAGTATTTGCTTTTTCTAATCTGGCGGCATTAATCAGTTACAGTGCCACCTACGCTGTAATTTTTTTACTGAGCCTCTACCTGCAATATATCCTGGGTTTATCTCCCCAGACAGCTGGACTAATCCTTATGTCAAAAGCAATTGTGCAAAGTGTTTTTTCGCCTGCCGCCGGCAGCCTTTCCGACAGGATCGATCCAAAAATGCTTGCTTCTGCCGGTATGGCATTTTCAGCAGTAGCATTGTTTATGATGGCTTTTGTTAGCCCGAACACTTCACTGCTTTACATTATTGTTGCCCTGGTTATTCTTGGCCTTGGTATTGGGCTTTTTGTATCACCGAACACCAATGCAATCATGAGTTCCGTTGAAAAGAAACATTACGGGGTTTCTTCGGCTACCATTGCAACTACCAGGAGTATCGGTCAGCTGTTCAGCATGGCCATTGTCATGCTGCTGTTTGCTCTGCTGATTGGCAAGGTTGAGATAACCCCACAATATTATGATGTTTTTTTAGTTGCTACAAGAGCATCATTTGTTGTTTTTGGAGCACTCTGCTTTTTAAGTATTTTCTTTTCTCAGGCCAGGGGCAACCTTCGCTGACAGTAGTCACAGCAATGCCCGGAAGATTAAAGCAATGCCTGTCGTTAACAGATGACGGACCTGAGTAATATAAGCTATCTTTTTTCCAGGATTAGCCGCAATGCCGTTCTTAGTTCGCCATTAATTTCAATGTCTACAAAAGCGGGAATGCATATTAAATTAATTCCCCCGGGGGCAACAAAACCCCTTGCAATGGCAATTGCTTTTATAGCCTGATTTAAAGCTCCAGCGCCGATAACCTGCACTTCGGCCTGCCCTTCCTCTCGGATTGTTCCGGCGATTGCGCCTGCTAAAGCGTTAGGACTTGATTTTGCCGATCCTTTTAATAAGGTAGTCACAATAATTGGTTCCTCCTTTGTGGTTACAATCGACTGCAATTAAGGCTAAGATCTTTTTCCTAACGGGAACATTAATGCGGAACCAGAAACTTATGGTTAAGAGGAATTAATAGCTGCAGGCTAAGTTTATCAAATAATTATAAATTTATCAATTTTCTGTTGTTTATTTTTTGAAACAATCAACCATCCCTATTATGATTGACACTGGCATATTCCTTTGTTATACTGAAAAATGCCAATCCGCCTTTTAGGAGGGGTGTCCGAGCGGTTTAAGGAGCTAGTCTTGAAAACTAGTGACCCG
>CAZBKZ010000022.1:0-44357 GCA_964492615.1 uncultured Syntrophomonadaceae bacterium | reverse complement strand
CCAGTCAGGTTAAGCACCGCTTTATTACTGTAAACGCTGAAGAAGTTCTCACCGGCAACGCCATAAATCCACATCTCATAGCTGTTACCCCTGCTCAGGTAGCCCCGGGTAGTATGCTCCGTCTCAAACTGATCCTCCGGTGCAACGTTGGCCAGGGCATCTCTTTCAGAACGGAATACCTGACCGATCTGGAAAGTATCTGCTGCCGGGCTGCCGTGAATGACAAAAAAAGTTCCCGTATCATCAGCTACAACATAATTGCCCTCGTTCTCCACGCTGTGATCCGGCGACAGGTGAACAACAACCAGGTCAAGATAGGGTCCACTTAACGGATCGCCGGTCGGGCTGTAATTGTAATTAATCCGCTCCAGGTCATCGTAACCATCGTTATTGTTATCAACACCTTCGTTGATTAAAGCGAGGAAGTTATGGCGAATCAGGAGCAGGTTTGCGTCAACTGTGCCATAGACCGTCAGGCGGTCGTGGTACTGGGGATCATCAGTTCCCAAAGACCCGTTTTCAAAAACAGATCCGTCATTTCCGCTGTCAAAAATATTTACCAGGTAACTGCTATCACCGCTAAGCCAGATGATATAGTGGTCTTTTCCACCCTGCCCGTCAATGTTAACCGTGGCAAGCTCACTTTCATACTCGCTTAAGATCGGAGCCAGCTTTTTCAGTTCAATCGTATCATAACCATCACCGCCAAGGATATCCGTATGAGGCAGTGCTGTCCTTGTATCGATCAACAAGTAGTCATCACCGGCAGAACCCTGAACCAGCAGGTAAGGTGCGACGATATCACCATAAACTCTGATCTCACCGCCCGGCTCTGCAGGCCCGTAATCATTACTCAGGGTTATCTGCGGACCGGCGGTCAGCCTGACTCCTTCCAGTAATGTCAGGGTCCGCCTGGCGGTAAGAATAATCTCATCCATGCTTAAAACATTTTCTTTTATTAACATATCACCATCAGAGACAATATCAATCAAACCAGGAGCACTAACCCCGGTAATCAGCGTGCTGATTTCGCCGATTACTAAATTACCACTGTTGTGCAGCCAAATTCCACTCTTATCGCTGTATATTTCCAGCTTACCCAGTTCGGTGAATAACCGGCGGTCGGGGCTGCCGATTCCGTTGTCAACAACCAGGCGGGCGCCTCCGTTTAGAGCAATAATATTTGGTCCATCATCGCCAGCCGAACGCCCGCTTCTGATCCCCTGGCCAGTTTGAGCAGCTTCTAAGTAAACTGTGCCCGTTTCGCTTTCAACCAAGTAGAGATAAAGGTTGCCGGTCAGTTCCCTGATAAAGATATCGCTATTGCCGTAAGCATCCAAGATACCGCCTGCCGCTTCATCTGTATCGATGTTTAGCATACCGATTCCGGTGCCGCTGCCAATCATCCCGTTAATCGCTTCAAGGTAAATAGAGCGGCCGCTGATGTCAGCCAGACCGTCACCGGTGCCGGTGATCGAGTGATCTGCCGTAAGATAAACATCCCCGGAGTTTGAGGTTACCGTGCCAATCTGCAGCGAGCCCCGTAACTCATCAATATAAAGATTATGTTCTGCTAAGGCTGAAAAAAGATTATCCTCGGCCAGGTCTGTCTTTAAGGCAACAGATTCACTGCCGATTGAATCAGCTTCAAGCCTGACCTTACGGGCAACAATGTTCTCGAAACCGTCATTTACGGTAGCAAAAATTCCGTAACCGGCGGCATGATCAGTATTCAGGTAAAGATCGAGAGGAGTATAAATGTAATTGATCACCAGGTCGCTCTCAAGAACATCAATGATGAGGTCATCAGCAGCCCTGGCTGTAAGGTCACTACCTTCACCCATCTTAATCCTCAATCCGTCATCTGCGGCGCCAATTGTCCCGCCTGCTGCTTCAAGGTAAAGGAAGGTGTTTTCACCGGTAACAACAACCGGTTCACTACCGTTATCGTAATTATAGAGTGAGCCATCTGTCCTGATGCTGATTGCCGCATCGCTGTTGCTTATACTGCCCAGGTAAAGATCATCCGGTGATCCAATGTAAATATAACCACTTGCCTCAGCCTGAACATTGCCTGAGCCTTGAATGTTAAAATCGTCGATACGGTTACTGATGATGATATAGGCAACATCAACTGTTGCGCCAGGTAGAAGCTCATTATTCTCCGAATCGAAATAACGAATGCTTCCCAACTCAGCAGTTGCAATGTAGGCAATTTCCAGATCAGATAAACTGTTAAGATCATTCACATTAATCTTCAACTCATCGCGAATAATTTTTACATAAGCGGCACTATCCCCGGTATTATAAGGAAGTACGTTCATCCCGCTATCATAGAAAATAGTATTGTGCGGACCACCTGCATACATTGCAGCAATCTCCTGATTGGAAAGTTCCGGCCTGTTTAACTCGCTGACCACGATCCAGAGCGGAGCATAAGGTTCGCCGATTGTGCCATTTTCAACCTGTAAGTATATGTTATTTGCCCTGATGTTTACCTCTTCTTCAATAATTGTAGTGTCAACCACCCGGATCAGTTCACCACGCAGCAGGCTTTCAAATTGCGCCGCTGTCAGTGGACCGGTCAGACCCAGGCTTTCCCAGTTTTCAAGAATTCTCAGTATAGCAATTGTGTCCTGCAGGCCAGCTCCGTTTACATCTGCCAAATTACCGGAGGTAACCTTTATCCAGACATCACCGTTGGCCGAAATCAGGCTATCAACAGGAAGTCTGCTCTCAGATAGAATGTAAATGTTATCACGGGCATAACCTCCAAGCGATTCAAGAGTCTTTATATTAAGGTAATCGGAAGTTGCACCAAGCGCACCGTTTTCCGCTCTCAGGTAAACCCTCTCACCGCTGATATAACTATCGCTTCCCGCTGCCAGAATATGACCAAACGCCTGCAGGTTTATAAAACCATGGTCACTTTTAACAATACCGAAATAAAGATTTGATGGGGCCATTACATTAATCGCGCCATTAACTGTGTGAACATCCAGGCGGCCGCCATGATAGGTATTAACAGGGAGATGCCCGGCTGAACCTATACCGTTCTGTGCAGAAAGAATAATCTCGTTGCCGCTGATCATGGCATCCTCACTGTCGCCACGCTCAATTGCCCCTCCTGTACTTGTACCGCTGCTAGTAATTTCTATTTTTCCGACCCTGTTTTCTATCACTCCGTCAACAATGATTGTCCCCTGCGAATCAACAACTATATCAGCACCATCCGGATTGCCGGCAAAGGTAATCGCTATGGGGTAATCTGCCCTGATACTGTGGTGGTGAACATCTTTAAACCCGCGCTCGGTAATCACTCTCTGGTAATAAGTGCGCTTGCCCCACCAGGTTTTCTTGATCCAGCTGGTCCGGCGCACCACAACCTCCCAAAGTTCATTACCGTCATCGTCTGTAATCATAACCTGGTGATTTTCGTAGCTATACAGATAGGGTTGGTTAATCAACCCGGGCTGATAGATAATATAATCGCCCACCCTGGTCGTAACAGCATCAACATTTTCCCTCTCCTGGCTGCGCAGATCACCCGGACTCCAGTGAACCAAACCGAGCCAGCTGGAACGCCGGTAAAGAGAATTGTAACGTGTGATATATTCCTGGGCCGTTGTCCATACATACCGCTGCCCTTCCAGGGGCCGGTATTCATCGTGGGTCAGGCTGCCTATTACATAGGCACCTTCCAACATTTCCTGCACTACCCCATCCCTGGTATAGACAACTTTTGTCGGGTTACTGTATGAATCCGGGAACGTATTCATCCAGGCAGTGTCGTAAATAACCAGCATGCCCTTCCTGGCATCACCCTCACCGTACCCGGTATCCAATCCCCTGATCTGCAAAGAGTATGCAGTATTATTTGTAATCTTAATATCACCATATCCATCCAATACTTCAATATGCCCGCCGTTAGAACTTGTATTCATAATTTGCCCGTAAAGTTCAATATAGCCGGCCTGACTGCGGATCGGGTAGATGATAATCGAGTTGGTTAAAATATCATAATAGGCCGCTACCGGATTTCCGGAAACAGTCAAAGGAGCATCCAGGTAGTTTAGCGGCGGCCTGGCTGAATTGCGGTATTGCTGAATTTGCTGTTCAACGCCTGGACCGAGAACGATGTCGTCGTACTGCCTGCCGGCGATAATCGTTCCGTTGATATTCAGGTAACGGGCAGCCAGGTAAATGGTATTGGCCCGAATAACGCTGGTCGGCACTTTGTTAAGCGCATTTTGAACCCTGAATGCACGAACAAATAACCACATGCCACCCTCGGTTCCTGTATAATTTCCTTTCGAGCCATACCAGCTTTCTACCAGGTTGACCAGATCTTCCCACAGGCCTGCCGGCTCTCCACCGGTGTGATAAATTGTATCGATATAGTTCTGAACTAGTTTCGAAGCGCTGATATCCAGCTCTTTTCCCTTTATTTCGCCCTGGCTGATGATCCCACCCTCGCTGCGAATAGTAATTTTCCCGTCAATATTGCTGACAATGCCGCTTATTTCTATATCAGGGGCATCAATGCTGTTAGCCGCATCGCCGGAATGAGTATTCAGGATAGTTATCTCCTTGCCACCGCTTCCCCCGATATTAAATGTAAAGTTGGCCCCGGTATCAATATTAATCGAATTAATTTCCTGGTTAAAGGCGGCGTTGCTGTTTCCGGCGCTTGAATCGGCGATCAGCTGCCCGTTGTAGAATATATCGCCACCCGTGGTTGGAATTGTTAACCCGCTGATCCGCAGGAAGTTAATACTGCGGTTCTCGATATAAATCTCTACTTCATCGGGAGCGCTTAAGTATCCTATGCCGGTCAACCGGTCGGCGCTGACATTGATATATGAAGCCTGGGCAACAATATCATCGACAATTATGTAATAGATGTAAGGATATTCCACCACGAATTCTTGCTCAGTTCCCTCGCCCAGGTAATCACCAAATCCCAGTTCTAAAAGATCATCAATTACCCGGTTGATTTGGTACAAATAGCGGTCCGCGGCGCTGGTTCCGGCATAAAGCTCAATCAGCTCGTTCAGAGCTTCAAGTTCATCCAACAGGTTAGATACCCTCGATTCAAGCGATGTGCTGTAAGGCAGACGGTTATCAATAGTCATCCAATCAGCAATATGCGTTGCATCCTCCAGTACATGGCCTCCGGCATCGATAATTAGCCACAACCGGTTGTTAATTCCGGCAAAAACCTGTCCATCAACCCGGATATGATTATCGATTGACACCGGCTCTGAAGTGTTGCCTTCACGAATATCGGTACCAAGAAGTTTCTCATAGAGGTTTTTACCAAACCCGTCTGCCGTGGCCCAGATGGTTCCTTCGACAGCCCTCAGGCTGACATCTTTAACCGCTTCGATTTTGGCGCCCTGATCGATAAAGATATAATTATGCTGGTATGAAAGCCCCCTGGGCTCAGATTTTGTCTGCAGGGGAGCGGTAGTGTAGTTGTAAACTTCTATATAAGCGTCAACATAGTGAGCATTAGTACGGCTCGCACTATCCCGCCCGGATAAAAGATTAACAGAACCGTAAGCAAAGATATGTGCATTATCTTCTACTTCCACCCTGTTATTGGCATTAGCTACAGCCCTGGAAACTCCGGTAGCAATGCCTGCAACTCCATAATAGGTTGTGGAATATACAATGGTTTGAAGATCAGCCCGATCACGGGTGGTCAGGAAGATATCGCCAACACTATGCAGCCGGGCGCTGCTTCCCACAATAACGCTGGCATAACCGGTACTGTTCAAAATCGATTGCGCTTTTGAAACAGAGAGCAACCCGGCATTCTCTAATTTAACCCTGTCCCTGGCATAAGCATTATTGTATGCGCTGATATCAAATCGACCCGGATTACTTATGCTGCCCTTAACCTTGATGCTGGCCCAGTTACCAATCTGAACTTGCGCCTTGCTGACAATTGTTGTTATACTGCTCGGTGCAGGAAGGTCGGCAACCCCGCCTGATTCTGAAGCAGCATTGTAACTATTTGAAAGCCAATTCTTTTCAGAACGGTTGGCCGCTTCTATTACCAGGTCGCGCGCTTCCAGATATATACTGTCACCTAAATATATTTCTACCTCAGGCCTGATATCATTTTCTGCCTTGGCCGAACCATAACCGACTACAGCAATACTTAAGCTGTCAGCCTTGCTGTTATAGACAGTGAGATGATCCGCTGCGGCCCGCAGGTTTACAACATCGATTACCGTGCCTTCGGCATTATAAGTGCCGTTCTCATAGTTCCCAAACCTGATCACAGTTTTACTGCGATCTTCTGTTTTTGGGTTGATTAGATTAATCACTGCAGCGCCAACACCGCCGGAAAAGGCCTCAGCGTAGATATTGTCGGTGCCGCCGGCTTTCAGACCAAGTTGGTGGGCAATGACCGTTGCATTTTTTTCAAGATAAGTTTCGGTGCGACGAGCTGCTTTTGCAGTAGCCTCATTATCGCTGAAAGCGCCGAAGCCGCCATTAAAGCCATCGGCAATGGCCCTGGAAACACTTTCACCGTTAGCATTTAAATATATATTTCCGGCAACCAACAGTGTGCTTCCATTATTGACACCGGCTGAAACAGTGCCCCCGCTGACAGCTTTAGCCTCGTTAAATAAAAGCGATGCAATTCCTGCGACCCCTGAACCGCTGGCCCGGGCCCTGACAGATAATTCACCTGCAGGCAGTAGCTGCCTTGCTTCAACAGTAAGTGTTCCCAGCCATTCCTGCTCCCCTGCCGCTTCCTCCAGGTACCTGGAAAATTGAGCTGCAGCAGTCTGCTCGTCTTTAAGAGTGTTAAACGTGTTAAGGACCAGTAATTTACCGTTTTCTTCCACAGAACTGATCTGGTATGTGCCATCATTACGTTCGGTTCCTGAGACCATGATTATATCACCGGCGTTATAGCCGTCAGTAAGCCAGCTGCCTGTTGTTCTTCTGATCTGATCCGGGGCAACACCCCAGAAAGTTAAAGCACTGCTATTAATCGATTCCCCTTCTAATTCTTCAACTGCAAACAGGTAGAGGATTTTTCCATCTGCTGATACCTCTTCAATACCAAAAATTCCATTATTACTGCCTGATCCGGCTATCTCAATCAGTTGATTCTCAAAAAAACCATCAGAGATCCAGCTACCGGCAGACCTGGTAATCTGCGGTCGTGCCGCCCCTTCAGAACCGGTGCCGGGAACAAAGGTAACCGAACCGCCTTCTGTTAACCGCGCCTTACCGAAAAAGATTAAATCGGGTTCGCCAACAAGGAGGTCAAAATCAAGCGGGGTGCCTCCGGCAAAGAGAGCCATTGTTGTACTATCCCTGGTTAATTGATCACTGCCGGACAGGGTCAGGGTTCGCCCATCTGCTGAGATTGATTTAATCAGGTAAACTCCGTCATTATGATCTGTTCCTGCAACCCTGATCATGTCCCCGACTGCATAACCGTCGTTTAACCAGCTGCCTGCTGCTCTTTTAATACGGTCCGGTCCAAGGCCCCATATCGTTATATTAACCGAAGCAGCTATTTCTTCATTCTCTACTTCATCCCCAATGGCGAGATAGAGGATTTTACCGTCAGCAGAAATATTCTCTATTTCAAAATCGCCATCGTTACCTGTAGTGCCGCTTATTTCAAACAGTTGTCCGACAAAGAAACCGTCATCAAACCAGCTTCCGCTCTCACGCCTGATCTCTGAAGGTGGCTTGCCGCCTAATATTTCACCTGCAGTTATACTTAATTCTTCACCCCAGCGTCCTTCCGTCTCCAGGATAAGTGTTTTTCCGTCTGGAGAAACGCTGTGCACCTGGTTCACGTAAACATTATCGCCATCAATCACAGTAACAGCATAACCGGGAACAAAACCATCGGAGAGCCAGTTGCCGCCATCATTGCGCATGATTTCTCCACGTTTGACAACAACCAGGCTGCCGTCTTCTCCTTCAACTTCACCCGGGGTAAAAGTAACGCTAAGATCGGTCAGTATTGCTTCATTATAGATAAAGTGAATTTTGCTGCCGCCACTGTAGCTTGCCTCATTGAAGAAGATCACTTCCGGCGAGCCGGCCAGGGGCTGGAAACCAATTATTACTTCGCTGTTGCTACCGATATATGCTTTAACCATCGGCTCATAGATAGCTGTAGCAATCGAATTTCCAACCGAAGCGCCTCCTGCAGCGTTAACTCCAAACACATCAGCCTCGATCAGGGGAATAACTGTTGCTCTTATTAATGCTTCTTCTGTAACCACAACTCTGCTGTTATCGCCAAGATAAGCTCTGACTACCGGTTTGGCATTAACTTTCGCCATGTTAAGCGATCCGCCTGCCAGAAGACCGCCCGTTGCAGCACGGGCTTTAACAATAATTTCTTCACTGGACTCAGCTTCAACAGCTATATTTTCAGCCCTGATCCTGCTGTAATCTCCGCTGTAAGCCAATGTAGTTTCGGTTGTATTGACAATGCCGATTGCTGCGCCGATTCCCACTGCGCCAACAGCTATATTTCCAATTTCTACATTAACTTTAACGATATCGACGGCCTTGATCAGCAACTCTCCACCGCTGACCAGTTCAACTCCCGCACCTGGTCCGCCGGCAGCAGCGATAAAGGCGGCAGTAATTCTCATGCTGGTATCCAGGTTCGGATCAAGCGCTTCTTCCAGGTTGGGCATTGCCGCGCTATTCAGTTTGTTAAAAGCATAATCACCGACTGATCCGCCCGGTAGCCTGCTTTTCCGCGTTCCATTACCATCATCGTAGTAGAGGCCACCGTCTGCAGAAACATCATTATTCAACTGATCAATCAGATCGCTGTTAAATTCATCTGCGCCGTCCTGGTCAAGCGGGGTGCCAATGGTTACAATCGAGATGGCTCCTGATAAACCGAGCAGACCGCCTGCAGCCGAAGCAACATTGGTTTCAACTACTTTGTTGGAAAGCGCTTCAAGAGTGATATCGCCGGCGGCAAATATTTTACTACCCGCGCCGATCCACGACACGGTGCGGTTCTGGATACTGATATAGTCAAGAGCAGCGCCAATACCGGCGGTTAAACCGGCACCCAGCGAGCCACAGCTTGTATCAACTTCTGTCTTGTTATCAGTTTTAACCGAAACACTCTGGCTGCTTCCCGCTGCTTTGTAAGCAGGGTCCTGGTTAACGAGGCAATTGTCAATATAAGCTTCAGTTGTTGTTTCAATTAAGGTTACCGATACCGCGCCGGCCACCCCGGCTGTGCCACCGATACCGGCAGTGCCAACGACAATTTTAATGTTATCCCTGGTCCTGGCTAAAATCTCAAGCACCCCGGTTGTATTCAGTTCTGCATCACGGATTCCGGCCAGGGCAGAATTTTTCAGGTCGCTGACAACCACTGAACCACCTGCGCCGACAAAACCGGCAGCAGATACCGTTCCGGCCAGCACATCAATTTCAAGGTAGTGGCTGGCAAAGATTTTAATCATTCCTGCTGAATAAACTTTCGATCCTTCCAGGTATGCCTCAGTTACATTTTCCATGGTCAGAACCGAAACTACCCCGGCGATTGATACAGAACCGGCCAGCGAAGCCCCGGCAATGATAATTGTTTGATCATCAGCAGGGGCAAAGCGGTTATAGGCGCCGATCATTAAACCGCCCTGCGCGTAGATTACTGTTTCATTATCGTTAAGGCTAACAACATAGGCCCGGGTCTGGTTTTTAACCGTAGTAACGTCAACCGCGGCACCTGCGGCTACCCCCCCGGCGGCAAGGCTGCCGGTATAAACGGAAACCGAGGTTGCCTGGCCTGCCCGGACAACGACCATTGCGCCCTGAACTTCGGCGCTGTTAATTAAAGAACCGGCTATGAAAGCTTCGGTAATATTTTCAATAATGTTTGCCGAAACCTGGCCGCTGACGGCGACAAAACCACCGCTGGCAGCACCTGAGTAGACGGTTAGCTTTTCACTGTTATGAGCTATTACAGCAAGGCCTCTGGCCTGCTCGGTGCCGACAACACCATCTTCATTCCAGTTTTTAATCGTAATTGCTGTACCGTTACCGCGGGCTAAAAGGGTTGCGTTATTAATGTAGGCATTTGTTTCATTTTCAAGGATATTTACGACAACTGCAGCGCCGGCCCCGACAATGCCGCCACCCATTGAACCGCCATAGCTGTTCACTTCGTTTAACGATTCAGCAAGCAGGTAAACATTGCCATTTGCTGTTACTGTTGCTCCATCGATGTAAGCGCGAACATCGTTTTCGATAATGTTAATCGCCGCTGTTCCCGAAACCCCTACTTTAAGAGCTAAACTGCCCCCGGCTACAATGGTGTTAATTGTGCTGGCCGAACGGGCATTGATAATAAGGTTGCTGTCAGTATTTACTGATAAGCCCGACCCTTCAACATATGCTTTAACTGTGTTTCTGATTTCGTTGTATGAAGCGGCAGCGCCGATCGCCGCTACCCCGGAGAAGTTGATCTGCCCTGAAACTGAATTGATCTGGGAGCGGTCAAAGGCTTCTATAATAATGCCGTCTCTGGCTGCACCGCCTGTATTATGCACAGTGACTGTGCTTTCAGTAATATAAGCCAGTATTTGATTATTGATCCAGTTAAGAGAGACAGAACCGGCAGCGGAAAAGGTGCCTGCCCCGGCCAGGGCGGCCGAAACAGTTTCAATGCCGCTGGCGCTGTCGGCCAGGATGATTATGTCGCGACCGGCTTCTACTGTAGAGTTAATGATTGCGCTGCTGTACTTGTTGCTGACATGGTTAACAGCGATAACCGCCCCGATTCCAGCTGCTCCACCGCCGGAGACAGAACCGGCAATGGCCTGGATCGAAGTGAGCCTGTCAGGGCTGTTGGCATCAAACTGGAGATCTTCTTCACTTTCATCCAGGTCGCTGCCGCCGTCAAAAGAAGATACTTCTTCACGGCTCGATTCAGCCTGCAGCGCACCCAGGGGTATAGTGCTCCGCTGTAATGATAGAGCTTTAACAATGACATCTTCAGCAGCGGTAACATTTGCATCTTTAATGAAAGCTTCTACTGTGCTGTAGATATAGTTGACTGAAACGGAACCCTGGATACCGGCCGCCCCGCCGACTGAAATACCGGCGCTGATATTGAAGATAGCCGGATCTGCAGTAGCAACAAGGGTAACCGTACCCAGGTCGGATTCAACAAGAGAATTGAGAATATAAGCGCTGACCCTGGTGCTGTCAGTAAATGCAGGCTGATTGTAGTCAAAATTTTCTTCTACCGGTTCCGCGTCAGGGTCATCCGCATCACCGCCAGTCACTTCACTGTTACTGGCCGGGTCACCCGGGTCACCACCGGCAATATTCCCCCGGCCGATAAAGTTAACTGCTATTGCGGCACCTGCTCCTCCAAGACCAGCTCCGGAAACATTACCGGCAATAGCGCTGATCGCAGATCGGTCCAGGGCTCTCAAATCAACGTTATTCTTTGCCCAAACTTTTCTGTCTGCTCCACTGCAGTTTATAATCGCCGCGCTGACATTGGTGTAAATCCAGTTGACCGAAACTGCTCCGTTGGCAGCCACCTTGCCGGCAATGCCGCCTGCAGCGCTGATGCTTTTTATAATTGCATCCGATTCGGCTTTAATTTCAATTGCGCCATCGGAAGATTCAACCTGTGAATTCTCAATATACGCTAATACGCTGTGCGAGTGATTTTCTGTGCCGACATAGTTTACCGCTACCGAAGCGCCAACGGCCGCAAGCGCTCCCCCGCCGACAGCGCCGGAAAGAGAGGAAATCTCTGAGCGGTCGACAGCTGTAATTGCTACTCCACGAACAGCCTCAACCAGCGAATCTTTTATATAAGCAGAAACTTCGTTACTGATTCTGTTAATGGCCACTGATCCGTTTACCGAAATTTTACCAATCCCGCCACCGGCGACAATGTTGGTAATTTCCGCTTCTGAAAGAGCAGATAATCTTACCCAGCCGCTTGTGGTAACAGATGAATCATTTTCAATCGCCGCTTTGATCGTGTTGCTGATTTCATTATAAGCCGCCGCAGCGCCGATACCCACCATGCCCACGTTAATCTGGCCCGACAAAGCCCTGATAACCGAATAATCCTGTGCCGTAAGGTTAATCCCCGGGTAACTGTTTGCATCAGGGTCGGCAGCGGTTTCTGTGTTTGAAATAACCATGCTGTTGTTGATTGTTGCGATAACCTGGTTATTTATGAAGTTAACGGAAACTGCCCCGGCAAAAGCCAGTTTACCCGCCCCGGCCAGCGCGGCGGAAAGGGTTTCGATTGAAGCCTGCGAATCGCTGATGAGGATCACACTGCCCCGGCCAGCGGTAACTGCAGAGTTGTTGATAATCCCTGCTTCATAATTGTTAACAATGTGGTTTACAGCCAAGGCTACGCCTACCCCGGCTTTACCCCCGCCGGCAATCGCTCCAGCCAGGGACTGAATCGAAGAAATGGCCCTTTCGCCACCGTTATCGTATTCAGGGTCTTCACTGTCATCGCCATCATAATTTTCTACCAGGGTTGAATCTGATTCAACCTGCAGCGCTCCCTGCGGTATATCTGATCGCTTCAGCGATAGGGTTTGCAGGATGACACTATCATCGGCCTGTACTACAGACCCGCTGATTTGAGCCAAAAGGTTATTAAATATATAGTTGACTGAAACTGAACCCTGCACACCGGCGGTGCCGCCGATGGCTGCCCCGGCAGTAATATTGAATATTGCATAATTGGCAGTAGCCGTAAGCTCTACTGACCCTGAAGTTGATTCAACTTCCGAATTGCTGATATAAACCGAAACTCCGCCTGGAGTAACAACATCTTCTGGAACATCATATTCATAGGCGCTGTCAGGAATGTCTTCATCTGCGCCTTCATTGATTATTGGAGCGCCGTGTTCATCAACATCAACTGAATCGCCAACATCAAATGCAGAATCAACCTGCGCTTGCGAAGCTTTACCGATAAAATTAACTGAAATAGCCGCGCCGATACCGACCTTTCCGGCTCCGGCCACATTGCCGGCAATTACACTGATTACTGAATTGTCAGTTGCGTGCAGTTTTAAATCGTCCCTGCACTGCACCAGCAAACGTTCCGGGTCTCCGCTTTCGCCACGGCTGTTCGCTATATAGGCTTCCAGGTTATTGTAGATCAGGTTGGTCGAAAGAGCGCCGTTGGCAGCTACCTTGCCTGATGCAGCCCCGGCTGCGGAAATACTCTTGATCACCGAGTCCGACTGGGCCGTAATTTCAATCGGTCCCGCCTCCGCAACAACCCGGGAACTATCAATGAAAGCTGCAGTATGGATTGGCCGGTCACCAAGGTGATCGCCAATTTTATTTACCGCCACGGCTGCGCCGATCGCCGCTGTCTTAGCCCCGGCCAGAGCCCCGGCAATTGAAGAAATTTCCGCATTATTAAAAGCTTCTATATATACGCCGTTATCGGCAACAATAGTCGAGTTCATAATATTGGCGGTCGTGGACATGGTAATGTCGTTGAAACTGACCGAGCCGGCCAAAGCGGCGTTTTTAGCGCCGGCCGCTCCGGCAGCCAGGGCCCAGATTTCAGCTTCGTTAAGGGCGTTCAGCCTGACGGTGCCGGCCGTATCAAGCTGCGAACCGCTGATGTAAGCACTGACCCGGCCGTCAATTTCGTTCCAGGCCACTGCTGCGCCAAGCCCGGCTTTTTCTGCCCCGCCAATTGCCCCGGCGATGGTAAAGATCTCCGACCCATTTGTTGCCCGCAGGGTTACATTTCCGCTGCTTCTTTCATCTTTCTCAGTATAATTTGAATTAATAATTGCCGATTCGATTATGCTTTCAAGAAGGTTGATGGCAACGGTGCCTGAAGCGCCGACATAACTACCATCTCCGCCAACACCAAATGAAGCAACAACGGCAAAAATGTAACCGCTGTTGCCAGCTTCAAGCAGCAAATTGCCGTCAAGGTCCAGTTCAGACCCGGTTATCATAGCAGTGGTTTCATTCTTTATTTCATTGTAAGCTACCGAAGCGCCCACCCCTGCTTTGCCCCCGTAGCTGGCCGCCCCGGCAACAACAAAGATCAGGCTGTCATCGGCAGCGTTTAGCGTAACATCGCCGTCTGAAATAAGGGTTACCTGGCTAAGCAGGGCTTTGGTCAGATTATCAATCAGGTTAACCGAAACCGAACCGGCCACGGCATAACCGTCATCCCCGGTAGCCATTGAACCACCGGCGGTAAAGGCCCAGACATTACCCTGGCGGTCGGCTTTAATTGTCAGTGAATCAAGGTTAAGACCAGCGCTGCTGACCAGGGCAATGGTTGTTCCATCAAGATTATTCTGGCTGTACGATCCGGCAATCCCGACTGAAGTGCCGTCGGTGGTTAAGATTGCTGCCGAACCGGATGCAGAAATAATGCAGGTTACATTGCTGCTTTCAACCTTAAGGGCTGCAGCGTTGATTTGACCGTGATCATTGACCACTGCAATCACCACATCGGTAATCCTGTTCAGGGAAACATCGCCCGATACGCCGAGACCAAAATTTCCCTGGCTGCTGCCGCTGCCGGTGCTTCCCGACTGCGGGGCCCCGGCAGTAAGGTTGCCCGTGCTTTGCGGTTGACCGGAACTGCCTTCAGAAATTTTTGTCCCGGCCAGGGAAAAAGCATAAATAGCCCCGTCTGCCAGAGCAGTTACCTTCAAATCACCGGAAAGCTCAATTGTCGATTCAGGTGAATCAAAACTTTTTTTCTCACCCAAACCGGCAAAAACTTCACGGCTCAGGTTGTTAATCGATACCGAAGCACCAATCCCGACGTTTTCACCCTTGATCATATTGCCGACCAGGTTGATGTGGCTGGTCTTATCTTCCGCGTTAATATCAAGCGTATTGCCGTTCAGAGTAACGCCGTTTTTCACCTTGGCTATTGTTTTATTCTGCTGTTTGCTAAGGCTGAAAGAACCGCCAACCGCAACCTTTTCGGCTGAGCCCCCCGATTGCACAAAACTGAAGCTCTCTGTCTTCGAAAGGGCATTAATTGCAATTCCCCCGGCAGATCCGCTGCTGATCAAGGCGCCATTTTCAACAAGAGCAACGGCCTGGTTGTCAATAAAGAGGAGCAGAACACTACCGCCAAACCCGGCTTTGCCTCCTTCGGTGCCGATCGGTTTCGGCATACTGAGGTCATTTTCAGCATCAGGCAGGTCAAAATCGAAAAGGCCGGCAATGTTGACCAGCTGCAATAGAATTTCTGCCTGCAGGTCAACTGATTGGGAGTCAGAACGGTAGTTCTCGTAAGGTTCGCCTTCACCCTGATTGATCTTCGCCTCGCTGCCGACCAGCGCTTCCGCCCGGTTGGTCAGGTCCAGGTAGGTTACTGCTCCGGCAAAACCAACTTTATCTGCTGCACCGGTGCTGCGCACCCAGCTGTTAATCAGGGAACCCATCAGGCCAAGTTTTTCTTTCAGAGCCGTTTCAAGTGTGCTCTTCGCCTCTGCCAGGCCTTCAAAATCATCGGGGTTACCAATTGCTTCATATATAGTGTTCAGTTCATCACTAAAATCAATCAGATCTTCAGGGTCAACCAGGAAAGGGTAAGCAACTTTGGCGCTGACCATAGTTTCCTGGGCGGCATCGCTTTGCGCTCCGCTGCTGATTTCTGCTTTAGCGCAGTTTTCAATGACAGCTACACCAACGGCCAGGCTGGCCGAAACTTGCGGCGCGGGGTCGTCATCATCTTCGCTTTCATTGTTCGTTGAACTCTCCACTTCAATTTTAAACCTCTTGGTCAGGTCAGCTTTTACTTTCACATCAGCTTCAGATTTTAACACCGCGCTACTGCCGACCGAAGCGAGCACATCATTTTTGATCTCAAGATAAGCGGCTGCGCCGGCAAAAGCAAAATATTCATTTAAAGTAACTCCGCTATCTGCGGCATCATCATCCTCGTCGGCTTTACCGGAAACCTTTCCACTGATAAAACCAATAATGTCTGCAATGGGCAGGGAATCGTTGGACGCTTCTTCAGAGGAGCCCTCTTCATCCCCGCTTTCTTCATCATCGCCTGCATCTGCCGCAGCGCCTGCTTTTACCGTATCTGCGCTGGTCAGTATTGCCGTAATCCCTAGCCCTTCCACTAACTCTTCATGCTCGCCTGCAGTTATTGTTCTGCCAGCCGCGGTCAGGGTTCCGTTCACCACTGCCTGCACATCACCATCTTTAAAACTTAAGGCCACGGCAGCGCCGAAAACGCCCCCATCATACATTCCGGCAGTCGCAGTAGCCCTGTTTTGGCTATCGCCTGTTGCGATAATGTTAATGTTACCGCCTGTTGAAGTAATCACTGCTCCTTCGCCAATATTCACCCGGGAAACCAGGTTGCTCTCGGCCATGGCAAAAGCAACAGAGATAATGTTCGCATCATCAGGCAGCGGGCCCATATCATTCTTGGTTTTCGCTTCTACTACAGAAATAGCAGTGCTGTCTGATTTGATTAAAAGATCGCCACCAGACGTCAGCTCAGCCCCACCGATTGAAACAACAGCTGTAGCATCAGCCTTGCTGTAACCGGCGCTTAATACGGTAAACCCGGTGCTAATTGTGGCATCGGCAATTGCTTCTGCCGTAATCGTTAAATCGTTGGCCGCATCAAACACAACGTTATCGCCGATAATCACCTGTGCTTCAGCGGCTTTTAGAATGGCAAATAAATCAAGGGGAGCTGAAGGGTCGCTAAGCATATCTTCCAGAGCTCCGATTAATACCTCATTGAAAGTGAGGTCGCTCTGTTCTGTTTCAGGAACCATGGCATGCGCCCTGGCAATCAGTTCAACATTGCGACCGATAATCTGTGCTCCGTTTAAAATCTGAATGATTGCTTTGGCGCTATCTACATCGCCTGCAGCTATATCTTCAGCAGCGATCGAGATGTCATAAACTGTGGAACCGTCAATCACCGTATCCTCTTCAATAGTGATCGATTTTGCTTTTACCTTAAGGTCAGCCTCAAGCGTATGCTCACCGCGAATGCTGTAGAAAGCATCGGGGCGGTAGCTGATATGATCAAGTTGCTCAGTCTTTTCCACTATGAAGGGGTTATCGTCAGTCCCCAATCCCTGGTTGACACTGACCGTTGGCTCGCGGTGATCGGCGTGTGGGTTGTTGACCGTTGTACCAACGGCATCACCTGTTTCAGACCCACCATCTACCAACACATTACCTTCACTATCCCGTGCATCGGTCCAGGCCTTCGTTTCAAAAGTATAAACACCCGGCGTTGCCGGAGTATCGGCAGTAAAGCCTATTGAGACAGACTCGCCAAACCCCAGGTAATCATCAAAGCTATTGGCAAATAAATTCAGGTAAGTGAGCAACCCATCCAATACGATGCTGTGATTCCAGTATTTGGGTCCGTTGCCATCCTGAACCTCAACATTAATCCCGGCAAATTTTACATCATGGAAACCTTCTGGGATAATCACCTGGGCGGAGCCGAGAGTTTGGCCGCCCTCGTTTAGCTCTGTAAAAGTAACAGTAAATAATTGATCCTGCGCATCAACGGACACAACCCGCTGTTCGTCAGGAATTTCTGCAACATAAGAGTTTCCTTCCGGGGCTTCTTCATCCGGTTCACCACTCTCACTGTCACCATCAGCAAGGAAATCGCCTGTTTCATCTTCTTCCCCAGGAGCTTCGCCCGACTCATCCAGATCAGATTCACCAGAGTTATCACTTGAATCCGGATCAGAATTATTTAAACCGCCCTGTTCTTCTCCTTCACTTTCCGGTTCCGGAGCGGGCGGTTCATTTGTCTGTGTAACATCTGAAGTATCTGTTGGGGCAGACCCCTGTTCAGTATAATCCTCACTGCCGGCAGATGATTGGGGCTCTGAAAGGTTCGGCGGATTCTGAATACTTGCTGTCTCGTTTGTACTGTTGTCTGAATTAAGACTGCCTGATTCAGCAGCACCGCTGTCACCGCCGCCACTTTCCTGGGTTCCGGTTGTATCTGCCGCCGCAGAGCTATCAGCACTTTCGCCTTCAGCATGTGCAACCTGTGCCGGTATAATCAACAAAAATATAGTAATCAGTAGAATCAGCAACAGGCTTAAAGGGTAATTTAATTTATTACGGAGTTTTGCAGAGAGCATGCTGAACAAGGCGATCATCTCCTGGTAAAATGATTGGCATCAATGAAGCAACGAACCCTTAAGTAATTTCTACATGCATATGCATTAATTATACTTATACCCATAAAATTCCTTTATAAAAGTATCACAAAATTCTCTCCTTTGTCAATTAAAATAAACAGTTATACTCTTTCATAAGTTTTAAGCTGACAGCCGAAAATGGAAAAACATAAGTAACCGGTTTGTTAAGTAAATGCGGTTAACTGTAAGAGAAAATCTTATTACCTGCTTCACCATTTATTTCTTCTATTATAAAAGACAAGCTTTTCAGATTTGCCGATAGGGTTACCTGGCAGTCTTCGTTTTTCCAGCTCAGCCTGAGCAGCTGCGGAGCACAGCTTCTGTCAGGCTCAAAGCTTCCCGAAAAAGCAGGAGAGGTATTGCGCAGGCGAATCATTTCCAGCTGATCAAGAACAACCCGGCGCTTTAGACCATTTTCAACCGTATCTATACTTAAATTGGTACGATTAATTTCCTTATGCCCCGCAGTTCCACCGCGGTCAGCCGCTTCGTAATCATTTTTACCGGCAAAAAGATCAAGATACCATACCTGCGGAGTACCGGGCATAAACAACTGAATAGCCCTGGCCAGGCGCATTTTTCTGTCATCTTCGCCCAGGGCGCTAAAAAACGTTGCATTAACCTGGTAGTAAGAAATTCTTTTACCCTCTGCGTCATAAATATCTTTGATTCTTCCGCCCCTGGCGACAATTAAATCAACCAGGGCGTCGATTTGTCTGTCTGGTAATAACCCCGGCCGGTAACTACCCCGGTTATCTTTGCCCTTCAAATCAAGAAGCGGAATACCATCATGACAGCCTAGCATATTAACTGTCTGGTAACCCTCCCTGCAAATCTCATCGGCCCAGGAGAGTAATTTTTCTGCAGAGGCGCTTTCCAGGGCATCAATTACCAGGCCGGGAAAGAAGAAATCATAAAAAGGGTAACCTTTAGCTGCTATTTCCCGGTGTATGAAACTCCCGTATTCAGCATGAATTTCCGGGATAGTAACCAGTTCACAGCGGTTGGCAATTCGGTCAATACGCTCCAGGTAATCCCAGGTACCCGGCCGGTTAAAAAAATTAGCTCTGTCCGGCTCCTTGTGCAGGTAAGCAAATGCATCGAGACGCACTATTCCTGCCCCGTAATTTTTAATTTTTTCCAGGGTCTCTTCGTAAAAAAACCACACTTTTTCAGAACGCGCATTTAAATCGAGTTGGCCCAAGTAGCGCTTTTCTTTTCCCTGCCCAATCTTTTTATGGTAAAAAGTGTTCCAGAAATAATGGCGCGAACCGTCGGCGAAATCAACGGCGATCACCGGCATACCGGGCTTGCGTGTGAATAGTTTTTCCCTGTGCTTCCGATCTGGTATTATCCACCCTTCCTCTCCGGGTGTGCCGCAGTCCTGCCAGAACTGATTCCAGTCAATAAAAAAATCACCGTATTCAGAATCCTGCCCCTTCTTCAATAAATCCTGGAACTGGGGTGAACTAACTGAAAGGTGATTAAGCACCAGGTCGAGTTTAAGCATGATACCCATGTCCTGCAGGGCCTGCAAGTCTTGCTGTTCAACCAGGTTGTGATTCAGATTATAATCGATGATGGAAAAACCACGGTCGAGATCACTGTTAAAAACCGTGGGCAGCAGGTAGAAAACCGAAAATGCATGCTGCAGTTCCTTTCTTTTCAGCAGCTGCACCGTATCAGCCAGGTTTTTGCCTATACTGTCGGGATAAGCGTTAAAGATAACCCCGTGCGGCAGTGATCGTCTCTTTCTCTGATTCTTACCATTATTCATAGCTGTCCCCCTTCAGAACAAGATAACCAGGCAAACTATTCCGTTCTTACCGCTTTTCGTCCTCCGGCGGGGGAATAACCAGGTCGGCCTGCTGCTTGTGGCCGGAAATAATCTCGTGCTCTATTAAAAGCACTTTTTCAATAAAATCGGTAAGCGGGTCTCTTGAACGGGCAAACCGAGCCTTTTTAGTCTGGCGGAAGTCACGGTCGATAAATGCTCTCAGGTCGACTTTCTTCAGCAGCGTGGTATAAGTTCCCTCCACAATAACCACTTTAACATCCTCAACAGGAACGGTAACCTGGAGGATGTGATCGCGTTCATAATCTACCAGCGGCTTGCTGATCACCGAACCTCCTTCTCTAATGATCTCCAGGTTCGCTTCTATTTTATCGAGCTGAACTTCCTGCGGCCCAACCCAGTTGATATCTTCAACTCTTCTGGCATGGTTCGTCTTCGGCGGGTAAATAAAATAGTCATCCTGCTGTAGAATCAAAGCTTTATAACCTTCCCCGTTACAAATTTCAGCCAGCACAGCCGCCGTTTCAGATTTACCGCAGCCGGACTCGCCGGCAACAGTAACTGTCACCGCTTGCTCAGCATGCTCAAGCTGCAAAGATAATTTATGGTAGATTAACGCTGCAGCTGAACGGTGATAATCATCTATCAGCAGTTTGTCACCGATCATTCAGATACCTCCATTAGTATTAATAGTTCCAAAGCTATTGATACTTAAAATATTTTTTACTCCTCTATGGGGTGAATTACAAGCTTAATTTCGGGCAGGGGGTAATCTTCCCTGACTGCAGTAAAAGTCACCCCGGGATTAACGGGATCACCTGTCATCGAAAACTCCACTTCGCTGTATTCACCCTGCCGGTAGTTATAGCTTTCTCCATCATCAATGTAGAGGCGGTATGAACCTTCCTGACCGGCATAACAATGCATTTCAAGAGATGCCTGGCCTGAGCAACTGACATCTTCGGCTTGCCATTTATCAAGGGGCAGAATTGAACCTGCCTTTACATAGAGCGGTATAATATCTAGCGGTGTTTCTCTTACAATATGCCTGCCGCCTCCATGTACTTCTCCGCTCCAGAAATCGTGCCAGAGCCCTGCGGGCAAATAAACCAGGCGGTGAGTTGCACCGGGCCTCAGTACCGGACAAACCATTACTGCTTCACCGAGTAAAAACTGATCATTAATATGATAAACCTGCCGGTCATCCTGGTAATGATAAAGAAGGGGCCGTATTGCAGGCCTCCCGCTAAGGGCGCTCTCCCGCATCAGATTGTAGAAATAAGATAAAAACCGGTAGCGCAGACGAATATAGTTGCGCATGATGTCCAGTTCCTTTTCCGGATAGCGCCAAGGTTCCTGATAAGCCGTTCCCGTTTCGCTGTGATTGCGGAAAAAGGGTATAAAAGCGCCTGCCTGTGTCCAGCGCACCAGCAGTTCACCGCTGCAGTCACCCCGGTAACCGCCCACATCTGCCCCGACAAAAGAAAAACCGCTTAAGCCAAGGTTGAGAAGCATGGGAATGCTGATTTCAAGGTGCTCCCAGATGCTGGCATTATCTCCCGTCCATAAAGCAGCATAACGCTGGCTGCCGGCAAATGCTGCCCTGGTTAAAATAAAAGGTCTTTTATCCGGCTGGTAATTTTCCAGTGCTTCCCGGGTAGCCCTGGTTTGCATCAGACCGTAAAGATTATGGCCTTCTGCATGATTTATTATTGCCCCCTGGTCGGTTTTGTGCAAAGCCTGGTCGGGCAGGGTTCCTGTTTCCCTGGTAAAATCGGCAGGCTCATTCATATCATTCCAGATTCCTTCGACACCCAGCTCCAGCAGTTCTTTGTGAAAAGTACCCCACCACTTTCTGACTTCGGGCTGAAAAAAGTCGGGGAAAACCGCCGGTTTTGGCCATACCTCCCCCACGTAAACTTCCCCGCCGGGCATTTGAACAAAGCAGTCTTTTTCCACACCTTCCCGGTATACCCGGTAGCCTTCTTCAACTTTTACCCCCGGGTTTACGATTACAACAACAGCAAAACCGATCTGCTTCAACTCCAGGAGCATTTCTTTAAAATCCCGGAATTTTTCTTTATTTATTGTGAAAACCTTGTAAGCGTCAAGGTAATCGATATCAAGATAAAGAACATCGCCGGGCACTTTGTTCCTGCGCATTTGCCGGGCAATTTCCAGCAGTTCCTCCCTGCTACCGTAACTGTAACGGCTCTGCTGGTAACCTAAAAACTTTTTACGCGGCATGGGCGGGGTTCCGGTAAGCAGGCTGTAACGCTCGGTCACATCTGCAATTGAAGGCCCGTGAATGTAATAATAATCGAGAATGCCCCCGGTCGCCTCAAAACTGATCACAGCGGGGTTATCAGCAGCAAAATCAAAAGCAGTCCGGTGGCTGTTGTCAAAATAAATACCATAAGCTATTCCCGGTGCTACCCCAATGTAAAAAGGTATAGCTGTGTGCAGTTCTTTGATCAGCGGGTTGTGTAGCTCATTAAGCAGCAGCACATCGCTGTTGTAGTTTTCCGTTTTGGTTCCCAGCTGGTTCAACCAGCTATATTTTTCGCCATTTCCATAGATTCCGGTTTCCCAAAGTAATTTTTTCTGCAGAGATGGCCCGGCAGGGTCGAGCTTTAGATCTTCGCTGAATAATACCCCCGCCTGGTCATATATCTTTACTGCCAGGCTCTGCCGGTCTACCTCTATTTTTAAAGACCCGGCGTAAAATATATTGTTTTCCGTACATTTTTCCAGTTTTACAGGCCGGGCAGTAACGGCCGGGGTAGAACCGGGAACTATCTTATTCTCACAGTAGACAAAACGAACTATGTTTTCAGAATAAAAAAGAATATGCAAGTTATATTTGTCCCCGGGGATCATGCAACCGTAGTCTGTAATTTCCATCTTTACATACCTTTCCTCTTAACTAAAATATCCTCACCGGCCAGCCTTGCCTTTTCACTGTTAATAACCTCAAATGCTAATCGAGCACATCCTCAGTCTCCCGGTCAAAAAGATGGATCTTTTCCGGGTTAAAAACAACTTTCACCTTATCATTTACCCTGAAATTCTTTGATGGATCGACGCGTGCAATAATCGTATCACCATTAAGATCAAGGAAAAGATAGGTTTCAGAACCTAAAAGTTCGGTTACCTCCACATTGGCAATATTTTTTTCACTGTCATTGGCAGAAGTAACATCAATATGCTCGGGTCTGATCCCCATGGTTACATCCTTAAGCTTACCGAATTTCTCTTTCAGCCTGGAAGAACGTTCTGGCTGCAGCTCAACAGAGCCGCCCCGGTATTTAATAGATACAGCGCTGTCTGCCTCAATAATATTAGATTCAATAAAGTTCATCTGTGGCGAGCCGATAAAACCGGCTACAAATTGGTTAACCGGCTTCTCGTACAACGTAGTCGGATCTGCTATTTGTTGAATCACACCATCTTTTATAACAACAATGCGCGTTCCCATGGTCATCGCTTCAGTCTGATCGTGCGTAACATAGATAAAGGTAGTCGCCAGGCGCAGATGCAGTTTGCTCAGCTCGGCCCTGGTCTGCACCCTCAACTTGGCATCGAGGTTGGAAAGAGGTTCGTCCATCAGGAAAACCTTGGGATCACGCACTATGGCTCGTCCCAGGGCTACTCTCTGCCGCTGCCCCCCGGAAAGCTGCTTCGGTTTGCGGTCCAGCAGTTCGCTGAGACCAAGGATAGAAGCAGCATTATCAACACTTTTTTTAATTTTAGCGGCTGGCATCTTGCGCAGCTTTAAACCAAAAGCCATGTTGTCAAAGATTGACATGTGGGGATAGAGGGCGTAATTCTGAAAAACCATGGCTATGTCCCGATCTTTCGGAGATACATCGTTAACCAGTTCGCCGTCAATATAGAGCTCTCCGGAAGTAATTTCTTCCAACCCGGCAATCATTCTCAGGACGGTTGATTTACCGCATCCTGATGGGCCGACCAGAACAATAAATTCTTTATCTTCAATTTTTATATTCACATCTTTTACGGCATGAAAACCGTTTGGAAAAACTTTATTCAGGTTTATCAGGTCCAAGCTGGCCAAGGCAACCACCTCTCTCGTTTTTTGCTATTCGAACCGGAGCAAAAAAGTTGACTCTTCTCCTGCCCGCATAAAAACCACTTGATCAATATGCTTAAAGGTAATTTTTTCTCCCAGCAGCAGGCGATAGTAAACTCTTTTTTCCTTTACTGCCACCTGCAGTTGCGATCCATGGAATAATATATTAAAACTATATGAGTTCCAGCGCCGGGGCAGGTAAGGCTTAAAGCTCAGCTCCCCGTTTACTGTTCTCATACCGCCAAAACCGTAGGCCAGGTCAAGCCAGGAGCCGGCCATATTGGCCATGTGCAAACCAAAATGAGTATCCTTCAACAGGTTGTCAAGGTCCAACCTGGAACTTATTTCAAAAAATTCTTCGGCATCTTCATAATTACCAAGGTCAGAGGCCACTATACTGAAAATTGACGGCGACAGGGATGAATCATGAGTTGTGATCGGTTCATAATAATTATAATCATGACGTTTCTGCTCCCGCGAATAGCGATCGGGCAGTAAAAAATGAGCCAGGATCACATCGGGCTGTTTACAGACCTGGTGACGATAAATGACCAGCGGATGAAAATGGAGCAGCAGGGGATACTTATCGTCCGGGGTCGAAGCAAAATCCCAGATCTCCTTATCCAGGAAGCTGTCGTCCTGGGGATGAATCTGCAGGGTTTCATCATATGGAATATACATATTCTCCGCGGCCCTCCGCCATTCTTCCAGCTCCTCTTCCTGCAAATCTATTTTTTTGGCTAACTCTTTATAAACTTCGGGATACTCATCTTTCAACCTGTCAGCAATATCACAGGCATAATGCAGGTGCCACTGGGCCATCAGGTTGGTATAACAGTTATTACTGACCAGGGCCGTATATTCGTCAGGCCCGGTTACCTCATTATAGCAAAACCGGTTACCCCGCCTGCCGACAAAAGTTCCCAGGTCTCTCCATAAACGGGCTGTTTCGAAAATTATTTCAGCGCCGTAATCGATCATAAAGGAATAGTCGTTTGTCATTTCAATATACTTACTTATGGCATAAGCGATTGCTGCATTAATATGATACTGCGCGGTACCGGCAGGGTAATAAGAAGAACCTTCTTCACCGGCAATTGTCCGCCAGGGATACAGGGCTCCGCGGGGGTGATTCAGGACCTTCGCCCTCTCCCGGGCCTGGTCGAGAATGCTGTAGCGGTACTCAAGCAGTTTGCGCGCTTCATCGGGTAAAACAGCGGCAAAGAAAGGGAGCATGTATATTTCAGTATCCCAGAAATAATGCCCGTCATAACCTTCACTGGAAAGGCCCTTGGCCCCAATACCGGTTTTTCCATCACATCCTGCAGCCTGCCGCAGGTGAAAAAGGTTTAAATGCATGGCCTGGTCGGCAGAGCTGTCTCCTTCAATATTTACCCCAATCTTCTTCCAGTAATCGTCCAGGTGCTGCTGCTGGGTTTCCAGTAAAGCCTGAAAACCTGTTTCCATACCTTTTTTTACAGTCTTTAAAGCAAGCCCGGCCAGTTCATCCTCCGGGTAGTCCCGGGAGGTGTAGTAAGAGACGAACTTGACCAGGCAGGCGCTTTCTCCTTTATTCAATGTTAAACGGTGACGCACTGCCACCGATTCTGAAGTTTCAATTCTGTCGACTTCAGCAGGTGTTCCGCCCTGCTGGCTGTGTTCCATTGCACAGGCTAGTTTAAGTTTGGAACGCTTAGTGCACTGCTGCATTACCGCCCTGGTTTCTTCCCCTGCGATTGACTCAACCGAAAGACCCAGACCACCCAGTTTAGCCGAAAAACGGGGGTCTTCCTCGGCATGAGTATGGTTATCGACCGCACCGTCCAGCGAAGAACATAAAAGAATATCCCCTGAAAAATTAATAGCTTCAACCTGGTAGTTAAAAGCCATCAGGTGCCGGTACTCTAAAGAAACCAGCCTTGTTATGGTAATTTTAACTTCTTTACCTGCCGGTGAGCGCCAGTGAACACTCCTGGTCAGGCAGCCTTTTTTAAAATCGAGCGTTCGTTTGTAATCAAGAATAGTGCCGCTCAGCATGCTGAACCGTTCATCTTCGAGGAAAAGCTCGATCATTTTGCTGTTGGTCACATTAAGCATAGTCTGGGTATTAAGAGCATACCCGTAACCTCTTTCGGCATGGGGAATGGGAACAGATTCAAAAAATCCGTTCAGGTAAATACCGTCAACAGTACGGCAGTCGGCTCCGGCCAACCCTTCTTCGAAGCTTCCCCGCATGCCGATATACCCGTTACCCAGGGTAAATATTGTTTCGTTATACATATTACGCTGCGGAGAAAATTTATCCTCTGTAACAGCCCAGGCATCAACAGGACAAATAGGTGAATGTTGCAATTTTAACTGTTTCAAATTAATATCTCAAATCCCTTGCTATTATTAATCTCTTGCCCGGGCCTTTCAGCTCCGGGCAAGAGTCAGGTCTAAAACTCCGGCCTGTCTGGATAACTTTTATTCGGCATCCAAACCGGTCAGGTCAATCAAGTCCAGTTCGAGTTCTTCAAATGCATCGGCGCCGTTCTTGCTGCCGGTCAATACATCATGCACCGCCCTGTAGAACAGTTCGGAAACTGCCGAGTACTGGGGTGCCGTAGCAGTGGAAGGACGGGCAACCGCGTTGATAAACACATCATACAGGCTTTCAAACCAAGCATGTGCTGCCATAACGTCGGCATCTTCATAAAGACTCATAATAGTAGGAATCATTGTTCCTACAATAGCCCTTTCTTTCTGCTCATCGTATGACGCCATGAAGAGAGCAACATCAGCAGCTTCTTCAGGATGTTCGCTGTAAGCGCTTACAGCAAGCTGCCATCCTCCGAGAGTGGCGGCCCCGGCTCCGCTCTTGCCGGCAGGAAGAGCTGAAACATCAAACAGATCCTTTACCGCACTGTCATCTGCCATACTGGTTGCATAAGCATAAGGCCAGTTGCGCATAAAGGCCGCATTACCGGCATGCCATACTGCCCGGGCATCTTCTTCTGCAAAAGTGGTTACACCTGCAGGCGAAATTGTGCCTACCCAACCGGCTGCTTTCTCCACAATTTCTATGGCGTTGGGATTATTCACGGTAATAACCCCTTCGGGGCTGACAACACTTCCGCCGTCATTGGAAGCAAGCCATTCCAGGGCGTTACAGGTTAAGCCCTCATAGGAGTTACCCTGCCATACGAATCCCTGAAAATCGGGATTTCCATCAGCCCGTTCGCCATCCTGAATAATCTGGGCATACTCTTCCAGCTCATCCCAGGTCTGGGGCACTGCAAGGTCGTATTTTTCCAGCAAGTCGGTGCGGTAATATAGCAAACCGGCATCGGTAAACCAGGGAATACCAACCAGCTTGCCGTCAACCGTATTGTTTTCGACAATTGCCGGGAAGTGTTCGCCCGTTACAGCACCGGCGCCATACTGGTTCAGATCAACAAAGTGCTCGGCTAAATCACCGGGCCAGATAACGTCAATCTGGTAAACATCAACCTCGGAGCTCTGTGCCTCAAAAAACTGCAGGTAGAGCCCTAAACGGTCATCAACCATGTCAGGGGTATCAAGAACCTCAACCCTAACCCCTTCATTGGCGGCGTTGTAACGTTCCGCCTGGGCCCTGGTCAGTTCAAGTTCCATTCCGACAGCTCCGGCTGCGACGGTGATAACTATTTCATCGCCATCCTCAGGCTGAACATCCTCACCGTTTTCATCAACCACTTCTCCTGGCAGATCGGCACCGTTGCCGCAGCCGCCAACAAAAAACATTCCCAAAACCAGAAGCAAAACCAAACCAAAGAACCACTTACTTTTCAACATCGCAGACACTCCTCTTCTTTAATAAAAATATTTTTGTTACAGGTTTTTGTTTTTATAAAGCAACCCCCTTTCTGTAAAATAACATATTACAAAACATTTACCCCTTAACCGCTCCGGCGGTAAGCCCGGCAACTATACGCCTCTGGAAGATTAATACCAATACCACCAGGGGTACGGTAACCAGGCAGGCTGCTGCCATGATCTCGCCAAATGGTTCCTGGCGGGCAACAGCCCCGGAGAAATAGGCAATCGCCACCGGAACAGTTCTGGCTGTAGGGTCAATAGAGGTAAAAGTAAGCGCAAAGAGGTACTCGTTCCAGGCGGCAATAAAAGCCAGCAGCCCGGTGGTAACAAGCGCAGGCGCCGTTAAAGGCAGTAGTATCCTGCGAAAGGTCTGAAACGGCGTAGCCCCGTCAACCTGCGCAGATTCCATCAGGGCATCGGGCAAACCCTTGAAAAATGAAGTAAGAACCCAGGTGGTAAAGGGCAAAGTAAAGAGCATGTAAGAAAAAACCATACTCACCCTGGCCGAGAGCCCCAGGGCGGAAATTACCGCATAAAGCCCAGCCAGAACTGTTACCTGGGGGAACATGGTCATGGCCAGGATCAGGTAAAGCGCCGGCTTTCGCCCGCGAAACCTCAGCTTTCCAAGGGCAAAGGCGGCAAATGAACCGGCTACCAGCGCCAGGGCAGTGGTCGCCGTGGCAACCACTGTGCTGTTTACCAACCCCCTTAAGAACTGGTTATCCTGAAGCACGGTCGCATAGTTCTGCAGAGTTGGGGCAAATTCCAGCGTTGCGGGATCCCGCGGCACTGAAGTTGCCGGGGTCATGAAAAGCTGAGCCTCAGTTTTAAGGGAAGAGTTGACCGCCCAGTAAAAAGGAAAGAGCAGGTAAACCAGGATAACAAATATAACAAGGTAGAAACCTGTTTTTTTAAAGAGAGCGAAGAAACCTGCGCGTTTTTTCATTCTTCATCAACTCCCATCATCTTCATATACGATATGGCAAAAATGAAGATAAAGATAAATATAATTACTCCGATTGCTGAGGCCAGCCCCATATTCCTGTTTCCGATCAGTTGAAAATAGTTATAACTGGCCATGGAATAGGTGCTGCTGCCAAGCATAACCTGGAAAATATCAAAAACCCGCAGCGCATCTAGGGTGCGGAAGATAAGGGCAACCACCATGGCCGGCTTTAAAAGGGGCAGGGTGATGGCAAAGAACTGTCTGATCTTACCGGCGCCGTCAATTTCAGCCGCTTCAAATATGTCTTCGGGCATGGTTTGCAATCCTGCCAATAAGAGCAAGGCCATAAAGGGAGTTGTTTTCCATACATCAACGGCAATCAGGGCGGGAAGCTGGAAGCCTCCGGCAGCCAAAAAAGCAATGGGTCTGTCGATTACACCGAGCCAATCTAAAAATGAGTTGAACATACCAACCCGGCTCGGGGCCAGCATCCACTCCCACATGCGGGCTGAAACAACCGTAATTACCGCCCAAGGCACCAGCATTGCAGCGCGCATTGCTCCCCGGAAGGCAAACTTGCTGTTCACCACCAGGGCAATGGCCAGGCCCAGGATAAGCTCTATAAATACAGATATAACTGTAAATACAACTGTATTTTTCACTGCTTCAATAAAATTGGGATCTGTTGCTCCCAGCACATAACGCTTGCCAAAGAGGTTAAACTGGTTCAACTCGCGGTAGCGGATCGGTTCACGCGGCAGCACATCAATAGGCCGCTCGAAAAGCTGTTTCCCCGTCTCGGGATCAAGTAACCGTTCACCCGACACTTCGTCAACCAGCGGTTCAAGTTCGGTGATGTTCATGCTGAGCAGCCGCCGGTAATTATCGAAACCGACAAAGTTTGTTTCCTGGCCGCTGGCAAAAACCCGGTCCGTAAAACTAGTGTAGAATACCTGGGCAAGGGGGTAAAAAGCAATTAATGTGATTATAATCAGGGCAGGTAATAGGAGTTTTAAAGCCAGCTTTTCTTCACGCCTGGCCAGGTTCGACAGCTTTGGCTTCCGGGAAAAGTACCCCTCTTTTTTAGAGGTATTACTATTGTTTGCAGCCACCTGTTCCCCTCCTTCAATAGAGTTGTGAATATAATCATACCGGGCAATATTGCAATCTCCACTTTGCTTAACCCGGCTGTAAAATACTCTACCCGGCAGTGCTCTCCCTGAGCACTACTTCATGAGGCAGTACAACCTCCCAGCGCTCCAGCGCTTTCCCCTCAATCAGCCTGATCAGCATTCCCGCCGCCTTGGAACCCATTTCAATTATCGGCTGACGCACCGTTGTCAGGGCGGGATGGTAGTAAGACGACATGGGCACATCATCAAAACCGGCCACTTCGATATCCCCGGGAATTTTCAGTCCCTGATCCAGAAAAGCTTTCATCGCTCCAAAAGCCATCAGGTCACAGGCAACAAAAAGCGCTTCCAACTGCAGATCTTCATTAACTATCTCCCGGCCAATCCTGTAACCATCGGCAGCGGTTAAAGAACCTGTTTTAACCAGGTTTTCATCATAAGGCACGCCAAACCTTTCCAGTGCCTGCCTGTAGCCGAGAAACCTCTCTTTTCCGGTAAAATGGTCTTCAAGTGAAGCCTGAATCATCCCGACCCTGGTGTAGCTTTTCTTTAGAAAATATGCGGTCATATCATATGCAGCCTTGCGGTGGTCAATGCGGATGTTGATTAAGTTCCGGCCGTTATAACTAACATTAACCAGGGATATGGGAATGGAAGATTTCCTGAAAAAAGCTTTATGTTCCTTGTGCAGCCGGGATGTTAAAAAAATAATTCCATCGACTAACTTATCATTTAACATTACCAGCAGTTCAACCTCTTTTTCAGCCGAACCGAGCGAATTACTGATAATCAGGTTATAACCTTTACTGTAAGCAACATCTTCAATGCCTTTTACCAGCACCGAAACAAATAAATTATCAATATCGGTCACTACCACACCGATTGTTTTGCTCTTTTTGTAAACCAAGCTTCTTGCTGTTGGATTGGGTTTAAAATCAAGATCTTCAATAGCTTCGAGAACTCTTATGCGGGTTTCCGGGCTTACCGGTTTGGAGTCGTTTAATACCCTGGAAACGGTTGCTTTTGATACTCCAGCTTTTTGGGCTACCTGGGTAATCGTTACCGCCATCAGGAATCGACCTCCTGTACAATTCATTATAGGAAACCGGTTTCCTGATGTCAAGTTATTTTTAAATATTTTTAATATAGGCTTGATTGTGAGTTAAGCGACTAAAGGTAGAGGGCTGTGCCCGGTCAGGGGGAAAAATACTAATCAATCAAAATCTCTTCCCGGCTGCTGTAATCAAACTGCCGGTATTCATCAGCTACCCTGTCCTGCAGGTAGAGAAAATGGTAAGCATCCGGGGGTTGTTTGCGCACCGCATCATATAGGGCATAAGCTTCGTCCCGGCAGTTGGGGCAGCCCTGCGGGGGGATAACGATGCAATATATGTTGTAACGCCCCCTGCTGCCGGCAGCCTGCGAACTGATGGCCAGGTAACCCGGGCAGTTTGGACATATCTTTAAAGATTCAACCTGGTTTTCGTCAATCTGGTCTGTATCATAGAAAATGCGGCGCTGCCTGCGTGCCATCGGGCCAAGGGTTTGGCGGGTTTCTTCAGCCAGCTCATAACGGTGAAGGAAGATACTTTTTAATTCACCAACTACGTGCTCCAGTTGATCCTTGATGCGGGGATCTTCCCTGAATTGTTGTTTGTGGTAATCGGGTTCATACAAGTTAGAGTAATCGATCCCGGCCATGGCCATAATGATACCCATATTAACATAAGGCAGGGCAGTTTCAATTGAATAGCCGCCCTCCAGCACGGCAATGTATGGAGCCAGCCTTTCGTTCAGCACAGCATAACCGCGGGCTGAAAACTTCATATTGGCCAGTGGATCGCTGTAATGATTATCCTGCCCGGCAGAATTGATCACCAGATCGGGCTGAAATTCCTCCAGCACGGGCAGCACAAGCTCTTCCAAAACATACATGATACCCTGGTCGGTTGTTCCCGGCGGCAGCGGCACGTTTAAAGTGGTGCCGCGAGCCAGTGGCCCTCCGCTTTCATCAACAAAGCCGCTGCCCGGGTATAAAGTCCGGCCGTCCTGATGGAAAGAGATAAAAAGCACATCGGGGTCATGCCAGTAAATATCCTGGGTTCCGTCGCCATGATGCACATCGGTATCAACTATGGCAATCCGTTTCAACCCGTACTGCCGGCGCAGGTATTCAACCATCACCGGCTCATTGTTGATGTTACAAAAACCGCGGTTACCATGCACAACCCGCATGGCATGGTGCCCCGGCGGCCTGACCAGGGCAAAACCATTCTTAATTACACCCTGCATCAGCGCGTCAGCAATCACCAGTGCTCCACCGGCAGCAATACGGTGCGCTTCCGTTGCCTGCGCTTCAATATTAGGCACGCAAAAATGCACCCGGGCAATATCCCTGTTACCGGCCAGGCGGGGCTGGTACTGACGAATCTGCGGTAAATCCATGATCCCTTCCTCGAAAATCTGGTCACGTGTATATAACAGCCGCTCCTCCCTTTCCGGGTGAGTAGGCGATATGGCCCAATCAAAAGCAGGGAAAAAAACCAAACCTGTCGGCTTTACTGTTTCCTCTTCATTACCGCACATCTTCTGTAAACCTCCCCCCGGGTCATCCATCACTGCACCCCTTCGAATTCATCGATCACGCCCGGGGCAATTTGGATTCCCACGTCAAAAAGCTTGCCGGTGGTTGACCAGCCGCTGACCATATTAAACTGTTCTTCCAGAAAATACTCGTAGCGGTCGGCATACTGCCCTAAACCCCGTTTAGCGGCAATTTCCTGCAAGCCGGCCAGGGCCAGGGCTTTAGCTTCAGTCAGTCGATCAGCCTTAAACTCACCGCCCAAGCCCCCGCTGTTCAACTGATATCTCTGCTGCCTGGTGTCGGCATGCAGCTGCAAGGAGAAGGTCGGGCGGGAAACAGCCGCCCCCAGTGCATTAGCTACTGACGCACAACGGTGCACCACGGCTTCACAATCAAACCGCCCGGCGAGGGATGGAATAAATGCGCCGGCTGCCGCGCCGATGCCGATCACCCGTTCTGCTTTTACCGGGCGCTTGTTAACCAGTTCCCATACTTTATAGGCCGGTTCCTCTTCCCACCTTTTAAACATATCATTAATACTTGCCTCCAGCCTATCGTTAACCTGATCTACTATTTCCCGGGCCAGCTCCTGCACAGGTACCCCGGCCCGGGTTGCAATTTCTTCCAGGGCTTGGCTGGAAAGCTCGGGTGAGCCGATTTTGCCACCTTCCAGCAGATTATAAGCATCAGTCGGGGTGGCTGCCGGCCCACCGAAACAGGCTGCTGGGCCGAGGCGTTCCGGGCCGATGCTGATCCGGCCTTTCTGCAAACGGACAGCGCTGTCACCGCCCAGCGCAATAGAGCGCACGGCAAAAGCATGAACATTGGTATAGTAACCGCCGATTTCAGCCCCGCTTGATGCGTAAAGCGGTTTCCCTTCCAGGATAAGAGCCAGGTCGGAGGTCGTACCTCCAATATCAACCACCACCGAGGTCCGGTTATCCATGGTCAGGGCAAAAGCGCCCATAACGCTGGCAGCAGGACCTGAAAAAACCGTTTCGCAGGGATACTGCAGCGATACTTCCAGCGGCATCGTTCCCCCGTCGGCTTTCAGAATATTTACCGGGGCTTCAATGCCTCGCCGGCGAAGTGCATTTTGCATTTCTTTAGCGAAAAAAGACCATTTATCCCTGGTAACCGCGGTATAGTAGGTGGTTGCCGCCCGGCGTAAAAAGTTAAGCTCCCCGGATACCTCATAACCCCTGACCACCTCCAGGTGAGGGTATTTCTCCTGCAGTATTTCGCCCACCCGGCGCTCATGGCTGTTGTTACGGTTTGAAAACTTACCGATTACCGCCACCCTTTTAAAACCTGCTCCTGTGATTTGCCTGCCGATCTCAATTAACTGATCCTGGTCGAGCGGTTCGGTAATACGCCCGTGAAAATCGATAGCGCCCCCGGCCAGGTAGGCCCCGGGAAAAAAATTAAGCTGCTTAATATTTAAACCCGGACCGGGGATCAGAATCATGGCCACCTGGTCACCTTTACCGCCGGCTATTAGATTCGTTACCAGTGTGGTGCTGAAAACAACCCGCTCCAGGTCGCTGACCGCTCTATTCCTGAGCAGCTCATCGAGAACAGATAAGATGGAGCTTTCCAGGTTGTCCTCCACAGTGGGGTGCTTGACCATTTCCAAGATACTGCCCCCGTCGTAAAGAACTCCGTCGGTATAAGTACCGCCCACATCTATACCAATCAGCATTCCACCACTCCTAAAATAGAAATTACTTAATGATCCGAGGTTCATCCAGATAAAAATTTACCGCTACGATTTTATTTCTGTGGAAAACCTCATAATCCTGCAGTAGCTAGAAGTTGAAATAAGGCAAATGGGAATGGAGAAAGCCCCCATATTGTTCAGGGGGCCGAAATACAGATCTGCATTTATTATATACAAAGAGAAGTTAATTTTGCACTGCGATTCCAGATAAAAGATTGCTATTCAGGTAGCTTTCTTTAATTGTATTAAAGGCCTCTTCAGCTGAATCAACTGCTACCAGCTTTCCTTTAACCATAGCTGCAAAAGAATCACCAATTAATTTTGCTTCATAAATATCATGGGTAACATATATTGATGGTATATTATTGTGATCCAAAATCCGGCGAAACTCCGGCCAAAGCTTTTCTTTTGTAGAAGCATCAATATCACTTAGAGGCTCATCCAATAGCATTACATCTGGCTCCGAAGTTAAGGCGCGAGCTAAAGAAACCCTGCTGCGATAGCCACCGCTCAACTCTTTCGGCTTTTTAGATAAAACCTCTTGCAAACCAAGCATTTCCACCATTTTCTTTCCAGTTTCTACTGAACCCCGCCTGTTTTTAGTGGCATAAATTATGTTCTCCCAGGCGCTTAAATGATTAAAGAGTGCCGGATGTTGTGGGACATAGCCAAGATTTCTTTGTTCAGGAGACAAGTCTGTAACATTACGGTTATTAATAAAAACTTTTCCGGAATCCCTGGTAATAATACCAGCAATAATTCTTAGCAGGGTGGTTTTCCCGCTCCCATTAATACCTATGATGACTTTTATCCCCGTTTTCATTTTCATTGAAACACCGCAAAGCACGGGTTGGTCAGTGAAACACTTACTAATATTATTAAACTCAAGCATTTTTCAACCTCCGATGGTTAACCAGGCTAAGAATTGTCACCAGGATTGCTGAAATAGCTATGCATACTGCGCTGGCAGTAATAGCCATCCCCAGTTCTCCTTCTTCTACCTTGCTAAAAACATAAGAAGCCAGAACCTGGGTAGATCCGGGGACATTACCTCCAAACATGGCTACTGCAGCAAATTCACTCAATGAACGGGCATAACTTAAAACAAAGCCTGAAAAAAGTGCTTCTCCCAAAGCAGGAATTACAACTCTCAAATAAGCTTTATATGGAATATCGCCCAGTGTTCTTGCTACTGCTACCATCTCAGGATCAATCTGATCTACACCAGACGCAATGGTTCGTGCGGCAAGAGGATAGGAAACAAAAAACATGGCCAGTACAACAGCCACCAGGGTAAAAGCAAGGCCAGTCCTGCCAACAAACCCAAAAGAATTCCGTCCAAACGCCAGTAACAGAGCGAGTCCGGCAACAGTATGGGGTATTGCAATAGGCAGGTCATTCATCAGATTTGCAATCCGGTAGACAAGAGTGTTCCTTCCAAACAAATGATAGTAACCAAAACCGAGTGCCAGAAGCAGACTCATCAGTGAAGCTGCCAGGGCAGCAATTAAGGTGTTTTTTAAGCTCTGCCAAAAAAATAAATCCGCAAAGGTCACTGTCATACCTTCGAGGGAAAGGCGGCCCAGCAGGGCCGCCAATGGATACACTACAAAAAGTGCAAACAAAGGTACAAATAAGACATCAATTAAATTTTTATTACTAATCATTCGCACGGTAACCACCCGTAAACAGTAAATTCATCAATATGTTCAAACGCTATTTCCAAGAACCTTTGAGCTAAGTCTTCATTCCCGCCTTTTATGATTGAGGCTCCAAAAATAATATCTCCTGTATGCTCAAGAGGTACAGTTTCCACAATTATTTGATTGTTAAGGTTAGTGACACTGCTGTAATTCAAACCAGCATCCAGTTCATCTTCCTCAATCATTAAAGCCAACTGGTTTACCGTAGAAGGACGTGCCTTCAGGTTTCCGGAAGCAACCAAATCATCCCATAGACCCATGCTTTTTAATGCTGTTTCTGCGTAAAAACCACCGGGGGCAGTCGGCTCACATATACCAACCGCAATACCAGGTTTAAGTAAATCCTCAAAACAGGTAACCTTACCCTGTCCTGATTCAGAAACAACTAAAACTTCATGATCAAGCAGGAATTTTTCTGCTACAGCTACCCGATCAGACTCTTCCAGTTTTTCTATATAGGACCAGTCTGCGGAAAAATATAAATCACAGGGTTGATCTTCCTCAATTTGAGTGTAGAGACCACCAGACGGACCGAAGTTAGGGATTACTTCTACGCCAGTTTCTTCTTTGAAAATTGCGATTACCTCGTCCATCGGCTTTTTCAAGCCGGCTGCTACAAAAAGATCTAGCTCCTCTGCCTGTGATTCACATCCAATAATAAATACAAAACAACCGAGCAAAATCATCAATACTGCAGCAATGTATAACCTTTTGCTTTTAAATAACATTTTCTCACCTTTCTTTATGTTTTATTTAACCACATAAGGCCCTTAATAATTAGCTGTTATCTCTTATAAGAACAAATAAAAACGCCTTCTGAAAGAAGACGTACTAGCATAGGTAAAATAGATACCTTTTTATAACCATCTCCTTTCCACTACCGGGAGGCAACACCGTTTCCCGTGCTACCCTATCGGCTTGTTTCCATAGCAACAGCTTTAGGAAAACAAACTCGGAGGCAATTGCATATTTTTAAATATATATTCTTATCCTGCGAACCACATCCTATCTATATCTCGTTCAGCCAGCTGAAACAAAGACTAAAATAGATAATAAGCCTTTTTTATGGGAAATTACCCATTATTCGTTTTTAGTATAAATTCATAACTAAAAGAAGTCAAGCTTTATCAACAATATTTACGGTGGTGAAATAAATTATAGAAGTATCCTGTTTAACTCTGAATTGCAAAAAAGCCAAATCTGATATTTTTCTAAACAATTGCTGCCCAAAATAAATTTTGTTAAACTTTAATCAAAAGCGGGACAAATAACGCTATCGCAACAGAACAGGGGAGGCTTATTAACAATGGAACAATTTGCAGCGTTTAAAACAATCCAGGAAAGAATATCAATCCGCAACTACTCCGATCGTCTGCTCAACACAGCTATGCTGAACGACCTTGAAAACTATATCGAGAATACCGGCAGCGGCCCTTTCGGCACCAGGCCGCGTTATCAAATACTTAACCTCGAGCCCCTCGACAAAAAAGAGCTGCGCTCCCTGGGCACTTACGGCTTTATCAAGGGGGCACGTCACTACATTCTCTGCAGCATTGAAGATAAACCCGGAGCCCTGGAAGATTTAGGCTTCTGCCTGGAAAAGATTATCCTCAGGGCAACCAGCCTTGGGCTGGGAACCTGCTGGCTTGGCGGCACTTTTAAAAGAGCCTCCTTTGCCAGGCAAATGGATCTAAAGCCGGGTGAACTGCTTCCGGCCATTACCCCGGTTGGTTACCCTGCAGAAGAATATAACCACTCTGATCAGTTAACCCGCCTCGCCGTTAAGGCACAGAGGCGTAAGCCCCAGGCTGAACTTTTCTTCGGCCCCGACGGAAAAACTGCGCTTGGCGAAGAAGAAGCCGGCCCCTACTCCGCCCCCCTGGAAGCAGTGCGCCTGGGCCCTTCAGCATCAAACCGCCAGCCCTGGAGGATAATCAGAGATGAAATTGGCAGTTACCACCTCTACCTGCAGGAAAATAAAATATATAACCGGATGTTGGGTAAAATTCGCATACAGTATCTTGACATGGGGATCGCCATGTGCCACTTTGCCCTGGTAGCTGAAGAAGAAAAGCTGCCCGGCCAGTGGAGAGCCAAACCGGACAGCCCTGACTATCCCGGCCTGCAGTATATTGCCACCTGGTCGTAAGAAATAACCTGTAAGAGGTCATTGATCATGAAACAGTTTACCGCGGAAACACTATTCTGGGATCTCTTTCCGGAAGCAAAGATAGGAGTGGTTATTATTCAGGTGCTCGACAACAGGGTTAAAGATCCGGACCAGTACAGATCGTTGCTTGCTGAGGCTGAAGAGTAATTTTCTATGAACTTTTGGTTATCCTCTTGCAACTTAAAACTATTCTTTCACTAAAATGTAATGTATTATTATAGTAACCAGAACCTGTAAAGGAGGAAAAAGCGAAAACTATGGCAGAAGCCAAAGTCAGTTTTCATAATGCACTCCTTGCCAGTGATTCGACAAGCGCAGCAGCCATTATGGACAAGTACCTTGAAAGTAACACAGTTTTTTCATTTATTGATCAGGTAGTGGTTAAAGTGCTTGATGATATCGGTCAAGGTTGGCACAGCGGTGAGTATGCCCTCTCGCAGGTTTACATGAGTGGAAAAATCAGTGAAGATCTTTTGGAAAAAGTACTGCCTGATGAGAGCGGTTTGCGCAAAAAGAAACCAACAGCGGCTATAGCCCTGCTGAACGATTATCATGCGCTCGGCAAACGTATTGTTTATGCAGTACTGAGAGCCAGTGGATTTGAGCTAATCGATTATGGAAGAGTTGAAACAAAAACACTGGTGGAGAAAGTCAGGGAAGATGGCATTGAAGTGCTGCTGATATCCGTTCTCATGCTCTCTTCAGCCTTACAGGTTAAGGATGTTATAAAAGGTTTAAAATCGTCTCAAACAAGAGTCAAAGTTATCGTCGGAGGCGCTCCATTTCGCTTGGACCATGAGCTCTGGCAAATAGTTGGCGCAGATGCTGTCGGCTATTCAGCATCAGATGCGCTGCATCTGATCAACCACCTGGAAGGGGAGCCTGATAATGGTTGAGCGTAATATGACTTCCATGCAAAGAGTAATGACTACGTTAGGACACAAGGAACCGGACAGGGTGCCTCTTTTCCTGCTGTTAACTATGCACGGAGCAAAAGAGCTCGGCATGGAGCTTAGTGAATATTATTCGAAAGCAGAAAATGTAGTAGAAGGCCAGGCAAGGTTACTGGAGAAGTTTGGTCATGACTGCTATTTTGGTTTTTTCTACGCCCCGGTTGAAATACAGGCCTGGGGCGGAGAAGTGGTTTATTATAAAGACGGACCCCCAAATTCCGGTGAACCGTTTATAAAAAGTTTTAACCAAATCAAACAATTAAAGCCCCCTGCAATTGCTGGTGTACCTATTTTACAGGAAGTTTTAAAAACAATAGGTTTACTGCATGAAAAAGCCAATGGTCAGGTTCCGGTACTTGGAGTTGCACTTTCACCATTTTCAGTTCCGGTAATGCAGCTCGGTTTTGAAGCATACTTTGAATTAATTTATCAAGAACCAAAACTTTTTAATCTATTGATGGAAGTTAATCAGCAATTTTGTATTGCCTGGGCCAATGCCCAGCTTGCTGCAGGAGCAACAGCTATCTGCTATTTCGACCCAGTCTCTTCACCAACCATTATTCCAAGGGAGCTATACCTGAAAACAGGGTTTCATGTAGCAAAAAACACCATCAATAAAATCAAGGGCCCCACAGCAACACACATGGCTTCAGGCCTGGCCATGCCAATTTTAAATGATCTGGCAGAAACCGGCACCGGTGCGGTTGGCGTAAGCTCGGCCGAAGATATCGGTAAATTAAAACAAGCCGGCTGTGGCAAACTAACTATAATCGGCAATCTGAACGGCCTGGAAATGATTCACTGGAATCGACAGGAAGCAACTGAAAAGGTTAAAGATGCAATTATTAGTGCTGCCGCGGGGGGCGGATTTATACTTTCAGACAACCATGGTGAAATACCATACCAGGTTCCTGACGAAGTGCTATTTGCAATAGCAGATGCAGTTCGCACCTATGGTCAGTACCCAATAGAAACTACGGTGAATTGCAATGGATAAACAGTTAATTGTCTTCTGTAATAATTATCGCCGCGAACTGGAAAGCCTCAATCTTAAAGAAAGCTTCAGCGAATTAGACATTGCCTATTTCCCCAACCGCTGTGGACTGCCACCAATAGAATGGTCCAGACTTCGCGAATCCATACCTAACCTCGATAATTACCAGCAGCTTCATATAATCAGCTGCGGAAGCATAAACGGATTATCAAAAGAGCAGACTATAATAGGTTGTAACTGCAGCAATGATACTAGACAATGTTATCATCTGCTAACCAATCCAGACCTTGCCGGGTATTACATTGAGCAGGGCTACTTTTTAGTTACACCAGGCTGGCTTGCTTCCTGGCCTGATACTCTTGCAGGGTGGGGATTTGATCAACCCCAGGCCATACAATTTTTCAAAGATACAAGCAGGGCAATTTTGCTGCTTGATACTGGAGTTGATTCTTCAGCTGAAAAGAAGCTGGCTCAATTTGCCGATTACGTCAATCTCCCTTTTAAATCGCTTAAGGTAGGCTTGGAATATCTTAAACTGCTATTAACCAATAAACTATTAAAAACGCGAAATACAAGCAACTTCGCCACAGAACAAGTTAATACCACTAAAATACAGAGAGGACTTGCTGACTTTGCCATGACCCTAGATCTTCTCGATCAGCTGGCCCGGATCAGGGAAGAAGGGGCTGTAATTGAAAAAATTAAGGAAATATTTACTATGCTTCTTGCCCCGCAAATAGTTAAATACCGGCCTGCTAATGATAAAAAAGAAGCAGGGCATCTTAAACAGGAAGAAACAACAGATAGTTTTACCATACAGATAACGGGCAACAGCGGTTTACTGGGTTACCTGGAAATTATTAAAGTTAATCAACCCCAATTTTTGGATCAATACAAAAAATTAGCTGATAGAGTTATTAACATCTGCGCCCTGGCTATTGAAAATGCCCACCATTACCAATTAATTAAAGATTTATCTGACACCGATGACCTAACCAGGCTTGCCAACCGGCGCAGGCTGGACGAACAGTTGAGAGAAGAATGGCGACGCATGCAGCGGAATGAAAAGCCGCTTACCGTTATGATGTTTGATATTGACTTTTTTAAACACTTCAACGATCGGTACGGGCATCAGGCTGGGGACGACTGTCTCAAAGCTGTAGCGGCTGTTCTAGCCAACTACTGCCGGAGAAGCGGAGATCTGGCTGCCCGCTTCGGTGGAGAAGAGTTTGTTTTAATTCTTCCGGAAGTTAAAGAAACAAACGCTGTTATAATAGCAGAAAACATAAGAAAAGAGATTGAAGGGTTGAAGATAGCCCATGATGATTCTGCCGTCAGCAAATACGTTACCATGAGCATCGGCGTAGTCAGCCAGGTTCCAACAACAGAGATGCCGGCAGAAAAAATGATTGCTGCTGCCGATAAGGCCCTCTATAAAGCTAAAGAAACAGGCCGCAACCGGGTGGTAATTGCCGACTGACCGGCAAAAAAAAACCACTTCAGCAGCTTTTCATTGTAGAAACTTTTTCCCCCGGCTACCTTTTCGACAGCAGGTAATGGCTGATAAACCATTCATTACCACCTCTGAAACCAAAGAATTCAGCACAGGATATAAAGAACAGGCGCCAGTAGTTCCACCATTTTTCAGCCTGCTCGGCCCCGTAAGTTTCAACAAAAAGAGGATATATCTCCTCCCTCTGTCGATCCATGTTTTGCAGCCACGCTTCAAGAGTGTAGCGGTAATGAGTTCCAGACACAGCCCACTGTTTTTCCAGGCTAAAATGATCAAGAAAGTGGTGAAGTAAATCTTTGCTGGGCATAGTGCCCCCGGTGAAAAAGTGCCTGGCCATCCAATCATTACCGGTTCGGTCTTCATAAAGAAATGGGTAAGTATGATGAGTAAATATATGAATGAACAGCTTCCCTCTCGGTTTAATAAAACTTCCCACCTTGCTGAGCAGTGCTTCATAATTGCGCATATGCTCAAACATTTCCACGGTTACTATTCGATCAAACTTGAGCGGCATTTCAAGCTCGTTAATATCAGCCTTTAAAGCAGTGAGGTTGCTGAAGCCGAGCCGTTTGGCCTCCCCCTTAATATATTCAATCTGTGAAGTCGAGTTTGATACCGCCGTAATCTCCGCACCGCTATATTCACGGGCCATATACAAAGAGGCAGCGCCCCACCCGCAGCCCAGGTCGAGAATTTTTAGGCCATTGGCTATTTCAGCCCGGCTGCAGGTCAGGGCCAGCATTTCTTCCTCAGAACAGTCAAGATAATTGGCAGCCTGCCTTGGAGAAAGTGAATCCGGCCAGTAACCACAGCTGTATTTAAGCATTTTCCCCAGAACCATTTTAAAAAACTGAGGCGGCAGTTCGTAATGCTGGGCATTTGCATCGTCAGTAAATACAGCAATTTCCTGCTCTTTTAAACCTTCAACAAAGGAGGAAATAAAGACCTGGCGCTCTTCAATATCATTAATAACCTGCTGTTCGGCTTTACGGTTTAGAATTAATTTTACCGCCATCCGCAACAGCGGATCTGGCAGTCGGCGGGCCAGTAGTTTGTCAAGATTCATGTCACTTTTCCTTTCAGTTAGTATCCAGTATCTATTATCGAATTTACATGTATAAGTTTCCGCCTAAACAGCTGGTTTCCTTTATTGGCTATTGCGGATTACCCTGAGCTGTTGAATCTCTGCGTAAAGCTTATTATTCTTCAGCCCGGGGTTCTCTCTGTGAAACAGTTATTCTCCGATAGAACAATTGACATGATGCAAGATAATGCATATAATCTATATGCTCATTAATGAATACTGAGGTGATGCAAGGTGCGAACAACAATAAATATTGATGATCAATTGATTAAGGAAGCCGAGGCAATCTATAAGGCCGAATCAAGGTCGAAATCGATTGAATATGCCTTACGTGACGCTTTACAGATGAAAAAAATGGAACAGCTTAAAGCGCTTGTCGGAAAAGTTGAATTTGACGAGAAGGCAATGAGGCAGCAGAGGAATTTTGAACGATGAAGAAAACATTAATTGATACATCAGCCTGGGTGGAATATTTTAAGGGTAATAGAGCTGTAGCCAATTTCATTCATAGTAGAGAAGAATACTCAGTTTATATTATTGGGCCTGTCATTTCAGAGTTAATTCAGGGCATGAAAACCGAAAATGAAAAAGAGTCATTCACTTATGCCCTGGAGAGCATTAATAGAATACAGATAGCGGATCAGGACTGGCTTGACGCTGGGCTAGCAGGATCGCATTTAAGAAGTAAGGGTATTACTGTCCCCTTTATTGATCTTATAATTTATTCAGCTGCCAGGAATAATCAATGTTCAATCTGTACTCTGGACAAACATTTCCAGGTGATTAATAAAAATCTTAAAAACAAAGTTGAGATTCTAGAATTTTAGTTTTATTTTATGCAATTATGCTTTCGAGGCATTTGGATTCCGGCAGTATATATGTTAACGGTGGGTTTTATCACTGCTTTTTATTTGTAAGAATTGAACAATGCCATCTAGCAAATCTACCCGCGCAACGATAAGCGAAGGGCTTTCAGAATAATCACCAGCACTGAACTTGTAGCTGTAATAAGCAGTATAGAATTTGTTTTACCTGGCACAACGGTGATGCTTACAATGTAGCAGCAGTCGATTACCACTGATTTGGGGGGTGCGAAAAAAGGACAATCAAATACCAGAAGTTCATCCAGGCGAAATACTCAAAGAGGATTTCTTAAACCTCTCGGTATCAGTGCATATAGATCCGGAATGTTTTATTGACCCCGCTTTGATGGCAAAAAAGCACCGATCCAACATCATTTGGTTTTTCGCAAAGACTGTTCATAAAAACGGATATAGTCCTCAACTGCCATTTTCCGGCACAGCTCAGCAATAAGATCATAAGGGATAGTTTTAATTTTTTTAAACCGAAAGCTGTTTATCGCCATATCCAATTTTGTTGCTACCCTCTCGGCACATTCTTTTTCAAACCATGTTTTAAGCTCGCTATTACCGTAGAGCCCCAAATGAATCACATCCAGTGAGTCAAACCCCATTCCCCTCAACTCATTTAATATATTTTTGTCTTGTATGCAAAACATATATATTATAAAGTGTAATTGTCTTATAGGAGAGACGTTTACAAGATTAACCCTGGCCATGATTCTTTTGCCCTGGATATAACCATTGA